>NZ_JAUNVV010000133.1 GCF_030540645.1 Arthrobacter sp.
GTGGAGCACATTGTTGCCAACGCCATGCTCAACGGTGAGACCATCCGCCTGGACGGTGCCATCCGGATGTCACCCCAGTGAGCCGGCGCGAGTACACCCCACAGAATCTCGCCAGCCTTCCCAGCGCAGATTTTTATGACGTTGAGTCGCTGCTCAGCGCGGCGGAGCAGGCCAAGTTGGCGCAGCTGCGCGAATTTCTGGCGGAGGAGGTGGCCCCGCACGCCGTCGGCTGGTGGAACGACGCCGAGTTCCCGGCACACCTCCTGCCGAAGATTGCGGCGCTGGGCTTGGCCGCCCCGGATCGGCGCCAGTTCAGCCACCTGTTCACGGGTCTGGTCGTGGCGGAAATGACCCGGGTGGACACCTCCTTGGCCACGTTTTTCCTGGTCCACCACGACTTGTTTGTGCAGGCGCTCTCCGACTTTGGTTCCGCGGAGCAGCAGGAGCGGCTGCTGCCGGACGCCGTCGCCCTGCGCACCACCGGAGCTTTTGCCCTGACCGAGCCCGATCACGGCAGCGACGTGGCTGGCGGCCTGGTCACCACCGCGTTGAAGGTGGAGGACGACGGCGGCACCCATTGGGTGCTCAACGGCGCCAAGCGCTGGATTGGCAATGGGACGTTTTGCCAGCACATGCTGCTCTGGGCCAAGGATGCCGAAACGGGGCAGGTGCGCGGCTTCTTCCTCGACGCGTCGCTGCCCGGGGTGGAGCGGACAAAGATCGAGCACAAGATTGCGCTGCGGACTGTGCAAAACGCGCATATAGTTTTGACTGATGTGAAGGTGGAGGAGCGGGACAGGGTTGCCACGGTCAGCTCCTTTGAGGACACGAACAAGCTGCTGCAGGGCTCGCGCATCTCCGTCGCCTGGCAGGCCGTGGGCCAGCAACTTGCCGCCTTCGACGTGGCCCGGGCGTACGCCGTCGAACGTCAACAGTTCGGTAAACCGCTGGCGGCGTTCCAAATGGTCCAGGCGCAGCTGGTGAAAATGCTGGGCAACGCGACGTCGTCGTTGATGATGATGGTGCGGATTGCCGCGCTGCAGGACGCTGCAGAAGCCGCCGGAACGCACGTAGTGGTCACTGAAAAGCACAAGGGTGGGTCGCCGAGCATGGCCCAGGTGGCGTTGGCGAAGGCCCACACCACGGCAGCGATGCGGGAGACCGTGTCCATGGGCCGGTCCATTCTGGGCGGCAACGGCATTGTCACCGATTACAAGATGGCGAAGATCTTCGCCGACGCCGAGGCCATCTACACGTATGAAGGCTCGCACGAAATCAACACGCTCATCGCGGGGCGTGCCATTACGGGGATCTCCGCGATCGTCTAGCGCTGCTGCGCCAGAACATATTCCATGAAAGAAGGAACACCATGAGCACCACTGTGAACGCCGACTCCGCTGCGGCCGCAAGCGTCTCCACGGCAGTGGCCGACGTCATTGCGGAGCGGACAGACCACCTGTTCGGGCTGTTGGGAAATGGCAACGCCCACCTGGTCAGCCACCTCACCTCCGCAGGGTTCCCGTTCACGTCGGCCAGGCATGAGGCCGCAACGGTGGCGATGGCGGACGCCTACCACCGTGCCACGGGCAAGGTGGGTGCCGCGACAACAACGTACGGGGCCGGGTTCACGAACGCCTATACCGCCCTCGCCGAAGCGCGGCTGGCCCGCATCCCGTTGGTGCTGGTGACCGGCGATGCGCCCACGACCGGGCGAAGGGCCTTCGACGTCGACCAGACGGCGGCATCCGCTGCCGTGGGGGTCACCACGCTGGTCGCCGGACCGGAGAACGCGGTTGCAATGACGCACCGGGCCTTCGACCTGGCCCTACAGACAGTGCAGCCGGTGGTTCTTGCCATCCCCTATGACTACGCCACCGCAACGCTCACCGAGCAGGTTGAGCTGGAGCCGCTCCCGGAGAAAACTGCCTGGAGAGCCGGAGCCGCTGAACTGGATGAGGTGGCCGCTTTGCTCCGCGGCGCCAAGCGGCCTCTGGTGCTGGCCGGGCGGGGCGTGCTGCTGGCGGGTGCGCAGGCGCCGCTTCTTGAGCTGGGGGACCGGCTCGGTGCCCTGTTCATGACCTCGGTTATGGCGACCAACATCGTCGATTCCTCATGGAACCTCGGCATCGCAGGAGGCTTCACCCGCGACCACCGGCTGGAACTTGCCCAGCAGGCCGATGTGGTGCTGGTGGTGGGGGCATCACTGAACGCCTTCCAATCCCGCTACGGCACCCTCTTGGCTTCCGCCACCACGGTCATCCGCATTGACAACGAACCCGAGTCAGAAATGGCCCATGCGCAGGTGACCGACTACCTGCGGGCGGACCTTGGGCCAGCTTTGCAGGCACTCATCGAACGGTTGCCCGCCGTGGACGAGTCCAGCGCATGGCGCTCGCAGGTGCCGGACGTTGCCACCGAGTCGTTCCGTTCTGCGGCACCGGTAGAGAACCCGGCCGAGTTCGGCTTGGACGGCCGTCTGAACCCCCGGGCGGTTGTTGCCGCCCTGGAGGATATCCTGCCCAAGGAACGTTCGCTGGTCATGGACGGGGGCCACTTCATCGGCTGGGCTCCGATGTACCTCTCCGTGCCGGACCCGCAGGCCATGATTCTGGTGGGCACTGCGTTCCAGTCCATTGGGCTCGGCTTCGGCTCCGCGGCGGGAGTCTCTGCAGCCCGCCCGGACCGCACCACCGTTTTTGTCACCGGCGACGGCGGCGGGCTCATGGGCTTGGCGGACTTTGAAACGTTCCTCCGTGCCACCCGCAGGGGTGTCATAGTGGTGCTGAACGACTCCGCCTACGGTGCCGAACTCCACCAATACGCTTCCAAAGGCCTTGACCCTGCCGCGATGCTCATCGACGAGGTGGACTTCGCTGCCGTGGGCCGCGCGCTCGGCGCCGAAGGAGCCAAGATCAGCACGCTGGCCGAGCTTGAAGTTCTGAGTGAATGGCTGGACACGCACGACGAAGGCGTGTTCGTGCTGGACGTGTCCATCTCGCAAAAGATCGTTGCTGAATTCATGAGCGCATCAATCAACGCTGGCAAAAAGCTCTAAGGTCACGGGGAACCCGGAGGAGGTTGGGGAAATGTGGATCGGTTGGATTGAATTTGACCTCTTGTTTGGCGACATTCATTCCCTGAAGGAGAAGCGGTCCGTGCTGCGCCCCGTGCTCGCCGAAGTACGCAAACGCTTCGACGTCTCCATTGCGGAGGTGGACCTGCAGGACCTGCACCGCCGCGCAGCCGTTGGTGCGGGCTTGGTGTCCGCAGACCGCGCCCACATTGTTGCAGTGCTGGACGCGGTTGAAGACTATGTGGCGTACCGTCCGGGCATCGACCTGCTCAGCGCGCGGCGGCGCATCGTCACCAGCGACGACTGACACACGGTGTGGAGCGCGGGCGACGACGCGCTGTCCAAACGAAGCATGTTCGATAGCGCCCGTGCCGAATCCGCGGTGCAGCGGTGACAACCTGTGATTGCCACAAGGGGGTTCGCCAGCACCTCCGGTAGCATCAAAGTGACGCTGAAAGTGACCGGCAGCAGCCCATGGATTGCGGTGCTTAGTGGCGGTGGTCTGCGATCTCTAGGTGTTGGGTTGCCATGGGCTAAGGGTGAATGTTGTTCTGAGCAGGGTTTATTCTTCGGATGTGGTTGTCAGCAACCGGCCGGTTCGCCGAAAGTCGCGGACAAGAAACAGGATCACGACGGTCGATAGTGCTACTACTATCAGCATGACCCAAACGAGGGGATCTTCCTGGCCGGCCCAGTTCGCCGCTATTGCAGTGAACAAGATCAAGTTGCTTGGCATTAGTAGCAGGAGTGTGGCCAAGCTTTTGCGTTGCTGGACGGCGCCAGCCCGGGTGACCGAAAGGTGTTCTCTGTCGATGGGGGATTTTCCGGCGATCTGCCGGTTTATCTGTTTTCGCTCCTCGCTCTCCAACGGATACAGTATGTCGGCCCGAGGTATGCGTGCTGCTGAGGACACTTTCTTGGTGTTGTAGATCAGCCCGCCTATGACGGTGCCGCCCGCGGCAAGGGCAAACCCGAAGGCCAGATACGATGTCCAGCGGGACAGAGTGCCGCCGAAAATTAGCAGACTGACCCCGGTTCCGGCCGCTACCAGGATAAGCACTCCGGCAGGGAAATAACGGATGTAGTAGGTTTTTAAGGCTTGGCTCAAGCCAAGGTCCTGGACATCCTGGACATTTCTCCTGGCCCGCGACCAACGGTCATTGGACTCTGCTAAGAGATCATCAATCCCGCTCATTGTCTTCTTTCCACGAATTCCGCCAAGGCTTGCCAGGCTAGGAGCTCGGCAAAGGCAGGCGCTGGGCTGCTGTTCATATCCTGACCTACTCGCGCCGGGATGCCAATGATCTTGGTTTGCGACATCCTGAGGAGCCCACCGAGCCGGTCTGAGGAGGGTTGATACGGAAATTAATGGGTAGGAGTTTCACAGTGGTCGGGCCTGACTTTATGAGAACATGGACTTTCTCGCAAGGAGGGCCCGTTGTGGGAGGTGTTTCGTGAAGTGTCCTGGGAACCAGCGAACACCTTGCCGTGTTTTGTATCTAGGGCACAGGGCATTTGAGAGTAAAATCGGCTCAATTGTTTGAGTGTGGGCGGTTCTGTCCTGCGCCGCAGGA
>NZ_JAUNVV010000031.1 GCF_030540645.1 Arthrobacter sp.
TTGTGATCCGCTTCTTCAACCTCCAGCACAGCAGCATGATGCTCAGTGTTGAGGACGCCGGACTGGCCAGCGCGGCCGAAGCCGCAGCACGCCGCACGAGTACTCCAACTCACTGGAACAACAGCGAAGAAGGTGCCAGCCCCTTCCTTCTCCCGAGGATGGGTGGACGCACCAGCTGACTGCGACACGCCCCTGCTGAAGCGAATCGGCCAAGCCCCGCTTACAGGTCGCGGTCGACCACGGCTTCAGCGAAGTAGGCAAGAGCCGTCTTTACGGTGCCTTCTGGCATGGGTGCCAGCACTGCAATGGCCGCAGCAGACCATTCCCGGGCCACAGCCCACGATTCAGCGGTCACTGGGTGCTCACGCAGCGCCGTCACGGCGGCTGTCAATGACTCGTCACTGTCCAAGTCGCCGTCAACAAGTGCAAGCACGGCAGCAGCTTCGGCATCACCGGCTGCCGCAGCCTTGCGCAGCAACAGCACCGGCATGGTTGGCACGCGCTCGCGCAGGTCCGTGCCGGGCACCTTCCCGGACACCTGCTTCAATCCTGTGACGTCAATGACGTCGTCGGCCAGCTGGAACGCCACGCCCACCTTTTCACCGTACTCCAACAGCACGTCCTGAATTTCCTCGTCGACCCCGGCGAAGATCGCGCCAAGTTGCCCCGACGCGGCCACGAGCGATCCGGTCTTGTCTGCAATGACGGACAGATAGTGCTCAATCGGGTCCTCGTCGTCGCGCGGCCCCACGGTTTCATGCAGCTGGCCCAGGCACAGGCGTTCAAAGGTGCGGGCCTGGATGCCCAGCGCCCGCCCGCCGAGTTCCGACACCAGAATGGAGGTGCGGGCAAAGATGAGGTCCCCGGTCAGAATGGCCACCGTGTTGCCCCAAACCTCGTGCGCCGTGGGGGCGCCGCGGCGGAAGGGAGCGGAATCCATGACGTCATCGTGGTACAGGGTGGCCAGGTGCGTCAGTTCAACCACGACGGCAGCCTGCACCACTTCGTCCCGGTTCGGGTCCCCGAGGTGGGCGGCTAGAAGTACCAGCAGCGGACGGATCCGTTTGCCGCCGGCTTCAACGAGGTGGCGGCTGGTCGCATCGGCCAACGGGTCGGAGTGGGAAATCGCCTCGCGCAGCCGCTTCTCCACCCGGGCCAAGCTCATGGCGATGGAGGGTCCCAGATCCGGATCGTCAGCAACGGCTGAAAACCCGGACGGTAGTTGCATTTCCGTGGCGATGGCCATGGTGCTGGGATTGGGGTCGTGCGATTCAGGGCGTCCTTGACCAGCGGGGGCCCAGCTGTGGTTCGCAGAAGTAGTCACTACTTAACACTAACTAGTGGAAGGGATTGTTGCTTGGATATGCCTGACATGTCCTGGTTTCCGGTGGCGGGAACCATTTTCTCCAGTAAATGAATCACTCTATCCTCAAAACCGTGTTCGTTCTTGTCCGTGAGATTCGCCATCAGGCGCACCACGAACCGCATCAACACGGGCAAGGGCATGCCTGTGCGCAGTGCCAATTTCATGATGCTCGGTTTGCCGATGAGTGAGGCGAATGCGCGTCCCAGGGTGAAGTGGCTTCCCCACTCGTCGCGGACAAAGTCACTGTAGCCGGAGAGTGCGTGGTTGGCGGCCAACGCGGAGTTGGTGCCTGCTGCCCGGACAATGAACTCGGCTGCGAACCGAGCGGATTCCATGGCGTAGGAAATACCTTCGCCGTTGAACGGGCTGACCATGCCACCGGCATCGCCCAGCAGCATCAGGCCTGCGGAGTAGTGCGGCGTCCGGTTGAAGCCCATGGGCAATGCGGCGCCGCGAATGGGGCCCACCTGGTTTTCGGCCGTGAACCCCCACTCAGCGGGCATTGCGGCAGTCCAATCGCGCAGCACCTGGCGGTAGTCCAATTTTCCGAATTCCTTGGAGGAGTTCAAAATGCCCAAGCCGACGTTGGAAGTGCCGTCCCCGACACCGAACACCCAGCCGTAGCCGGGCAGGACCTTGCCATCCGGCGAGTTCAGCTCCAGCCAACCCTCCATCCAGTCGTCATCGTGGCGCGGGGAGGTGAAGTAAGTGCGGTATGCGACGCCCATCGGCCTGTCGTCACGCTTTTCATGCCCCAGGGAGACAGCAGTACGGGTGGAGTTACCATCGGCAGCCAGCACCACATCGGCAAAGAAGTCCACGGACTCACCCGTCTTCCTGCCCGAGTCATCCAAAAGCGACGCCCTGGCACCCACGACGGTTCCGGCGTCGTCCGTCAGCGCGGTGGAGACGGAGTGGCCCTCGAGGATGACGGCACCCGCGGCCCGGGCGTGCGCTGCAAGGGCCTCGTCGAAGCCCAGGCGGGTGCGGATCAGGCCGTAGTCGGGGAAGTTGCTCAGCTCCGGCCAGGGGACCTCGATTTGCCGGCCGCCGGCGATCAGGCGCAGGCCTTTGTTGCGGCGCCAACCTTCGGTGGGGTCATGCGGGAGGCCCATGAGCTGCATTTCGCGCACGGCGCGCGGCGTCAGGCCGTCACCGCAGACTTTTTCTCGCGGGAAGCGGGTCTTTTCCAGCACGGTCACGTCGATCCCGGCCGTGGCCAGGTGGTAGGCGGCTGTGGATCCGGCAGGGCCGGCCCCCACGATCAGTACCTTCACAGTGTGCGGAGTTCCTTTAGTTGGTGGAGCGGGCGCTAGTTGGTCGGCAGCGGCTTGGTGGCGCGGTGGACGGCCACAATGCCGCCGCTCAAGTTCCGATAGGTGACATCCCGCCAGCCTGATTCGCTCAGCCAGGCGGACAGACTGTCCTGGTTGGGCCACGCGCGGATGGACTCGGCCAGATAGACGTAGGCGTCCGGGTTGGAGGCGACCGTCCGAGCAATGGGCGGCAGCGCACGCATCAAGTATTCGGTGTAGACGGTGCGGAACGGGGCCACCGTGGGGTGTGAAAACTCCGCCACCACAACCTTGCCACCGGGTTTGGTCACGCGCAGCATCTCGCGCAGGGCCTTCTTCGGATCCATGACGTTGCGCAGGCCGAAGGAAATGGTCGAGGCGTCAAAGCAGTTGTCGGCAAACGGCAGGTTCATGGCGTCACCGGCGACAAAATCAATGTCGGGGCGGCGGCGCTTACCCACCTTGAGCATGCCTATGGAGAAGTCGCAGGCCACCACGTGGATACCTGCGTCTGCGTACGGTTCGCTTGAGGTACCCGTGCCGGCGGCCAGATCCAGGACTTTTTGCCCGGGCGCGGCGTCTACCGCGTCAACCACAACGCGACGCCAACGACGCGTCTGTCCCATGGACAGAATGTCATTGACAATGTCGTATTTAGGGGCCACGTCGTCAAACATGGCGGCCATTTCTTCCGGACGCTTCTCCAAGGATGCACGCTTCACCCCCATAGTCTCTCAAACTTTGCTGTACTTCGCGCGCGGTTGCACCCCACTTGTGGGCCATCACACCGCGCTGGGGCCGGACTTTGGCTCCCGGGCGAGTAATCTTGACTCATCATGACTGCTTCCTTGGGCACCCATTCGCTGCGCACCCTGACCATGGCCCTGGATCCGGCCACACTCTCAGGCCTCAACGTGTCCTCCGCTGACAGCTTGTTGGGCGCACTGTCCACCGATGATCCGCTGTGTTGGCTGCGTCGCGGTGAAGGCCTGGTGGGCCTCGGCCAGATCGCGATTTTCAAAGGCACCGGCCCCAGCCGCTTCTCTGACGCCGAACGGTGGTGGCGGAAGCTGCTGCTCTGGGCCGACGTCAGCGACTCCATACGCATGCCGGGCACCGGGCCCATGGCTTTTGGCTCCTTTGCCTTCTCCAAAACCAGCTCCTTTAGGTCCGTGCTGATTGTGCCCGAGCTCGTGGTCGGCTTCTTCGGCGGCACTGCATGGCTCACCCAGCTGTCTCTTGACTGCGCCACCCCCACCACCGATTCCGCCTTGGCCCTCCTGCGTAGAGAACTAGCTGGCTCCGCAATAAGTACGACGCCGGGCCCCGCCTCCGCAGGCACCGTCCAGTCCGGGGCGCTCACCGAGGCACAGTGGAAGGACACAGTGTCCGCCGGGGTGGCTGCGATAGCGCGCGGTGGCTTGGAAAAGGTCGTTTTGGCCCGCGATGTGGTGGCCACGTTCGATGATCCGGTGCGCAGAGTTTCAATTCTGCAACGATTGCTCGATCTTTATTCGGAGTGTTGGACCTACGGAGTGCGCGGCTTGGTTGGCGCCACTCCTGAGATTTTGATCAAGGTGGACGGCTCCACGGCCCAGGCCCGCGTGTTGGCTGGAACCCTTGATCGTGAGGATGAACCAGCCGGCTCCACGGGCTTTGCCAGCACTGTTCTGGGCGGGTCGATCAAGCAGCGCCAAGAGCACGACTTTGCCGTGCGCTCGCTGGTTCGCCAATTGACCCCTTTCGCTTCGGACCTCTCCTTCCCCCCCGAACCGTTTATTCTCGAGCTGCCCAACGTGTGGCATCTGGCCTCTGATGTCACGGCCGAGCTGGCCAGCTCCAACGGTCATCTTCCCAGCTCTCTGGCCTTGGTTGAGGCATTGCATCCCACGGCTGCAGTCTGCGGGACCCCCCGTGATGACGCTGGGCGGCTCATCCTGCAGTTGGAGAAGATGGACCGCGGCCCCTACGCCGGGCCAGTTGGTTGGATGGATGGGGCAGGCAACGGGGAATGGGGCATCGCCTTGCGCGGTGCCGTCCTGGAAGACTCCCGCCATGCACGACTGTATGCAGGTGCCGGCATTGTTGAGGCTTCCGATCCTGAGGCGGAACTCGCCGAGACGTGGGCAAAGTTTCGCCCCATGCTGCAGGCACTCAATCTGCACACCCACACGTAAGAGCATTCCTCTCGTCTGGAACTCCAGACAACAGTCTTTTGCAAAGTCTTGCCTAAGACCCAATAAAGTTGTTCAATAGCAAAATATTGTTTACCGTGATGCACATCACTGCAGGATAGACTATTTTCCATTGCTGGCATCTCACAACGAAATAAAGGGTAAAAATGCGTAATCCAACCAAAATGGGGCTGCAGATTGCAGCTGTTCTTGCTGTTTCAGCCATGGCACTAACCGGTTGCAACAATGCCGAAGTAACCCCCAACAGCAGCAGCGGCAGCGCCACCTTTGATCCTTCCACCGTTGCCAAGGACGATGCGCTGATTGCCATGCTGCCGGCTGCACTTAAGGACAAGGCGACTTTGGATGTTGGTTCCGACACGTCCTACGAACCTGCTGAGTTCCTGGCGGCCGACGGCCAGACTCCCATTGGCTACGACGTTGACCTTGCCAAGGCCATTGGCGCCGTCTTGGGCAAGAAGGTGGACGTGCATACGTCTGAATTCTCCACGATCCTGCCTAGCCTGGGTTCCAAGTACGACTTGGGCATCTCCTCCTTCACCATCACCCCCGAACGGTCCAAGGCCGTGAACTTTGTCAGCTACTTCAATGCTGGCGTTCTCTGGGCGGTACAGAAGGGCAACCCCAAGGGCATCTCCCTGGACGACCTCTGTGGCAAGAAGGTGGGCGTCCAGACCGGAACAGTTGAAGAAGATCCCGATGTCTCCGACCGTTCCAAAGCCTGTGTTGCCGCTGGCAAACCCGCCATTGAAATTATCTCGCTCAAGAACCAGACTGATGTGACCACACGCCTTGTCAGCGGCAGCATCGACGCGATGAGCGCCGATTCACCCATCATTAAGAATGCCCTGCAGAAGACCGGCGACTCGCTGGAGACGCTGGGCGACCTGTATGACGCGGCTCAGCAGGGCATCGCCATCGCGAAGGATGACACCGTCTTTGCCGGGGTCGTTGAAAAAGTCCTGAACAAGCTTATGGCTGACGGCGTCTACACCCAGATCCTCAAGGATTGGAACAACGATGAAGGCGCAATCGCCAAGGCTGTGCTGAATCCGACGGCAAGCAATTGAGTGATCGCACCGTGCGTGAGGCGCAAGCTGGCACGGATGGTGGCCTTGACCTAATCAAGGCAATTCCCGTTCGTCATCCCGGTCGCTGGGTTGGTGCAGCAGTCATACTGCTCTTCGTGGCCTTGGTCATCCAGAGCCTTATCACCAACAAGAACTTCCGCTGGGAGACCGTCGGCAAGTACCTCTTTGACATCTTGGTGTTGCAGAGCATCGGCTGGACGCTGCTGTTGACAGTTGCGTCCATGATCATTGCGATTGTGTTGGCAATCTTGCTGGCCTTCATGCGTCAATCCGAGAACCCGCTGTTCCGATACGTTTCCTGGGCTTGGGTCTGGTTTTTCCGCGGCACGCCCGTCTACACGCAATTGGTGTTTTGGGGACTTGTCTCCGTGCTGTACCCAAAGATCGTCCTTGGCGTTCCGTTCGGGCCCGAATGGCTCTCCTTCGACACCCAAACCATCATCACTGCATTGGTGGGTGCCATTGTTGGCCTGGGCCTGAACGAGTCTGCATACCTGGCTGAAATCTTCCGCGCTGGCTTGAAGTCCGTCGACAACGGTCAGATGGAAGCTGCGGAAGCACTGGGCATGCGCCGCTCCAAGATCATGTGGCGCATCATCCTGCCACAGGCGATGCGGGTCATTGTCCCGCCAACCGGCAACGAAACCATTGGCATGCTCAAAACAACCTCACTGGTTTTGGCCATCCCGTTCACTCTGGACCTGACGTTCGTCACGAACACCATTGCCAACCGCACGTACCTGCCCATCCCCCTGCTGATCGTGGCCGCCATCTGGTACTTGGTGATTACGTCATTGTTGATGGTGGGACAGTTTTACATCGAGCGGTACTACGGCAAGGGCGTTGACAACATCACGCACAAACCCGTCAAGGCAACCGCCGCAGCTGCGGCCGCGCATGCCGGGGGCATACCCAATTCCAGCGGGACCGTGAAAGGCCAGCAGCCATGACAGAAACTTCGGCAACTTCCCAGAAGCAAGGCGCTGCTGTCAAGCCGTTGGTCTCGATTGAGAACGTGCACAAGTTCTTCGGCGACCACCATGTCCTGCAGGGCATAGACCTGCAGGTCAACCCCGGCGAGGTCTCCGTCATCATCGGCCCATCCGGTTCGGGCAAGTCGACATTGCTGCGCTGCATCAACCTGCTGGAAACCATCAGCGCCGGGCGGATCTACGTTCACGATGCACTCATTGGCTACCGTGAACGCAACGGGCGCCTCCACGACCTGAGCAGCAAGCAAATTGCCGCCCAGCGCCGAGAGATCGGGATGGTGTTCCAACGCTTCAACCTGTTCCCGCACAAAACTGCCCTGCAGAACGTCATTGAGGCGCCCACGCAGGTCAAGCACCAGTCCAAGACGGCCGCCAAATTGAAGGCGCACGAACTACTGGAAATGGTCGGTTTGTCCGACCGTACAAACTACTACCCGGCGCAGCTTTCCGGTGGGCAACAGCAACGCGTTGCCATTGCCCGGGCCTTGGCCATGGAGCCGGAGCTCATGCTCTTTGATGAGCCCACCTCAGCCTTGGACCCCGAGCTGGTGGGTGACGTTTTGGAAGTCATGAAAAACCTTGCCAAATCGGGCATGACCATGATTGTGGTAACCCACGAGATCGGTTTTGCCCGCGAAGTGGGTGACACGCTGACGTTCATGGACGCCGGCCAAGTGGTGGAAAGCGGCAATCCGCGCGAGATCATCGCCAACCCGCAGCACCACAGGACGCAGGAGTTCCTCAGCCGCGTGCTGTAGCGCGGCTAGACGGCGGGGCAGATAATATCCTCAGCGACTTTCCGGCCAATCGGCCGCGGGCGGCCTCGGCCTCCCTGACGTCGCCTGCGGGCTAATCTGCCCCGCCGCCAATTTTTGGCAAGATTCCCAATCGTCCTAGACCGCCAGCGCCTTGCTAATCCGCGCATGCAGTTCCCGCAGGCCTGCCCGGCTTGCCGCCACCTCAATGATGTGCCGGCCATGGACCGGCGCGGCGAGCGCGGCATCCAGTTCCGCAGCGGTGTTCACCAGCGTGTGCTCCCACCCGTAGGCTGTGGCGAGCGCAGCGAGCTGCACCGTATGTGGAGTGCCAAAGAAGCGTTCGACGGCGGAGGCGTAGTTGGGTGCCTGCGCCAACCTGCCATGTTCCAGCACTGAGAAAATCCCCCCGCCTGCGTCGTTGAGTACGACGATTTGCAACTGTACCGGCTGTTCGGCAGGGCCGGTGGCGAGTGCACCGGAATCATGTAGGAACGTCACATCGCCGAGCAGCAAACGCGTTGGCCTGTTCGTGGCCAATGCCAGTCCGCTCGCTGTGGAAACGGTGCCGTCAATGCCGGACAGTCCGCGGTTCGCGTAGACGTCCACCCGATTCTCAGCTGTGGGCCTGCCAGCGAGGTCGACGTCGCGGACCGGGTTTGAAGAACCCAGCATGAGATTGCTCCCCGGATCCTGCTGCGCCCTGGCCCACAGGGCACGCGCCACTCGGGGACCAGTCAGCACCCCGCCACTGAGTCCCGGGTCCAGTGCCGTGTCCAGTGCAACTTCTGCCTTGGCGGATGCTCCCTGCCAAGCCTGCAGCCAGCCTTCGGGTCCGCGACCGGCAAAGCCCATCAGCTGATCCCACTGTGTCAGGATCAATTCAGTGCGGCGGCCTGCTTCAAACCACGGGACCGGGGTGGGAAGGAATAGGGCACGTTCCAAGGACGTATCCGCCAACAGTGCACTGATCTGCCGCGACAGGGTGGGGCGGCCAAAGAGCACCACCCGCTGGATAGGTTGTGCGCTGTCCGGGCCGAACTGCTCCAGCAGCAATCGGTAGGGGCCTACTGCGTTCGGGCCGAAGCGGGCGTTGGAAGATGGCTCGGCCAGCAGTGGCAGGCCCAGGAGCCGGGCAAAGTACTCAGCCTCGGGTCCGGCACCGTGCCCCGCCACAACAACAGTCCGGTGACTCGAGGAAGGCAGCGCCTGCGCTGGTCGAGCTTGCGGAGCGGTTGGGGAGCGAGATCCAGTGGTTTCGATAGGCTCAACCGCCGAGTCCTCAACCACCGAGCCTTCAACCACCGGCAGCAGGCGCTCCCATTCTGAACCGTCAAGGGCAGGTGTCAGCGGGTCGCGGAAGGCCAGATTGACTTGTGCGGGTCCGGCTGGGATACCTTCGAGCCGTCCTCGGGCGGCGCTCATTGCGGTGGAGATGGCGCTTGTGGGGTCGGTGCCGGCGGGCACGTCGGTGGCAAAGCGCACGTGCTCGCCAAAGAGATCGAGTTGCTGCGTTGTTTGGTTTGCCCCGGTGCCGCGCAACTCCTCGGGGCGGTCTGCGGACAAGACGATCAAGGGTATGCCGGCATGATTGGCTTCCATTACGGCGGGCATCAGGTTCCCCACAGCAGTTCCGGAAGTTGTGAGCACTGCAACGGGGGAATTGGAACCCAATGCGAGCCCCAGCGCCGTAAATCCGGCAACACGTTCGTCAATACGTACATGGACGCTGAGTCTGCCGTCTGCTTCGGCCTCCGCGAGGGCGTACACCAAAGGGGCGCTACGGGAGCCGGGCGCCACCACCACATGGCCAACCCCTGCCCGTTCCAAGGCATCCACAACATAGCGGGCAGCATCCATCGAGCTTAGTAAAGTCACGCAACTACTCTAGCCATCCGGCGCAGGTAATGGTTGAGCGGGTATGGGCTCTCACCATTCGGATGGTTGGCGAAGCAAGGCGTGGCAGCGGCGCAGGCGCTCCAGCCACCAGTCATGCCGTTGCGCCGGAGCGGCAAAGTGGGCCAGAAGGTCCGGATCTGCCACCACCTCACGCACGTGCATGCCGCCATTGAGGGCGACCAGGCTCGGTGTTGTCACGTCTCCTGCCATGAGGGACACCGTGCCCAAACCGCACGCGTACGGCAGTTCCGGCAGCGCTGCGGCCAGTGCCAATCCCGTGCTGATCCCCACGGAGGAATCCAGCGCGGAGCTGACCACCGCAGGCAGCCCGGCTTCTGCCACGATCTCCAGTGCACGACGGACCCCTCCCAGCGGCGCTGCCTTGATGACCAACAGGTCGGCCGCTCCGGCACGGGCCACCGCCAGCGGGTCGCTGGCTTTGCGGACACTCTCATCGGCAGCAATGAGCACCGAGCCGTTCAGCGTACGCCGCACGGCCGCCATTTCAGCAATGCCGGCCACAGGCTGCTCGGCATATTCAAGGCCAAATACGTTCAACATGCGCAGAGCGGCGATGGCCTGCTCAACACTCCAACCACCATTGGCATCCACCCGGATTTTCGCATCAGGCAGCAAATGTCGCACAGCCCCAACCCGTGCCGCATCATCAGCCATCGACTGCCCGGCCTCGGCCACCTTCACCTTGACGGTGGCCAGACCATCAAAGGAAGCCAACACGGCTGGAACCTGCTCGGCGGACACGGCAGGAACCGTCGCGTTCACCAAAACCCGGCTGCGCACCGGCTCGGGGTACCCCAGCCAGCCAGCCTCCAAGGCCGAGGCCAGCCAGCGGGAGGATTCCTCGTCGTCGTACTCCAGAAACGGGCCAAACTCGCACCAACCGGCAGGACCTTCGAGGATCATGACTTCACGGACCAACACGCCCCGGAACTTTACCCGCATGGGCAGGGCGACAACGTGGGCGGCGGCAACAAGCTGCTCCAGGGAGGGAAGTGAAAACATGCCTTCACTGTAGCCCCAACCCATATTGCCCGAGCGTCAGCAAGCTCCCATGAATCTGTGGGAACCTATAGGCGATGAAAAATAGTTCCCCACATCACCGAACCGGGCCCCGCGGCCGCACTGCCGCGCGCGTCGCCGCTTGGCCATTTCTGGGCGCGGCACTCATCGCCCTGGCCGGATTGCTGCTGAGCTACCGTTTCTTCATTGAAACCACCACTGGCCAGTTCATTGACGAGTCAGCTCTGGTCGAGGCTGCCGTGGTCCGCCGGCGGATCGGTGTCCAGACCGCGCAGGTGCTCGATCTTCTGCCAGTGACCTCAGTGGTCATTGCCGCCGTGGTGGTGCTGTTCGTGACCCTTGCCCGGAGGCGGTGGAAGGCGGCTGGAATCGCGCTTATCGCCATGGCTGCCGCGAACCTCACCACACAGGTCATCAAAGTTGGGCTGCCGGACAGGCCCGCTCTTGGCATCAACACGCTGGCGCTGAACTCGCTGCCATCGGGGCACAGCACGCTCGCTGCCAGTGCGGCGGCCGCCGTGTTCCTGGTGGTTTCCCCGCGCTGGCGCCCCGCTGCGGCTTTCATGGGTGGAAGCTACGCCATCATTGCCGGGATTTCGACGCTGATCAACCAGTGGCACCGCCCGGCCGACGTCGTGGCGGCATTCTTCGTCGTCGCGTTTTGGAGCGTGCTTGCCGGTCTGCTCGTGCTGCGTTCCGGCCCGGGGTGGAATGTGTGGCTGGGCTCCAAACAACATTGGGCGTCCTCGCGGGGTTGGACCGCTCTGGCTGTGGTTGCCGTACTGCTGGCCGGGGCTGCCGCCACCTTGGTCCTGCGCCATGTTTCGGCCAATGGAGGTGCCAGCAGTGTCAGCTACTTCCTGGTAGGGGTTGCCCAGATCGTGGTGGCAGGATACGGGCTCACCATTGCCGGCACGCTGCTTCTGACCCTGCCCGTACGACGGCGCTCCTCACGTTAGTCTGTTGACTTGCCTGAGTCCTCCTCGGGACCGTTGCCTTCAATGCACTCATTGCACTGTGGCCTTGTTGCGCGGGATCCAGTAGCCCAGCACAGCGGCTGCTGCCAAACCTAGGAATCCTGTGGCGGCAATGCCGAATGACAAGGTGACCACGGCTGTCAGCCCAGCCAGAATGGCGGGGCCGCCGGAACCTCCAATATCCGAGAAGAACCGCCAGATGCCCAGGAACTGGGCCCGGCCGCGGCGAGGTGCATAGTCAGCACCCAACGTCATGATGAGCCCCGAGCTGATGCCGTTGCCAAAGCCAATGAGCAGGGCGGCCAGCAGCAACGTCGCCGCCCCGGTTGTCAGCGGAATGAGCAGTAGTGCGATCCCCATGAGGACCATGGAGGGTACTGCCACTGCCCTGCGGCCCTTCTTGTCCATGATCCTGCCGGACGGGTAGAAAATGAGCATGTCAATAGCCCCTGAGAGTCCATAAATCAGCGACGTCGCTGCCGGGCTCAGGCCCAGGTTGTCGGCCCACAGCGGCACCACCACCTGCCGTGAGGACCGCACGGCGCTGACCAGCAATATCCCGACGCCAACCGTCAGAAATACTCTGCGGTGCGCCATGACCAGGGAACGAATGGTCGGGGCAGGGCCCTTGACGGGAACGGAGGCGTCGCTGACCAGATCCGGCAGCCAGCCGGCCAACGTTCCGGCTGCGGCTATGGCCACGGCCGCCACCCAATAGGCACCTGTCAGGCCCACCAGGTGGATGACGAACGCGCCAATGAAAGGTCCGGCGAACAGTCCGATCCGCCCCACGCCTCCCAGCGTGGACATGGCCCGGGCCCGCAGGAACGCGGGAACGGCCTCTGTCAGGTAGCTTTGGCGGGCCAGGTTGAACACGGCGGCTGCTGCGCCGATCAAAAACACACCGGTACCGAATTGCCACAGGTTCGTGGAGAACACGCACAGCAACAGGGCCACGAGGCTCAGTCCTGCTGCACCCATCATGCCCCGGCGTTCACCAAATTTGGCTGTGATGATCGACGCCGGAATGTTGCTGACCAGCGATCCGATGCCGATCAAAGCCACCACCAGCGCGGCACCGGCCAAGGAGGATCCCATGTCGCGAGCGCTCAGCGGAATGATTGGCAGGATGGCACCTTCGCCAACCCCAAACAGCAAGGATGGTCCAAACGCCGGAACGGCTATGGACCACAGGCTGAATTCGCCTGGTTTCGAGTTCTTGCTCACCGTCTCAACACTACGCCCGCAGTTCTCCGGGCTGCCGTCACTCAGCCTGCCGGCACGAGCCCACCTGTTTTGCCCGGGCCACCTGTCTCCATAATGTCCGCCATCGCTGCGGCAAACGTGGCGTCAACGGGCCGTCCGTGACCGGGAATCATGACGGGGTATTTTCCGCCCATGCCTGCCAGGCGCCGCAATACAGCAACCCATTCTGCAGGGTAGGAATCGTCAAAGGACGGCGGCGCACCTTCCTCCAATACGTCTCCGGCGAAAAGAACGCCGGGTGCGCCCACCATGAGATCGCCGTCGGTATGCCCCCGCCCAAGCGTGAACAAATCCACGACGATCCCGCCAAGATCCAGTTCTACGGACGTCTCGACGCGCCCATCCGCGCCTGGCCTTTCGCCCACCAAGAGGGATGGCACCACAATCTCCGTTCCCGCCCCAACCCCGGCAGCCATTTCAGGTTCCGGCCCGCCCACAAACACCCGTTGCGACTCCCCCGTCCCAGCGATGACCCGTGCTGCGGCCGCGTGCGCCCAGAAGTCCGGACCGCCGCGGTGCCTCTCACCATCGTGCTGGGCTGCTGACGGATTCGCACCGTCCTGCCGGAAGACGGCGTTGCCAAAGAAATGGTCCCAGTGCGCATGCGTGTTGACCACCACCAGCGGCAGGGCTGTCACGGCGCGCACCGCCGCCAGGATCTCGGCGCCGTGGCGGGGCCCGCAGCCGGTATCAATCACAAGCGCCCGTTCGGATCCCACCACGAGCCCAATGTTCACCAGTGCCCGGGCCGCACTGCTGCGCAGCACGAAACTTCCCCCGCCCAACGCCTGCCAATCGTCACGGTCTTGCCCCACCATGAGTCCTTTCGAATCCGCACGTCCTCGTTGTCCCCGTGCCCCTAGCCTAGAGTTCGGCCAGCACACCCGCCGGGTTTTCCATGGCATCGGCCACGAAGCGCAGGAACCCGGCAGCGACGGCTCCGTCGCAAACACGGTGGTCGAACGCGAGCGTCAGCTCCGTCATTTTGCGCACGCACAGCGCCCCGTCCACCACCCATGGCTTGTCCATGATCCGCCCCAGCCCCAGCATCGCCGCTTCCGGAGAGTTGATGATGGCGGCCGAGCCGTCCACGCCCAACACACCGTAGTTGTTGATGGTGAACGTGCCGCCCGACAATTCCGCAGGGCCGGAATGTGCACCCAGCGCGCGTTCGGTGAGCGCGCCGATGGCCTCGCCCAACTCCCTGGCAGTTCGTCCCTGCGCATTGCGGAGCACCGGCACCACCAGTCCGCGCTCGGTCTGCGTGGCAAAGCCCAGGTTGATGCCGGCAAATTCCACCAGCGAGTCCTGCCCGTCACCGCTCACCAGCTGCATGTTCAGTTCCGGGAACCGACCCAGGCCCGCGACCGCGAACCGCGCAATGAAGGCAAGCAGGCTCGGCGCCACACCCTTCGCCTTCATCCCCCGACGCAGTTCCACCAGGAGCGTCGCGTCCACGTCCACCCAGACGGTGGCGTCGGGAATCTCCCTCCGGCTGCGCACCAGCGCCGCTGCGGCCGCCTTCTTCAGGCCCGTCAGCGGCCTCCGACCCACCACGGTCAGTCCCGTGCGTTGATCGACGACGCCGGACACCTCCCCCGCCTGCTCCCGATCTGTCTCCGAGCCCGCGGCTGGTTCCGAGCCCATGACAGCTTCAACGTCGGAGCGCAGAATCAGTCCGTCGCTGCCCGATCCGTGGATTTCCGACAGCGCGATGCCGTGGTCCTGGGCGAGCTTGCGCACCAGCGGCGAGACCACCAGGGGCGCTTGCCGCACGGCTGGCCGGCTGCGCCCCGGCCCCGAGGGTTCTGTAGACCCGTAACCGACCAGCACATTTCCGGACCCGCCTGACTCCGGAGTCGGCGCCGACTCAGCGGCCGACTCAGACGCCGGCTGGTCCGCAAGCTCCCCGGTCTCCGCAGGCTCCGCCGACTCCCCCGTCCCAGCGGTGGCGATGGTGATCAGCGGCTTGCCAACTTCCAGGGAGTCTCCCTCGGCACCGTGCAAGATGGTCACCGTGCCTTCATAGGGCGAAGGCACCTCCACCACGGATTTGGCCGTTTCAACTTCAGCGATGGGCTGGTCAATGTGCACGGTGTCCCCAACGGCAACCAGCCAGGAGACGAGCTCGGCTTCCACCAGCCCCTCGCCCAGATCCGGCAAAAAGAAGACCTGTCCGTTTGCCTGTACCTGCCCCTGGCTGTTCATGATTCCTCCCATTGAAGTTTGTCCACGGCATCCAGAATCCTGTCGACGCCCGGCAAATAGTGCTGTTCCAGCTTCGGGGCTGGGTAGGGAATGTCGAACCCCGTCACCCGCAGCACCGGTGCGGCCAGCGAGTGGAAGCAGCGTTCCTGGATGCGCGCGGCAATCTCGGAGGCCATCGAAGCGAATCCCGGCGCCTCCGCAATGACCACCACCCGCCCGGTGGACCTGACGGCGGCGCAGATGGTTTCGTCGTCGAACGGGACAAGGGACCGGACGTCGAGAACCTGTAGCGACCGGCCCTCGGTGGCGGCAGTTTCCGCGGCTGCGAGCGCCGGAGCCACGGACGGGCCGTAGGCGATGAGTGTTGCGTCGGTGCCTTCACGGATGACGGCGGCGTGCCCAATGCTGGACGGAGCGGCGTTGGCTCCGCCGCGCTCCGCAGCGGGTGTGTATCTGGCGCGCAGTGCGTCGAGGTCCACTGTGGCTTTGGAAAAGTACAGCTTCTTCGGTTCCATGAACACCACCGGGTCAGGGCTGGCGATGGCGTCGCGGAGCAGGATGTAGGCGTCTTCAACACTCGACGGCGTGAGGACCGTCAGCCCCGGAGTGTGGACGTAGTAGCCTTCTGAGGAATCACAGTGGTGCTCCACCCCGCCAATACCTCCTGCGTAGGGGATGCGGATGACCAGTGGCAGACGGATGTTTCCCCGCGTGCGGTTGCCCATCTTGGCCACATGGCTGACGATTTGTTCAAACCCCGGGAAGGCGAAGGCATCGAACTGCAACTCCACCACTGGGCGCATGCCGTTGATCGCCATGCCTACGGCCATCCCCACAATGCCTGATTCGGCCAGCGGCGTGTCAAAGCAGCGTTCCTCACCGAACCTTGTCTTCAGCCCATCCGTCACGCGGAACACCCCGCCAAGCGTTCCCACATCTTCGCCAAAGACCATCACCGAGGTATCGGCGGCCATGGCATCGCTCATGGCCAGCGTCAGGGCCTTGGCGAAGGTCAGCTGCTGGACTCCAACAAGCTCGGCTTCATTCACCGCCGTGGCAGTCATGACGCCCCTCCTTGCTGCGCCGCGGCAAGTTCCGCGGCCAACATGGCACTTTGCTCGCGCAGCTGGGAGGTTGGCTCCCTGTAAACGTATCTGAACATGTCCAGCGGATCAGGAGTGCTCTTCGTGTTCATCCCATCGCGCAGTGTCTTGGCCACGACATCGGCAGCCACGGCGAAACGTTCGGTGTCCGCGGAAGCCAGGTGTCCGGCGTCGTGCAGGTATTTCTTCAGGCGCAGCAGCGGATCCTTGGGCACCCATTGCGCCACTTCCACCGAGGAGCGGTAGCGCGTGGCGTCGTCGGCGTTGGTGTGCGATTCCATCCGGTACGTGTGCGCCTCAATGAGCGCGGGGCCGCCGCCGTTGCGCGCCCGTTCCACGGCACTGCCCACCACCGCAAGCAGGGCGGCCAGGTCGTTGCCGTCCACGCGCTCCCCCGGCATGCCGTAGCCAATCGCCTTGTGTGCCAACGACGGCGCCACGGACTGGTGGATGAGGGGAACCGAGATGGCGTACTGGTTGTTTTGGATCAGGAAGACGACCGGCACGTGGAACACGGCGGCGAAGTTCAACGCCACGTGGAAGTCGCCCTCGCTCGTGGCCCCGTCGCCGCACAGTGCCAGCACCACGGTGTCCTCGCCGCGCAGCTTGGCCGCGTGCGCCACCCCGACGGCGTGCGGCAGCTGCGTGGCCAGCGAAGTGGTGGGCAGGGCCGTGTTGTATTCGTAGGGGTCGAAACCGCTGTGCCAGTCCCCGCGCAGGGATTCAAAGGCCTCCATGGGCTTGACGCCGCGGCCCATGATGGCCACGGTGTCCCGGTACGTGCCGAACAGCCAGTCGTTGCGGCGCAAAGTCATGTAGGCCGCCACTTGGCAGGCTTCCTGCCCGAACGACGACGGATACACCGCCATCCGCCCCTGCCGCACCAAAGCACCGGCCTGTTCGTTGATCCGCCGACCCAGCACCAGCTGGCCGTACCCTTCCAACAGTGTTGGCGCGTCGGGCAGAGGGTAGTTTTGCTTGTACTTTCCGCCCGTGCGGGCAGTTCCTTCCTCGTTTATCAGCTGGACGGGGATGGCAGATGGCAGCAGGTACTCGCCTTGGCGTCCGGCCAACAGTGCAGCATTTCCCGGGTGGTCCAGGAATTCCGGATGGTTCGTCATTGAACACTCATTCCTTCCAACGGGCGGCAGGACGGCCAGAAGTGAAACAGGCCCACCGATTCCCTACAGCAACAAAGATGTTCCGCTAACCTCAGTATGTGTTTTCTTGCGGAACGTCGCCATAACTCTTGAAAACACTGGAATTTTGCGTCGATTCTCCATACTCTGGAAGACACAACCACGACCGTAGGCGCGTTGGCCGCCCAAGTTGTTCCCGGCGTCGGGCCTTCCCGGCCTCCGTCATCCCGGCATGTGAAGGAGCATCATGGAAGAGCATCTTCCCGAGCCGCTGGACGAGGTGGACCGGCGGATCATTGCCGAGCTCACCCGCGATGGCCGGATGTCTGTCAGTGTCGTGGCCGAGAACGTGCACATCTCCCGCGCTCACGCGTACGCCCGGATTTCCAAACTCACCTCCAGCGGCGTGCTGACGAAGTTCACGGCACTGGTGGATCCGGTGAAGGCGGGGCTGAAATCCTCCGCCTATGTGACGCTGAAGGTCAGCCAGCACTCGTGGCGGGAACTGCGTGAGGAACTACGGGCCATCCCCGAGGTGGCCCACATTGCGCTGGTCGGTGGCGACTTTGACGTGATTTTGCTGGTGCGGGCCGAGGACAACCAGGGACTGCGCCGGGTGGTCTTCGACCAGCTCCAATCCATGGCCGGGGTGCTGGACACGCAGACATTTTTGATCTTTGAGGACGTGGACAACCGGTAGCCGGCCGCCCGCTGGCCCGCCCGTTCCCCGCCGGCGCAACCCTGTTGGAACTGCCCTGTTGGAACCGCGGTGGCGGAGCTACGCTGAATCCATGGACACCGCAGCCAAGGCAACTGAACTTCTCCGTCTCCACCATGCCCCGGACATCCTTCAGCTGGCCAATGTGTGGGATGCAGTCAGCGCCAAGGTGGTCGCCGAGCTTCCCGGCACCACGGCCCTGGCCACGGCCAGCCATTCCATTGCCGCAGCCTATGGATACGAGGACGGTGAGCATATCCCCGCTGCCACCATGATTGAGGCGGTTGGCCGGATCGCAGCAGTAACGGTTTTGCCGGTCACTGCTGATCTGGAACGCGGTTACGGAAGCCCGGGTGAGACCATCCGCAAGGCGGTCGGGGTCGGGATTGTCGGCGCCAACATCGAGGACCAGATGCTGCCGCTCCCGGAAGCCGTTGCCCGCATGAAACTGGCGGCGGACGCCGGAGCTGCAGAGGGGATTGATTTTGTGCTCAACGCCCGCACCGATGCTTTCCTGCGCGGAGCGGGCCGCGAGCCGCGCGAGATACTCGAGGCCGCCGTCGAACGTGGCCGTGCGTATCTGGAGGTGGGGGCTGACTGCATCTTTGTCCCGGGCAAGCTGGATGAGCCAACGGTGACGGCTCTCGTGGCAGGCATTGGGCGCGGGCTGGTCAGCGTCATGGGAGTGCCGGGGTCCCTGGCTCCGGCGAAGCTTCAGGAATTGGGTGTGGCGCGCATTTCCTATGGGCCGTGGATGCAGCGGGTTTCCTTGACCGCCATGGCCGACGCCGCCACGGCGCTCATGAACAACGGCGCCCTGCCGGAAGGCACCCGCATGCTGAACTGATTGCTGGCTGTTTCTGCCCCTGTGGGCGGCGACGGAACTTAACCGCTACAGATCAGAGACAAGGATGTTGTCCGCGATCTTGATCCAGCCACTTGATTCCAGCGTTCCGGAGTCAAATCCATCCGAGACCAACTTCGTGGGCAGCGCACCCTCGTGTCCTGAAACCATGATGATCTCACCATTGTTGTTTCCACCATTGCACCCGGTAATCCAACCGTCGTTGCCTCCCACAGGAACCACTGCCAGGCAGGCCTTTGTCGAGTCATCGCTTTCAGTTGCGAAGTACTGCACGCCTTCATGGGTGACGAGAAGGCGCGTGGTTTCAACGTTCACATCCTCTGGCAATTTGACCATGGCCGGCAGCGTGTCCTCAGCCGTGGCGGGGCGGTCCAACGCCTTGAGCTCAACCTGTTCGGAGGGTGCCGTCTGTTCTGCGGGCCCGGTCTGTCCGGAACAGCCGCCCAGTAGAAGAACTGCGACGCCCGCCGCGGCAACAACTGGAAGTGATAAACGTTTCATTGCTCTCCCTCGAGTATCGATTTCAATCGAGGCTACCGCACTCACAAAAGACGAGGCCACCCTCGGCGAATGCCGACCGTCAGACCACCAATGAACCTGGTCGGCTGGCCAGGCTCCATTCAAGTGGTGGCTCTGGTGAATCCTCTCGGCATTCTCGGCCCGGCCGCTGCGGAACTCATCCTTGTTCGTGTCACGGACGGCCAGCCGGACGTCAGACACTTTTGGGCGAACGTCACCAGCCTTCGTATCGGGCTGCTGTGGTGGGTCATAGCCCGGCTTGGTATTCCCGCACTTCTGCTGATCGACGTGCTGTTTCTGCCAGGCACACTGGACTCGTTCACGAGCGAGAGCTTGGCCGGAGCCCTGATGCTCTATCAAGTCCAACTCCTCGGGATCGTCTTCCTGGGCGGCGGTCTTGCTGCGATTTTGGCTCACGCCTCTATCAACGGCCCCCTGGGGATCCTGATAGTAGCGTTCCCCGGCTCCTTGGTCGAGACCACCAACTGGTGGGGGCTCGGCATCATATTGGCCGCGGAGGCCGTTGCTTTGGTGACGCGCGGCCAGCTGGGGATGGCAGTCGAAACGACGCCGGCCATTGCCGACCTACGACCCAACTAACCACCGGTGTGCCGGCGGCTGGCCCCCTTCACACACCTGCCCGCGGTGACTTCAACGATTTCTTGACTGGCCGATGGCACAGGGGCAAAGTTGGGTTTGGGAGTTTTATAGGATTGGAGTCCACCGTGGATACCACCGCACTGCATGATGCCTACCGTAACTTTCTCACCGCCATAGCCTTGCCCGGATCATCCACCAGGGCGGCGATCTGCTTTCCCTCGTTGAACTCGCACGCGAGCGTGGCTGGTTGCTCTGCGACGTCGTCGAACAACTCGCCGCTGCTGAACTGAACCACTGACTGGATCTGCCGCGGCAGATGAACACTTCACGGCACCTACAGGACCATCATCAAAATTGATTGAAGGCAGGGGAATTACATGCGCGCTAAACGCATTACGGCCAACCTTCGAGTGGCTGACATTGAGGCGGCGAAGAGCTTTTACACGGATTTTCTTGGGCTGAGCACCGAGGAGTTCAACATGGGTTGGGTGGCCCGGTACACCTCGCCTGACACTGGGGTCAACGTCCAACTCGTCACTGGCGACGCCACCGCAGCCGAAGACGCAGTGATCTCCGTCCATACGGACGACGTTGAGGCAGCCTACGCAGAAGCCCAAAAACTCGGCTACGAGATTGTGCTGCCACTAACTACGGAACCATGGGGTGTTCGCAGGTTCTTCGTCCGCGCTCCGGACGGCAACGTGCTGAACATCGTGTTCCATCGGGATTGACAGACCACCATTAGCGGGACAAAAGCACACCTGACAAGGCGGCTGAAATTGTGCGCAGCATTAACCTGCGACGATTGAACCATGACGTCTCTCCCCGCTGACCAGCCAGTTACTGACCCATCCGCCATCGCGGCCCAAGAAGCACCCGCGGTGAACCGGCTGGTCTTCATGGCCGCCGGCCTCGGTGCACTACTCTCGGCGTTGCTGCTTTTGCTTGGTTCAGGAAACCCCGCCACCATCAGCATGCCCGTGTTTGTCATGACCCCGCTGATCCCGGCCATCTGCGCCGCGCTTGTGTGGCTGCCACTGTCCCTCACGAAGGGGACCGAAGCCCGCCGCCAAAGCATCTCTGCCGCAGGCGTCCTTGTCGTGGTGGCCGCGATGTTTTTCTTCGTCGAATGGTCCGCGCGCTTCGAGCTGAGCGTTTACTTCGCGCTCATGCTCTTTGCCTGGGGCAGCCGGCTGAAGCACACACCGCTCAAATGGGCCGCCCTGCCGTATTTGGCCGCAGCCATCATCCTGCGGGTATTCGACTTCCCCGGCGAAGCACTCGTCCTCGCCCTTCTCGGCGCGCTGACGATCGCGTGGCCATTCATCGCCCGCCGTCGCACCGCCGGGGCTGTCACTTCCCCGTAAACGTGGGCTTCCGCTTCGCGGTGAAGGCGGCGAAGCCTTCCGCGTAGTCGGCCGTGGCCGACAGCGCCACCTGCGCTTCATTCTCAAGTACGACGGCGTCCCACAGTCCCAGCCTCTCCCTGCGGATCCCTGCCACCAGGGTCTTGCTGGCGTTGAAGGCGAGCGTGGGGCCTCCGGCAGCCTTGGCTGCCGCAGCCCGGGTGAAGTCCAACAGGTCCTCTGCCAGCATGGAACGGCTAAACATCCCGGCAGCCACGGCTTCGGCTCCGCTGATCAAATCAGAGGAGTAAACAAGGTCAAGGGTGCGGTGTGCACCGAGCGTTTCGGTAAACAGCCAGTGCCCGCCGGAATCCAGCGTGGCGCCAAGGTTGCCAAACGGCGAACCAAACTTGGCATTCTCCGCCACATACACCACGTCCGTGGCGATCAGCAGCCCCAACCCCACACCAAGGCAGGCACCTTGCGCTGCGGCAAACGTCGGTGCCGGAAATGCTGCCATCTTTTGTAGCAGCGGCGTCAGCAGCCCTTCAAGGTAACCGCGCGCATCGTCGTTGGCGCCGTCCACCCCGGCAATGTCGCGGCCCGCACAAAACGCCCGTCCCTCCCCCCTGAGGAGCAGTGCCCGGACGGTACCTGCGGAGGCGGCGGCAGCAGCGTCATCGTACGCGGCATCCAGCTCGACCAGCCCAGCCTCGTTGAGCGAGTTCAGCTTTTCCGGGGCGTTCAGCACGATCTCGGCAACGCCGTTGTTGCTGGACAGCTCAATCACGGTGACTCCTTGCGGTGGGTGGCAGCGGTTGGTTGGGCCCTAGCCGTCGTAGTCAACCTTGACCTCCGGCGTGGTGGGGTGGGACTGGCAGGTGAGGATGTAGCCCGCTTCCAGTTCTTCCGGTTCGAGCGCGTAGTTTTCATCCATGTGGACATCGCCTGAGACGAGCTTGGCCCGGCACGTGCCGCATACCCCGCCTGCGCACGCGAACGGCACATCGGGGCGAACGCGCAGGGCAGCGTTCAGAACGGTTTCGCGGGCGTGGACGGGGCTGAGAATGTCAGCCCTGAGTCCGTCCAGGGTGAACGTGAGCTTCCACGTTGCCTCAGAGGCATCAATCAGGACGGGACGTCCTCGCTGCCCTTCCGGATGGTCTGGGAGGCCGGTGGTGAACAGCTCAAAACGGACGTTATCCCGCGGTACGCCGCGGGCTTCCAGCACGTCCCGGCACAGTTGGACCAGTTCGAAGGGGCCGCACAGAAACCATTCGTCGACGTCGTCCGCGTGGATGGCCTTGCCCAGCAGCACCTCCAGCTTCGACGCATCCAGCCGCCCACTGAGTAGCGGGGAAATGCGTTGTTCGCGGGAGAGCACATGGTGGAGGGCGAAGCGTTGCGGGTATCTGTCCTTGAGATCGGCCAGCTCCTCCAGGAACATGACGTCCATGGCAGCCTTGTTGGCATAGACCAGATCAAGACGGGTGCCTGCATTTCCGGCCAGGAGCGACTTTGCCAGGGCCATCACGGGCGTGATGCCGGAGCCTGCGGCGATAGCCACATACGTTCCGGCCTTGCGGGCCAGCTCTTCAGGGTGGTTCATGCTGTTGAGCACGTTCAGCGCAGGGTCCGGCGGGGGCGCGTCTCCGGAATGCCGGGAGATGAACGCGCCCTGCGGGCTCATGACTTCCATGACTGCCCCGGCGGCCAGCTCTGCATTGGCCCAGGTGGAGAATTCGCCGCCGATGTCCCGCTTGATGGCAACTTTCAATTCTGAGCTGCCGTCGGGGAACTGCACGGGCACGGCGCATAGTGAGTAGCTGCGGCGCAGTTCGCGGAGTACCCCGTCGGGATCCGGCATCTTCAGGCGCAGCGCCACGTACTGCCCCGGAAGGTAGTCGTAGAAGCCGGCCAACCGGGCAGGCACGTCGAAGGTGACCTCGATGGCGTCCTCCGTCAGCCTCCACACCTCGGACACGGTGAGCTTGTGGAACGACACCCTGCGCCGGGCCGCGGCATTGACGGGGACGCTCATCAGAGCACCTTGAAGTAGTCGAACGGTTCCTTGCAGTCCCCGCACACGTAGAGCGCCTTGCACGATGTGGAACCGAACCGGGACAACTCCCGCGTGTTCAGCGACTGGCACTGTGGACATTTCACCTGCAGAGCCAGCCGGACCGGGCCGCTGTGCCCTCCCGCTGGAGAATTCCCGCTGGGCGGGGCAATTCCGAACGCTTCCAGCTTGGCCCTGCCCTCGGCACTCATCCAGTCGGTGGTCCAGGCAGGGGCCAACACCGTCACCACTTCAACTTGCGGCAGGCCAGCCCTCTCGAAGGCCGCGTGCACGTCGGTGCGGATGGTGTCCATGGCGGGGCAGCCCGAGTACGTCGGTGTGATGGTCACCCGGACCACCGGTTCGCTGCCATCCTCCGCCGGGCTGATCTCGACCGCGCGCAGGATGCCGAGGTCTGCGATGGTTAGGACGGGCAGTTCGGGGTCGCAAACAGATGCGGCAATATCCCAAGCTTCCTGCTCCGAGATTCCGGTTCTGGCCCTGTTCGTTTCAGTCACGACGCTCACCAGCTTGCCCCGGGAAATTCGCGCGCCAGGACCTGCATTTCCGCCAGCAGGTACCCCAAGTGTTCCGAGTGCCGCCCGTGACGGCCCCCGCCGGTGGCCATGGGATAGGTGGGTACTTCCAGCTCCGCCTGCGCTAGAACCGCCCCGGTGCTTTGGTCAAATTCATTCTTCAGACTGGAAGGCACGACGCCGTTGTCCCCCACTTGCGCTGCCAGCGGATCGTCCTCGAAGAGCTCGCCGACATACGGCCACATGTTCTCCAGCCCCGCGATCATGCGGCGTCGGGATTCCTCAGTCCCGCCGGCCAGGCGCAGCACCCATTGCGTGCTGTGGTCAAGGTGGTAGGCGACTTCCTTCACAGCCTTCGCTGCGATGGCTGCCAGCATCGGGTCACTGGAACGGCTCAGTTCCCGGTAGAGAAGGAATTGGTAACTGGCGGCGATGAACTGGCGGGCGATCGTGGCGGCAAAGTCGCCGTTGGGTTGTTCAAAGAGATGCGCGGAACGGAATTCTGGTTCGCTGCGGAAGTAAGCCAGATCGTCCTCTGTCTTGCCCCAGGCGGCGCCGGCATAGCTCAGGAAGGAGCGTGCGTGGCCCAGTTGGTCCAACGCGATGTTGCCTAGCGCCACGTCTTCTTCCAG
This sequence comes from Arthrobacter sp., assembly GCF_030540645.1. Classification (GTDB taxonomy): domain Bacteria; phylum Actinomycetota; class Actinomycetes; order Actinomycetales; family Micrococcaceae; genus Specibacter. The sequence goes on from NZ_JAUNVV010000031.1 coordinate 24,603, forward strand.
TTCGGGGCCGCGGGAGATCCAATGGCCCAGGCGCTGGGCCAGGATCAGCGCGTCGTCCCCCAACCGGAGCGCGTATTCGGCCACTTCCGGGCTTGGCTTGGCCGTCCCTTCGGCGGCCGCGAGCGCAATGTCTTCAGGTCGTAGAGCGTTGCCCGGTGTGATCCTGGTGGCCGAGGCGGCACTGTCACCCTGCGAGTAGGGCGTGGGGTTGCGGTGGTGTGCCGCATCCGACTGGGAGCCGGTGGATGGGCCCACGCCGGCGCGGGACCCGTCGCGGGGGCCCACAGCAGCGCGGGCCCCATCGCGAGCTTGCGAGCGAGGGGAGCTGCTGGGGACTTGCGAGTGAGGGGAGCCGGTGGATGGGCCCACGCCGGCGCGGGACCCGTCGCGAGCTTGCGAGTGAGGGGAGCCGGTGGGGATCACAGGTGTTTCACCCCTTCGCTTTTCACGTAGTACGTGGCGTGCCGGTAGTCCTTGCCCTGCGGGGATTCGAAGAAGGAGCCCTTGGCGTCAGGGTCGGAGGCGGCAATGGCGTCGGAGGGAACCACCCAGATGGACACGCCTTCGTTGCGCCGGGTGTAGAGGTCGCGGGCGTTGCGCAGCGCCATGGTGGCGTCCGGCGCGTGCAGCGAACCGGCGTGGACGTGACTCAGCCCCCGGTTCGAGCGGACGAAGACCTCCCACAAAGGCCAGGGCGGGGCACCCCGGGCGGGATCCGGCGTCGTACCTTCAGCTTCAGGACTCATGGCTACGCAGCCTCCCCTTCGGCTTGCGCTTGTGCCGCGGACTGTTTCGCGGCGTAGGCTGCGGCCGCCTCACGCACCCAGGCTCCGTCGTCATGCGCGGCGCGGCGGCGCTCCATGCGCTGGGTGTTGCAGGGGCCGCGGCCGGCCAGGACTTCCTTGAACTCTTCCCAGTCGAGGGGGCCATGTTCCCATTTTCCAGTGTCCTCGTTGAAGCGGACATCGGGGTCGGGGAGGTCCAGTTCGAGTACTTTGGCCTGTTCGGCGAGCATGCCCACAAAGCGGTTGCGGAGTTCGTCGTTGCTGAAACGCTTGATGTTCCAGGCCATGGACTTGCTCGAGTTTGGCGAATCCGAGTCCGGCGGACCGAACATCATCAGCGACGGGGCGTACCAGCGGTTGACCGCGTCCTGCGCCATCGCCTTCTGTTGGGGGGTCCCGTGAGAGAGCTCCAACAGGATCTCAAACCCCTGCCGCTGGTGGAAGGATTCCTCTTTGCAGATCCGGATCATCGCGCGGGCATACGGCGCGTACGACGCCCTGCACAGCGGGACTTGGTTCGTGATGGCCGCGCCGTCCACCATCCAGCCGATGGCGCCCATGTCGGCCCACGTCACGGCCGGATAGTTGAAAATGGAGGAGTACCGGGCCTTCCCGGCCAACAGTTGTTCCGTCATGGCGTCTCGGGTGGTGCCGAGCGTTTCCGTGGACGAATACAGGTACAGCCCGTGCCCGGCCTCGTCCTGCACCTTCGCCATGAGGATGGCCTTGCGTTTCAGGCTCGGGGCGCGGGTGATCCAGTTCGCTTCCGGCTGCATGCCAATGATCTCCGAATGTGCGTGCTGGGACATTTGCCGCACCAGCGCATGACGGTAGTCCTCCGGCATCCAATCCGTCGGTTCAATGCGGGAGTCCTTGGCGATGATCGCATCAAAGTTGGCCTGCCCGGCGGCGTCCTGAAGTTGTTGGTCGTTTGCCATGGTTTCTCCTTCGGCACAGTGCCCTTCGACAGTCGCAAAATTAATTACCGACCGTTCGTTCAGGATATAGCCCGGTTCATGGTCAGTCAACGAACGAATGGCAGGACTCGGCAAACGATGCGGCCCGGGTTATGCGCCCACACCGAACCCGTCGTCCCGTACAGTCCTTCGTGGGCGAATGCGGGTCCCGGGCCAGACCCGGACCCGGTGAGGTCCGGGCTTTCTGGGTTCCAGGAACCATGGACTGTCATCATCTCGTCGGACGAAACCAACAGTGGGTCCCCAAATATGGAGGGGAGTGCCAATGCTGATGCTCACTGCTTCCTGAACCTGCCACGAATCATCCGCTGGAGGAGGCGTATCCGTCAGGGAGCTCGTCAGCTGAACAATTGCCTCAGTGCAGCCTGTCGTTGCGATAAGGGCTGTGCTGTCATCGACGACACTCACAACGGGGTCTGTGTCCCGGCCGTCGTAGACCGACAAGGCATCAATCGGGGCCAGACAGGACTGGTGGTAGGCGGCATCCGGCGTGGACATTAATTTCCTGGCACCAACGAGCACCGGTCGACGGCTCGCTGCGGTGGCTAAATTCCGTGACCGCAGCCAGACCATCCCACGGTGCTGGCAGGCGGGCAGACGGGTGAGCTGGTGTTCACCTCGCCGACCAAGGAGTCACTGCCAGTCATCTACTACCGCACCAACCACCTTTCCAGCCTGCTACCCGGGACCGCCTGCGCACGCAGGTCAAAAGCCACATTGGTATCTCCTGTACCATCGACGTCGCCGAACCCGGCTCACTGGCACATTCCAATGGCACGTTGCGCCGCATCTATGACAACAGTCCACCGGTGATTTCCCCGGCAAGGGCCACCAGGACAGGTCCCGTGCGGCCCCGAGCGACCCCGTGAGAAACTAGGGACCATGGCCAACACTCCCCCAGCCGCTGCACAAACCCCCGCCGCCAGGCGCGGCCGGCCCGGTTACGACCAGCAATCGGTGCTGCGGATTGCCGTGGAAGTGTTCAACCTACACGGCTACGAGGCCACCTCGATGGGCGTTCTCGCTGGAAAGCTGGGCATCTCGAAGTCAGCCATCTACCACCATGTGCCATCCAAGGAGGAACTGCTGCGGCTCGCACTGGAGGAAGCCCTGGGCGGCCTCGAAGGCGTTTTAATGCTCGACGGCGCCACCACCGGAACGCCCGATTCCCGCCTTGAGTTTGTGCTCAGGCAGACCGTGGCGGTGCTGGTGGGGCGGCTGCCTTTCGTCACACTCCTACTGCGCCTGCGCGGGAACACGGACATGGAACGGGAGGCGCTCTCACGGCGCCGTGCTTTCGACCGTACTATCACCGGGCTGGTTTCCGCGGCACAATCGGACGGTTCCCTGCGGGACGACATTGCTGCCGCCACCGTCACACGGCTGCTCTTCGGCACTGTCAATTCCATCGTTGAGTGGTACAAACCAGGAGGCAGTCTATCCGCGGCGAAGCTGGCAGACGACGTACTCGCCATGACCCTTGACGGCCTTCGAAAATAGTCTCGATCGGCCCGTTTACCCGCTAACAATCGCAATTTCTGGCTGATGAGAGGTTGTTTTTACCGAATAATTCCTCCACAGTTCGATCACTTACTAGAGTTATCCTCATCTTTGGTTTTTCGACGTACAATGTCTGACCCTTCGCGTAGTGTTTGATGTATGGAAACGACGGCAAAGGGGCCGGGGCATCCCGGTTCCACACAGGGCGGCAGGGTAGCTGGTGAACACCTCCACCGGCTGGTGGACCTTGCCGAATCACTCGTCAGGGCTGCCACGGTCACACCGGGCCCCTCCACTTTGCTGTCCACGGCCATGGGCCTTGACCTGGCATCGCTGAGTGACGATGAAGCCGCCGCCTGGGCGCAGACCCTGGAGCATTTGAACCACTTCCTTCAGGGGCTCATGGTTGACTCGGCAGGAGACCTTGCCGATCGTGTTTCTGCCGGACGGTATCAGGCGGCAGGGCCTCAAAAACCCGTTGACTTCGTGAGTTCTTCGCTGAATATCAGCCGGGTCGAGGCCAGCAACCGGCTCCGGCTGGCGGACCGGTTCCTGCCGTCCACGGACCCGTTGACGCTGGTGGTAACCGAGCCCAGCCAGCCCGTGCTTGGATCCGCGCTCTTTTCGGGCCTGATCTCCGCCGAACAGGCGTTGGTGGTTTCCAGTTTCGTTGACCAGGCAGTCCGGCTGGAGAAGTCAGGAACGATCGAGGCCGGACAGGCCCGGTCCTTGGAGGCCACCCTCACTGAACATGCCGAGGTTGAGGGACCATATTTCCTGCGGCACTTGGGCATTCGGGCACTGGCCCTGCTCGATCCGGACGGGCAAAAACCCTCAGAATCCCAGCGGCTTGCCAAACAAGGCATCTCCTTCCGTCGCCCCTACCGCGGGTGGGTCAAAATCGACGGGTACATGACCATCAGCCAGTACGAACAAACCATGGCCTGCATCGACTGGGCAACAAATCCCAAACGGCAGAACAGCCATGCCCAGGACTCCGCCCAGGAAGAGTCCTGCGACTCGCAACTCGGAGCCCCCGTGCAGTGCGATGGTGCAAAACCGACAGGCGACCAGCCGGAGGGCTCCCGGTTGCTCCTGTCACAGGACCAATTGGCTCGGTTGCTGGGCAATCCGGCATCCGGCCTTGGCATTGCTTCGCCACCGCGGCCACCATCAGCTTCCCCACCGCCGCCCCAGGATCGGAGTTCATCGCGTTCGGACACGAGCCCCGCCCCGGACCCGGGACCTCCGCAGCGAGGCACCTCTGCAGCCGGCCAGGGCTGGAGGCGGCCATTGGTGCCGGGCGAAATTCCGCCACGACCTCCCAACGCTCCACCCGATGCAATTCCGCCAGCTTATGAAGGAGAGTCATGGTTCTGGTTCCCTGACCTTGCAAAAGATGCAAATGGCTGGGACCCGGCTCCGGATGGCGGGCGCTGCGGAAGCACCGGACCGTTCATCGCCGCGGAGCCGTGCGATGGTGCTGAGCCGTGCAGGGCCGCACAGATACCCAATGATGACTGGTGTTCCGGGGCACAGGCAGTGCCAGAAGCCGCATGGTGGTCTGGACAGGCACCACCTGAGGAAGCTGTTTCGGACGGCGATAGTCTGCAGGAAGCGAACCCGCAGCCTTGGCCACACTTGGTCAACGGCGTCTGGGTACCGGCACCCGGATCGGAAGAGAACCTCCCGGGGTTGAGCCCCATCGATCCCAACAGCACGGACACGGCCGTCAGGGACAAACGCACCCGGGCACAAATGCTGTTGGACGGCATGCTCCACTGCCTCACGCTGGCCGCCGGAACAGACAAGCTGCCCATCAACGGCGGGCTGAAGACGCAGTTGTATCTCTCCCTCACCCAGGAAGACCTGGACCGCCGGACCAATGACGGTACCGTGGATTCGCCCTACAGCGGCCAGGTGCCATTGTCATTGTTTGCCGAGCAGATGTGCAGCGCAGGTGTCACCGAGATGCTGGTCGGCTCCAATGGGGAAATCCTGGATGTCGGCCGCACGCAACGGCTTTTCACGTTCGCCCAGCGCAAGGTTCTCGTGGCCCGGGACATGGGCTGCGCATTCCCGGACTGCATGGCACCGGCACAGTGGACAGAAGCGCACCACATTGTCCCGTGGCAGACCGGGGGCACCACCAGCGTGGACAACGGCGTCCTGTGCTGCAGCCTGCACCACCACTACCTTCATGACAAGGGCTGGAGCGTCCGGCTGGAAGGCGGCATCGCCTGGTTCAGGCCCCCCTATTCCGCGGACATCACTGGCAGGGAACGCCGCAACATATACCATCACGACCGGGCCTCAGAACAACACTGACGGGCAGACGGGCCGGGTGCACGCTGAAGGCACGTCCACAAAAATTTCAGCGTCCTTGAAAGCACTTTCCGGCGAGCTTCGCTACGAACCAACCACCAAGAGTTGCTCAGTGTGCGGGTGGTCCCGTGCCACGCGGTCCCGGCGGACGGCGTCGTCGGTGTCCTGTGCCTCAACAAGGGCACGGCCAGCTACTGGCGGCTGCCCGGTGGCCCCGAAGACGACGTCGCGTGGAGCCACCAATCCCCTGTCCCACCGTCAACCGAAATCGCCGGTTACGTGAGCTTCTACGACAAACTGGTGGACGTCGTCGAACTCTGAATGGAAACTTCAGCAGTTGACTAGTGGGCGGCGGCGAAGGCGGGCGCATCGGTCTTTTCGAGGCGGACGACGACGGACTTGGACACCGGGGTGTTGCTGCCTTCCGCCGTGTCATCGAGGGCAACAAGGACGTTCGCTTCGGGAAAGTATGCCGCCACGCAGCCGCGTGCTGTGGGGAAGCTGATGATCCGCTGCTGGCGCAGGACCCGGTCGACGCCGTCGACCGATTCGCTGTGGATGTCCACGTAGCTGCCGTTGGGAATGCCGAGCTCGACCAAGTCGGAGGGGTTGACGAACAGCACCTGCCGACCCTTCTTCACTCCTCGGTAACGGTCGTTGAGGCTGTACATGGTGGTGTTGAATTGGTCATGGGAGCGCACTGTCTGCAGCAGCAGCCTGCCCTTGGGCACCTGAACGGTTTCAAGCTCGCCCACGCTGAACATCGCCTTGCCGGTCGGGGTGGGGAACGTGCGGCTGTCCCGTGGCGGGTGCGGCAGCACGAATCCGCCCCATTGGCGGACCTTGGCGTTGTAGTCGCTGCATCCCGGAACTACATGACTGATGTGCTCGCGAATGGTGTCGTAGTTGGCCTCGAATCCGGCCCAGTCGATGGGATGGTTCTTGCCCAGGACGGCGCGGGCCAGGTGGCTGACAATCGCCATCTCGGACAGGATTCCCACGGCCACCGGCTCAACCTTGCCGCTGGAGGCATGGACGGCGCAGACAGTGTCCTCCACTGTCACGAACTGTTCGCCGGTGGCTTGCCTGTCAATCTCGGTCCGGCCCAGGGTGGGAAGGATCAGCGCCTGAGCGCCCACAAACGCGTGGGAGCGGTTGAGCTTCGTAGAGACCTGGACCGTCAGCTTCAGCTTTTGTAATGCAGCCTCGGCTACGGCCGTATCTGAGATGGCTCCAACCAGGTTGCCACCCATGGCAAAAAGCACCTTCAGCATTCCATCCCGCATGGCACGGATGCTTTGGACGGCGTCGAAGCCGTGGGCACGGGGCGGGTCAAAGTTGAACTCCTTGCCCAGGGCATCCAGAAAGTGGTCAGGCATTTGTTCCCAAATGCCCATGGTCCGGTCCCCTTGAACATTGCTGTGCCCGCGGATGGGCGAGGGGCCCGCGCCGGGCTTGCCAATGTTGCCGCGCAGCAGTAGCAGGTTGATGATTTCCTTAATGGTGGGCACGGCCTTCTTGTGCTGGGTCAGGCCCATGGCCCACGTGACGATGACCTTGTCGGCCTTCAAGTAGCGGCTGGCGAGTTCGTCAATCTCCGCAGTGCGCAGTCCGGTGGCTTCCCGGACCGCCTTCTCGTCCACGTTTTCAATGTGCGCCCGGTACTCCTCAAGCCCCTGACAGTGCTCTTCCAGGAACGCATGATCCAGGACGGCACCGGGCGCGGCCGCCTCTGCAGCGAAGACGCGCTTGGCCACGGCCTGCATAAGGGCCATGTCACCGGCCAGCCTGATCTGCAGGAACTGGTCAGCCAGGTCGGTGCCCTTGCCCACCAGACCGCGGGGGCGCTGCGGATTCTTGAAGTTGATCAGCCCGGCCTCCGGAAGCGGGTTGATGGCGACAATGGTGGAGCCGGCATCCTTGGCCTCCTCCAATGCGGTGAGCATGCGTGGATGGCAGGTGCCCGGGTTCTGCCCCATGATGATGATCAGGTCTGACTTTTCAAAGTCCTCATAGGCGATGGCAGACTTGCCGATGCCGATGGTCTCCTCCATCGCCTTACCGGTGGATTCGTGGCACATGTTGGAGCAGTCCGGCAGGTTGTTAGTGCCGAACGCGCGGGCGAAGAGCTGGTATTGGAACGCGGTCTCGTTGCTGGTGCGCCCGCTCGTGTAGAACGTGGCCTCATCCGGTGAATCAAGATCGTTCAGCTCACGGGCCACAATACGGAAGGCGTTCTCCCAGCTGATGGGCTGGTAGTGATCAGACCCTGCGGGTTTGTACATGGGTTCCACAAGCCGCCCCTGCTGGCCTAGCCAGTATTCGCTGCGGCTGCGCAGCGACGAGACGGAGTTATTTTCCCAGAAGTCGCGCCCGATGGTCAGCAGCCCCGCCTCCCACGTGACAGCCTTGGCGCCGTTCTCACAAAATTCCGCGGTCTTGCGCTCGGGCGGGTCCGGCCACGCGCAGCTCATGCAGTCGAAGCCGTCCTTCTGGTTCATGGCCAGCAACGTCTTCGCTGACCGCGTGACGCCCATCTCGGCGACGGCTTGGGGCATGGAATACTGCAGGCTGGGCAGTCCTCCGGCCGATCGTTTGGGCTTGCTGACCTGCAGCTCGGCATCCGACTCATCCTGGACTGGGGGCTTGATGCTCATTGCGCACACAACCTTTTGCTTGAAGAATGAACTCTCCGGGCCAAGTGGCGGCAGCCAGCTGGATCGGTTCCGCGCACGCCGTCATGCAGGCTGTCCCCAACACACATGACAACGAACGCGATATTGGCGGTTCAATTTGTCTAGCACCACCCGCAGGGAAAGGCAATGGAACTTAGGTCCGGCATCGCTGGCCCGTACGCGTCACTTGTAGAGCGTATTTTCCTTTTCAACCAAGGTCAGGATGTCATACGTGGCAACGACGTCGCCGTTTTGGTTGTGCAAAACAGTGTCCCAGCAGACCTCGCCGTAGTCGTCGGTAGTGCGAGGGGTGATCTGCTTGGCCGTCAACGTCACGCGGATGGAATCCCCGGCCGCAACAGGCGTGCGGAAGCGAAGGCTTTCCAGCCCATAGTTGGCCAGCACCGGTCCCGGAGCGGGCTCCACAAACAGTCCGGCCGCCCACGAGACCAGCAGGTACCCGTGGGCCACTATGCCAGGAAAGAACGGGTTCCTTTCCGCGGCCGCCGCGTCCGTGTGGGCATAGAACGTGTCGCCGGTGCTCTTTGCGAATGCCGCAATGTCCTCCAGCGTGACTTGGCGCAGCCCCGAGGCAAACGCATCGCCAATGTGCAGCTCGGCGAGGGACTTCCGGAACGGATGCACCGCCCCCTCCACCCCGCCAAACTCCGGCACCCCGGCCAGCACGCGGTCCGCGCCCGCGTGCCACACACCGGTCACGGCCGTGAGCATGTTCGGTGAGCCCTGGATGGCCGTGCGCTGCATGTGGTGTTTGACCGAACGGATGCCGCCCAACTCCTCGCCGCCACCAGCACGCCCCGGCCCGCCGTGCACCAGGTGCGGCACCGGCGATCCATGGCCGGTCGAGGAGCGCGCATCCTCACGGTTCAGCACCAGCACCCGCCCGTGGTGGGAGGCAATTCCCGTCACCACCGCGCGCGCAAAGTCGGGGTCATTCGTGCACACCGTCGCCACGAGAGACCCGGCCCCCAGCGCTGCGAGCCGGACCGCTTCGGAGGCGCCGCCGTCGTGCGTGGAAAAACCCAGCACACCGCACACGGGACCAAACGCCTCCAGGGTGTGCACGGCCGGGGCTTCGGAATCGGCCCAGTCGAGCAGCACCGGGGACATGAATGCGCCATGTTCGACGCCGGATGCCGGGCTCTGCGCGTGCCTCACCTGGGGCGCGTCCAGGGTTCCCCAGGCGAGCTCTCCACCGGCCGCGAGCATGGCTTCGACGGCAGCGCGGACGTCGGCCAGCTGTTCCAGCGAGGCGAGCGCCCCCATGGTCACCCCCTCGGCGCGGGGATCGCCCACCACCACGCGTTCGGTGAGCCTGGCGCCCACGGCCACAATGACGTCGGCGCGCAGGTCTTCGGGGACAATGGCGCGGCGGACGGCCGTGCACTTTTGCCCCGCCTTGACGGTCATCTCCGTCACGACCGATTTGATGAACGCATCAAATTCCGGCGTTCCCCGGACCGCGTCAGGACCAAGGATGGCGGCGTTGAGCGAGTCTGTTTCGGCACTCAGGCGGACGCCGCCGTGGGCAACGTTGGGGTGGGCACGCAGAAGGTTCGCGGTGCTGGCGGAGCCGGTGAAGGAGACCATGTCCCGGTAGTCGAGCTTATCCACCAGCGTGCGGGCCGAACCTGAAATCAGTTGGAGCGACCCGGGCGGCAGGATCCCGGATTCGATCATGACGCGCACGGTCGCCGCGGCGAGATACCCGCTGGGCGTGGCCGGCTTGACGATGGTGGGAACACCTGCGATGAATGCCGGGGCAAACTTTTCCAGCATGCCCCAGACGGGGAAGTTGAAGGCGTTGATCTGCACGTCCACGCCGGCGATCGGGGTGTAGATGTGCTCGCCGATGAAGGAGCCGTCCTTGCTGAGCACTTCCACCGGCCCCTCGACAATGACATTGCTGTTGGGCAGTTCGCGCCGGCCCTTGGAGGACAGCGTGAACAGCACCCCGATGCCACCGTC
>NZ_JAUNVV010000032.1:0-2596 GCF_030540645.1 Arthrobacter sp.
GATGACCCTGCTGAACGTTCTGCTGTTGGTAACCCTGCTGGTAACCCTGTTGTTGGTAGACCGGCTGAGCGTTATGTTGCTGGAAGTCCTGCGGGGGACTCGGCTGGGCGTAACTGGGTGCTGTCGTGTCGCTCGCAACTGGTGGCTGCCAGCTGGGGAGCTGTTCGCTCGGCTGGGCTGGCTGGTCGTAACCAGCAGGCACCTCAGAGGAGGGTTTAGGCTGATCCGGAGTCTGTTCGGGCTGGATATTTTCACTCATGGTGTCTCCTGGTGCTGGTGCTGTTACACAAGCTGCTGCGGGGAGGCAGGGGATACATTGCTTATGCGTGCATCGGAATATTTACCCTCCCTACGCTAGCCGTTTGGGCGCGTGGCGGAAAGGTCGGGACGTGGAGGGCGCCGAATGTGTCTCTTATGCCGTTCGCCTGAAGCTCAGAACAGGCCCTTCCGCTTGCACTCTGTGGTGGCGAGTGCTAATTATTGACTTAGCACTCTGAGGTGGTGACTGCCAGTTTGTGGTTGGACATCCGCCGTCGGAGTAGTGAATCTTCCTCATTGGGTGAGGGTTTGCTGCCGGTGTAAAGAGATCACCAGCGGCTGATCCGTCCGTCGCGGGCACCGTGATGAGGATTCTTGTATCCGAAATGACTGTCCCGAAAGGACTGAAGCCTCCATGGCCAAGCTCATTGCATTTGATGAAGAGGCACGCCGCGGCCTTGAGCGCGGATTGAACATCCTCGCCGACGCCGTCAAGGTCACCTTGGGCCCGCGCGGTCGCAACGTTGTCCTTGAGAAGAAGTGGGGTGCGCCCACGATCACCAACGACGGTGTCTCCATCGCCAAAGAAATCGAACTTGACGATCCTTACGAGAAGATCGGCGCCGAGCTGGTCAAGGAAGTCGCCAAGAAGACTGACGACATCGCCGGAGACGGCACCACCACGGCAACCGTGCTGGCCCAGGCACTCGTGAAGGAAGGCCTGCGCAACGTAGCTGCCGGCGCCGACCCGCTGTCACTCAAGCGCGGCATCGAGAAGGCTGTTGAAGCCGTCATCGAGCAGCTGCTCGCTTCCGCCAAGGAAATCGAAACCAAGGAAGAGATCGCCGCAACCGCGTCCATCTCCGCCGGTGATCCCGAGATCGGTGCACTCATTGCCGAAGCTCTGGACAAGGTTGGCAAAGAAGGTGTCATCACCGTTGAGGAGTCCCAGACCTTCGGACTGGAGCTTGAGCTCACCGAAGGCATGCGCTTCGACAAGGGCTACATCTCCGCCTACTTCGTGACCGATACAGAGCGCCAGGAAACGGTTCTTGAAGACCCGTACATCCTGATCGTCAACTCCAAGATCTCCATCGTCAAGGATCTTGTCGCTGTTCTGGAAAAGGTCATGGCGTCCAACAAGCCGCTGCTGATCATCGCAGAAGACATCGAAGGCGAAGCACTTGCCACGTTGATCGTGAACAAGATCCGCGGCCTGTTCAAGTCCGTTGCCGTCAAGGCTCCGGGCTTCGGCGACCGCCGCAAGGCCCAGCTGGCCGACATTGCCGTCCTCACCGGTGGCCAGGTCATCGCTGAAGAAGTTGGCTTGAAGCTGGAAAACACCACCCTCGACCTGCTCGGCCAGGCTCGCAAGGTTGTTGTCACCAAGGACGAGACCACCATTGTTGACGGTGCAGGCGACGCTGAAGCCATTGCCGGCCGCGTTGCACAGATCCGTGCCGAGATCGAAAACTCCGATTCCGACTACGACCGCGAGAAGCTGCAGGAACGTCTGGCCAAGCTGGCCGGCGGCGTGGCAGTCATCAAGGCCGGTGCCGCAACTGAAGTTGAACTCAAGGAGCGCAAGCACCGCATTGAAGATGCAGTGCGCAACGCAAAGGCTGCCGTTGAAGAAGGCATCGTCCCCGGCGGTGGCGTTGCCCTCATCCAGGCTGGCGTCAAGGCATTCGAAGGCCTGAACCTCACGGGTGATGAAGCAACCGGCGCCAACATCGTCAAGGTTGCCATCGATGCGCCCTTGAAGCAGATTGCCTTCAACGCCGGCTTCGAGCCCGGCGTCGTAGTGGACAAGGTCCGCGGCCTGCCCAACGGCCACGGCCTGAACGCTGCAACCGGCGTCTACGAGGACCTGCTGGCTGCCGGTGTCAACGACCCGGTAAAGGTAACGCGTTCCGCACTGCAGAACGCGGCATCCATTGCCGGCTTGTTCCTCACCACCGAAGCAGTTGTCGCTGACAAGCCCGAAAAGGCTGCTGCAGGCGGCGGCGGCGACGACATGGGCGGCATGGGCGGAATGGGCGGCTTCTAGTCCCCACGCCCTCCCAACGCCAAGCCGCTGACGCGTCTTGGCGTTGGGGCCCTCGGGCGCGTGGGCCCACCCCGTGCGGCTCGCCGGCAAGCCGCTGACGCGTCTTGGCGTTGGGGCACTCGGGCCCACCCATGCACTCTTCATGCTTTGGACGCTCCCTCCATTTTGGAGGGGGCGTCCTTGGCGTTTAAGCACCCTGTCATTGAATGTCAGGGATAGATGAAAGTATTGGCTCATGACAATTGTTGCAGCTGCCGATGGTTCGGCATTGGGAAATCCCGGGCCTGC
>NZ_JAUNVV010000032.1:2696-19390 GCF_030540645.1 Arthrobacter sp.
TCATGACAATTGTTGCAGCTGCCGATGGTTCGGCATTGGGAAATCCCGGGCCTGCTGGCTGGGCGTGGTACGTGGACGAGACCTGCTGGCGTGCCGGTGGCTGGCCCCATGGGACCAACAACATGGGCGAACTCATGGCCGTCCTTGACCTTTTCAAGTCCACGGAGCACGTGGCTGATGAACCACTCCACATCCTGTGCGACAGCCAGTACGTCATTAATGCCGTCACGAAGTGGATGCCCGGATGGAAGCGCAAAGGCTGGCGCAAGGCCGACGGCAAGCCTGTGCTGAACCTTGAACTGCTCAAGGACATTGACGCCGCTATTGCGGGTAGGAAATACAAGTTCGAATGGGTTAAGGGCCACGCCGGCCATGACCTCAACGAAGCGGCTGACGACCGCGCACGAGACGCCGCCACCGCTTATCAAGCCAAGCGAACACCCAACGCAGGGCCAGGCTTCCCCGGCTCCGGCTTGTCCAACACTTCCCAGCCCAACACCACCCAGCTCAACACTGACCCGGCAGGGGCAGCACGCGCAGCGACCACGCCGGTGGACGTTGCGCAGCCGGAACTGTTTTCCATGTCAGACGACGACCAGGTACTACCGGCGGGCCGCGATGATTCACTCGAAGCCGTGGTGGAGCTCGAACGTGAACTGTTTGACCCCGCCGTACGGGCCGACCCGCTGCGGGTGGCCGAGCTGTTGCACACAGACTTTGAGGAAATCGGCGCATCCGGCAGTCGGTGGTCACGCCAAGAGGTTCTGGCCATGATCAGCGACGAGACAGTGGCTGCGCACAGCCTTGAGGTACTCACACTGGATCGCATTGATGACTCGACGGCCCTCTTGACGTACCGCAGCGATGCGCCGCGAGGCAGCGCGCTGCGCAGCTCCATCTGGAAATTCGCCCACGGCCGGTGGCAGATCCGTTTCCACCAAGGCACGCCGGAGGCATAAGCCCGTCAAGCTGCTACCGAGCCATGAACATCCTCGTATTGGCATCCTCGGCCTGAGCATAGTGGGTTGCGGCCATGGACAAGGCACCGTTGATGCTCTCCAGTGAAGCCTCAACTTTCAGCTCTGTCGCGTGCCATTCCTGCAACAGCGACTGAAAGTTGGTGGACGCTGCCCCAGTCCAGGTGGATTGCAGATCCAGGAGGTTGCGCTTCATGGCGTCCACCTCCATGCGGATTCGCTCGACTGAGCCTTTGACGGCTGTGCTTTTGAGTGCAAGATCATCGCTGTTGACGTTGAACTGTGCCATGGGATTGATCCTCTCCGGGACGTGGGAACTTCGCGGTTTGCTGCTGACAGTTCCCAGCGTAGAAGACGTGGTGTGACGCCGACAGTCATTCATGGAGAACGGTGGATCGGCTACGCTGCAGCTCCACCTGTGGAGGAATCGCCGCCTGCTGCATCCCCCGCGTCGGCATCTCCCGAGTCGGACGCAGCAGTGGACTCCGGATCCTGAAAGGGAAGCTCAATGGCCATGGTCGCGCCCCCGCCAGGAGTCTGCTCAAGCCGGACAGTTCCCTCGTGGGAGGCTACGATCGCCGACACAATGGCCAGGCCAAGCCCACTGCCGCCAGTGTTTCTGTCACGGGAGGAATCGGCACGGTAAAAGCGCTCAAACACACGGGGCGCTTCCTCATCGGAGATGCCGGGGCCGTGATCGCGGATCTTGATGACGGAGAACTTTTGCCCACCATCAACACGGGTGCCAACCACAATCTCAATCGGTGAGCCCTCGGGCGTGTAGCGCAGCGCGTTGCCCATCAGGTTGGTCACCACCTGACGCAACTTCGCCTCATCTCCCAGTGTGGGGGCCGGTGTGCCTTGGGTTCCATGGAGTCCGACGACGGCGAACGTCCTGCTGGGCGCCGTGGCCCGGGCATCCAGGACGGCATCGTGGCCAATGATCAGCAAGTCAACCGGCTTCAGTTGCAGGGGTCGTTGCTCATCGATGCGGGCCAGCATGAGCAGGTCTTCCACGAGTTCGCCCATGCGTTTGGATTCGCTTTCAATTCTGCCCATCGCTGTACCGACGTCTTCAGGTGTTTGCAGGGCGCCATGGCGGTAAAGTTCTGAGAAGCCGCGAATGGTGACAAGTGGTGTGCGCAGTTCATGAGAAGCGTCCGCCACAAAGCGGCGCATTCGTTTCTCCGAGGCTGTGCGCGCAGCAAAAGCGTGCTCAATGTGTGCCAGCATGGTGTTCAAAGAGCCCGACAATCGACCCACCTCGGTGGCGGGATTTTCAATGTCCACGCGCCGGGAAAGGTCGCCGGCGGCGATGGCGGCCGCGGTCTTTTCAACCCGGCCCAGAGGTCTGAAGGATCGGGTGACCGTCCAGTAGGCGATCATGGTGCCCAGCGTGATGGTGAGAATTGCAACTCCGGCGATGACCACGGCCAAGCGTTCCATGGTGATATTGAGTGTTTCGTAGGGCAGCCCCACGACTACGTACCCCACATATTCCGGACGGCTCTGGGTTAAGTCCGCCGAGCCGAAATTGAACTTTTGCGGGGCGATGACGGTGACTCGCCAAGGCGCGCCGCCATCAGTGCTTGGAACAGTGAACTTCTTGCCGTTCAGTGCCTGTGCCTGTGCCATGGTGTAGCTCGGATAGACGGGCTTGTCCTTGCCTGAACGGTTTTGGTCCGCCAAGCTGCCGTCGCCAAAATGGAAGCCCACGTAGTAGTCAAAGGCGAACGGTGTTTGACCGGTGTTCTGCGAATCCACGGTGCCCACCACAACGATGGAACGTTGGAAGGTGGTCAGCTGTGTGTCCATCTGGTCTTCCAGGAAAGAATGCAGCAGGAGAAAGGTTGTGGAACCCAACGCCAGCAATGACAGACTCAGCAGCGCGCTGATGATGGCCACCAACTGCGAGCGCAGGGACGCGTTCTTCCACAACTTAAGCAAGGCGATTAGCGCTTGTCAGCCGTTCGCAGCACGTAGCCCACGCCGCGCTTGGTCTGGATGAGGGCTGGCAGCGAGGAATCAACATCGACCTTGCGGCGCAGGTAGGAGATGTAGGACTCCACGATGGAAGCATCGCCATTGAAGTCGTATTCCCACACATGGTCAAGGATCTGAGCCTTGGACAGGACCCGGTTGGGGTTCAGCATCAAGTAACGCAGCAGTTTGAATTCGGTGGGGGAGAGCTCCACGGTCTTACCGGCACGGCGCACCTCGTGGGCGTCGTCGTCGAGTTCCAGATCGGCAACACGCAGCACGGCGTCGTCGTCTTCCATGGGCTGGG
Source organism: Arthrobacter sp. (assembly GCF_030540645.1). GTDB lineage: Bacteria > Actinomycetota > Actinomycetes > Actinomycetales > Micrococcaceae > Specibacter. Next base: position 5,961 of record NZ_JAUNVV010000032.1, read on the forward strand.
TGCGCCGCAGAACAGCGCGGATGCGGGCCACGACCTCGTCCAGGCTGAACGGTTTGGTGACATAGTCGTCGCCGCCCACAGTCAGGCCGGTGACTTTGTCTTCGGTGTCGTCGCGTGCGGTCAGGAACAGGACGGGGAAGTGTCGTCCGGCCGCGCGCAGGCGGCGGGTAACGGTAAATCCGTCCATGTCCGGAAGCATGACATCCAAGACAGCCAGGTCGGGGTTGTGCTCCTCAGCTGCGGCCAGGGCTTCACGGCCGTTGGCTGCTGCAATGACCTCAAACCCGGCAAAACGCAGGGAAGTGGAAAGGAGTTCACGAATATTGGGCTCGTCATCAACAACGAGCAACTTTGCTTCAGGTCCGGTCTTCTTCACCATCACAGTCTCCGACAATTTGCTGGGAATATGCTGAATATTCCTTGAACATGTACTGTCAGCATACGCCCAGTCAGTTCCCAGCTGCTAGTACTGATTCGGTAGTGGCCCGGACGATGCTTGGAAAGTGTATTCTTGCCCGGCAGCTGCCTCCAGCGTCGCTGTTCCATCGCTTCTCGTGTGAAGCACCGGGGTGCCGTTGCGCTCATGTAGTTCGTACGACGACTTGAACATGAGGCTGTTGATTTCGATTCTGCTGTCTTGCTGGACAGTAACAACAATTGTCTTCACGGAACCGTTGTTCCAGGTGGCGGCCACAGTGACGTTCCCACGTGCCTTGAAGCCGCTAAAGGATCCAGATGACCATGCTGTGGGAAGGGCAGGCAGGACATCAATGGTTCCGCTGTGGCTTTGCAGCAGCATTTCTGCGATCCCGGCTGTCCCACCAAAATTACCGTCGATTTGAAATGGAGGATGGTAATCGAACAAATTGTTGTACGTACCGTTGTTCAAGAGATTTGTCAGCAGGTCGTAGGCGCGATCTCCTTCGCCTGTTCGAGCCCACAGATTCAACTTGTGTCCCATTGACCAGCCGGTGGCTGCGTCACCACGGGCGTCCAAGGTCTTTTTCGCCGCTGCCATCAGCTCCGGCGTAACCCTGGTGATGCTGCTTCCCGGATACAAGGCAACAAGTTCGGAAATGTGGCGGTGGACTGGATCACCGATATCGGTTCCATTACCAGTCTTGTTGTAGTGCACCTCGTGCTGCCATTGCTTGATGTGACCGCTGACCGTCAGCTGAATTGGATCCAGCTTGTCGATGGCCGCAACCAACACCTTGGTCAGGTTTGCGTCTTCCCCCTGATCCACACCCAAAGCCTTCGCAGCCTCCAAGGTGTTGGTGAACAGCATGGAAACAAGCTGCTGATCGAAGTAGGCGCCAACGGTCCACGGTCCGTGTTCTGAAGAATAGGAGGGTACAACAAAGAGTTTTTCCTTGTCGCTGCCATCCTGAGAACGTCCCGGCTGCAACGTCTGCAGATAGGTTTTCGCTGCCTCCTTGAGTATTGGGTAAATACTGGACTTCAGATAGTCCTTGTCGAGGGTAAAGGCGTAGTAGTCGAAAAGGTTCTGCGCAATGAACGCAGTGGCAGTAGGAGTAAATGATGCATGGGAATCGATGTTGCCCGAGAATCCCAAGGGTGCAGTTGAATTGAAGAACACGAACCCGTCTTTGTTGCCGGTGTCCTTGATTCCGTATGTCTTGGCCAAGGTGATGCGGCCAGGTTCACGCAGCCCGTCCACATAATCAACCAAGGGCCCGGCCGTTTCAGCAATGTTGGTCACGAATGCCGGCCAATAATTCATCTGCATATTGATGTTCATGTGGTAATCGGATGCCCACGCCGGATAGTCCTGATCATTCCATACGCCTTGGAGGTTGGCCGGCAATGAGCCTTGGCGTGAGGATGAGATCAACAGGTAGCGTCCGAATTGGAAATAGAGCATCTCCAAATAGGCGCTGTGCTTGCCGCTTCGGTGCTCGGCCAGTAGCAGATCAGTTGGCACATCCGCCGGGAACTCGTTTGTGAGGCGTAGCTCCGCCCGGTTGAACAACTTTTGATGATCCCGGCGTTGCCTCGTTTGCAGGACGTCAAATCTTGTTCCCGCCGCATCAAGACGACTGCTCACCGACCGAACGAGTTGATCAAGTGACTGTCCGGACTTAAAGTCGGCGTGCAAATCATTCATATAGTCTGTTCCCAGGGCGACGACGATCGTGACACTGGAAGCATGGGCAACCTTCAATATCCCGTGCCTATCGGAAGGATCATTTTCTGCCGTCACAACCCCGTCTGTGGCCCTGACCCGAAACGCACCGGCAAACAACATCGAATTGTGATTCAATTTTCCGGACAAGGTGATTGAGTCACCGGCGGCTTTGACGGTGCCAGTTTTCCCATAGTTCTTCTGGCCGCGGGTGTTGCCGTTGGCATTGGCCGTGCGGTGGGGGATTTCAGGGCGCAGCGCAAGGTTCACCGAGCCGGGCTTGTCCGCCGTGATGCGATAAACCAACACTCCATCCGGATTGCTTATGAACGATTCGCTGACGTAGTGAACGCCGTCACATTCGTATTCCACACTCGCCGTGGCAGTCCGTAGATCAAGGAAGCGCTTGTACTGAGTGGGGTTCTCATGACCCAGCTCCAGGTACATTTCGGAGAAATTCTGAAATGCACCTTGGGTTTCACGGTTGGTGGGCAGGAACGGTGTTGGAGGTGTTCCCTTGAAGCCTTCTCCCGACTCCAGCCCCCGGTACAACTCGGTGAATGCGCTGTCCACGAGGTCGCGCATGGTCCCTGCCGGGTCTGCAACATCGACATTGCCGCTGGTATCGACATTGTCGGTGGTTGGGTGCGACGAGGGCCCGCCCGTCCAGAGGCTGTCGTGGTTGAGCTGGATGCGTTCCGTGTCCGTCCGGCCGAAGACCATGGCTCCCATGTGACCGTTCCCCAGAGGCAGCGCAAGACGTTCCCATGCTTCCCTTTCCACAGTGGCGTGCGCCGGCTTGTCGTACCAAAGCACGAGGGGAACCTCGGCGTCTTTCCCGGCCGATGTTGTTCTAGAGATAACTACTCCATCTATGCTTTCGTCGACTACCACCGTGTCTCTTGGCGAAAATTTGAAGCTAGTAAGGAACGGTAAATATCCCGGAATGGGCCTGCGCCGGTGCGGAAACCGGCAGGACCAGCTTCTTCAAAAAACTTGTATCGCTGTGTGTCACAGCCCAGCGGTAAAGCTCGCCGCGCATTTCCTCCAGCAGGGCAGCACTGGAGTCTTCTACAGCCAAATTCCGTTGTTCGCCAGGATCGTCGTGCAGGTCATGGAGTTGCTCACGGTGCTTTCCCCAGCTGTAAACCGTGTATTTGTGCTGGCCCTTGATCAAGGCGCGGCCGGTGGTTTGCGGCTTGGAGCCGGAATCGAACAGGGTCGCCACCACCACCGTCTCCGGCTGCGCCTCCAGCACGGAACGGCAGGGCAGGCTGGCCGGCGTAGCAATTCCGGCCACCTGACACAGTGTTGGCATCAGCGCCAGAACACCGTCCACAGGGGTGTCCACTTTGGCCGGCGACTGTCCGGGCACGTGCACCAGCAGCGGGACACGGATGCATTCTTGATACAGGGCGGTTTTCTGATTCCAACCATGGGAAGCGTCCCCGTCGCCATGGTCGCTGACAAAGACGACGGCGGTCTCGGCCAGGTCAACGGCGTCCAGGAGGCGGCCGATGCGTTCGTCAACGCGGGCAACCAGCGTGCCGTAGGCGGCCCGGTAAGCCCTCCAATCGTCGGCAGTGTAGTCACGGGTTCCGTAGACCTTCGGGGAGGCATCCGCTTCGGAGGCCAGGGCGGACGGGGCATAGGGTGCCGGGGGAAAATTCGCCGGCAGCGGGGGTGCCGCACCGATCGGAACTTCAGGCACGTTGCCGTAGGGAAGAGGCTGCGAACGGGCGTATTCGCAAATGGTGTGAGGGTCGTCGAAGGAGGCGACGAGGAGAAAAGGGCGTTCGCCGTCGCGCACCGATCGGTTCGCAAGCCACTCATGGCACGCCTCTACCAGGCCGTCGTCGCCGAAGGGGTGAATGGGGGCAAAGCCGTCCGCTTCGGTGGCACTGGCCTGCAGGGCATGCCATTTGCCCGCATAGGCGCAGTCGTAACCGGCCTCTGTAAACCAGTGTCCCAGTGATTCGGGGCCGTGGCCCGGCTCAACTGCGGGAGCAGCTCCAGCGCCGGAGTTGGACATGATGCCAAGCTGGTGCGGATACTTTCCCGTCACCATTGAGCTGCGCGCTGGAACGCACAACGGGAATGGGGTGTAGGCCTGGCTGAAATACGTGGAATTAGCAACGAGCCGGTCAAGATGTGGCGTGTTGAAGTGGGCGTCGGTGGACCGGCTGCGCTCCAGGGCGTGGGCGGAAAACTGATCTGCCATGATCAGAAGTATGTTCATGCTTGCTCCACCAATTCCTTCAGTGCGCCTGCCCCCGTCCACTTTTGTCCTGCGGCGGCAAGTGCGGTTTCCAATGTTTTGGCGTGCTCGCGGACCAAGGTTGGATCCGTGATGTTGCGCAGCTCGTAAGGATCTGCCACCAAATCGTAGAGGTCGGTGCTCAGGCCGGCTGCACGCTGGAACCGGGCTATGAACTTCGTGCTGCGTGACCTGATGCCACGGATGTCAACGTCGTCCGCATCACGCGGGTAGTAATAGTACAGTGCCGCTGTTCCTGCTCCCTTGGCTGTTGCGTTGGGGAGGTTGGCCCCTGTGCTGAGCAGGGGCGCTAGGTCCTGGCCCTGCATCTGTGCCGGAATGCTGGCGGAGAAGCCGAGCAGCCCCAGCAGGGTCGGGGCGATGTCGACGCTGGAGAGTACGGTGTTGGCGGCCGCTTCGGCAGAAAATGCTCCAGGGCCGTGCATGACAAAGGGAATACGCATGGACTCTTCAAAGGGCACGTTTTTGTACAGCAGCCCATGGCTGCCCATCTGCTGGCCGTGGTCGGAGGTGAAAATGACTAGGGTGTTATCCGCCAAGCCGAGATCGTCGAGTGCGGCCAACAGCCGCCCCACTTGGGCATCGATGGCGTTGACGGCCGCGTAATACAGCGGGGCGATGGCGGCTGCTTCACGGCCCGTGTCCGAGTCCAGGTCCACGTTGGGTCGGTTGAGCAGTTTAGCGGGGGACAAGCCGGCATAGCTGGTGTCATGGCCTTCGGGAAGCTGGTCAAAGGGCTGGTGCGGCGGATTCCACGACACGGCCAGGGCAAACGGTGCACCACCGGAAGTACCGCCAGAACCGCCGGAGGCTGCGCCGGCGGCCCGTTGCAGGAAGTCTAGTGCCACGTCCGTTTCATGGGCAGCCGACCAGCCTTGGACGTCCACCCGTTCGTGCCGTTCGGCGTTGCCGGTCCAATAGTGCGGGGTAAGGTGCTCGTCGCAGCACCCGTACGAATACCAAAAATCAAAACCGTGGCGCCGGTCAAGAGGTGAGTAGGCATCCCAATAGCGCCCGTCCTCCAAGCGGCCGGTGCCGTAGATCGCATCCGCAGGTACAGGTGCCTCCAAATGCCACTTGCCAATGTATCCAGTGTTGTATCCGGCATCCCTCAGCACGGCAGCCCATGACGGCGCGTCGGGACGCAGCCCAACGCCCCAAGCGGCAGTCTGGGAGTTCACATTGTGCGTCACTCCATTGGATGCAGGGTACTGTCCGCTCATCATCATGGCCCGGTGCGGGCTGCACACCGGGTAGCTGCTGACAGCGTGGGCCAGGGATACGCCGTCGGACGCCAAAGCATCTAAAAAAGGAGTGGAAACGGCGTCGCCGCCCGGCTCCAGGCACATGGCCCGGAACTGGTCGGCGACGACAAACAACAAATTGGGATGAGTTTGCATGGGTACTCTATTTACCCATTCCCAAGGTCAGGCCCTCCGTGAGTCGGCGCCCCAGCCAGATGTAGATGGCCAGCATGGGCAGGATCACGATGCACAGGCCTGCGAACAGTCCGCCCCAGTCGGCGCCGGAGTAGGTCTGCTGCTGCACGAATGAGATCAGGGCAACCGGTAGGGTGTACTTTTCGGTGCTCTGGAGCAAGGTCAGCGCCAGCAGGGTTTCATTCCAGCTACCGACCACCAGCAGCACAAAGGCGGTGAGGATGCCGCCCTTGGCCAGGGGCAGGGTGACCTGGATAAAGGTGCGCAGGGCGGAGGCGCCGTCGAGTGCAGCGGCTTCCTCCATTTCAAGGGGGAGACTGCGGAAGAACGCTGTCAACAGGAAAACAGTGAACGGCAGCGACAAACCGATATAGACCAAGTTCAAGCCGATCAGGCTGTCGGTCAGGTGCACCTTGTCCAGCATGACAAAGAGCGGGATCAAGATAACCTGGGCCGGGATGCCGAGCCCAAGAATGAAGTACAGACTCAGGCCCTCGGTGAAGCGGTTCTCCACACGGCTCAGGTAGTATGCGGCAGGCGCGGCCACGGCCACGCACACGAACGAGGACACTGCAGTGGTCAAAACGCTGTTAAGCGTGGCCAAGGCGAAACCACTGACATTCCAGGCCGTGGCGAAGTTGTCGAAGTTGAACGTCGTCGGCATGCCCCAGGGGCTTTCCAAAATTGCATGGGTGTCGCGGAAGGCCTGTAGCACGGTCCAGACGAGCATGGCGATGAACAGCACCACCACCACCCACAGAACAAGGACACCGAAGCTTCGGACCAGATTGTGATCGGCCTGCAGGGCAGGGCTGACGCCGCGGCGGTTCTTTCGCCGGCGGACCGGCGGTGGAGCGGCGTTCTTGGACGGGGACGAGGTAAGGGCGGTCATGAGGATTCCTTAGAATTCAATGGCGTCACGGCGCATGGCACGGCGCAGGAGCACCACCAGGACGGTAACCAAGGCCAAAGAAATGATGGCTGATGCCGTGGCGGCACCATAGGCCGGAGTGGACATCCCGGAGAACGCGGTGACGTAGGTGTACACGGCCACGGACCAGGTTTGGGTGGGTGGCAGGCCTGCGCCGCTGCTGCCGCCAAAGACCCAGATGATTTCAAAGATCTTGACGGAAGAAATGGTCCACAGCACGGCACAGGTGCCGAAAACGTCCCAGGTCAGCGGCAGAATGACGTACCGAAGGCGCTGGAAGGCCGTTGCGCCGGCAAGGGCGCAGTCCTCGTAGAAGTACGGCGGGATCCGGTCCACACCGGCCATGATGATGGTGGTGAAGTAACCGGTGGTAGTCAACACCATGGTGGCCATGATCAACGGAAAGATATTGTCCTGGGCCAGCCAAGCCGGCGGTTCCGTGACACCCAGAGGCTTGAGCAGGCTGTTGACCATGCCCCCCGGGTTGAAGATGAAACCAGCCAGAATGCCGAAGACAAGGGCATTGATCAGGTGAGGGAAGAAGATGACGTTGCGGGCGATCTTCTTTGCGGCCATGTCCCGCAGGACCAGAGTCATGGCAAAGGCCAGGATGAAGATTGCCGCACCCACCACGAACAACAGGAGCAGTGTGTTTCCGAAGGACTTCACGAACAACGGGTCTTGGAAGACTTTGACGTAGTTCTTGAAGCCCACGAAGGTCATGGGGCCGGAACCGGCCCATTCGTTGAGACTGATCCAGACCGCCGCTATCGAGGGAACGATGAACAGCACGGTGTAGAAGAGAAAAGCCGGTCCGACGAACGGTACCAGAAGCTTGCGGCGCTGGCGTTCAATGCTGCTGCCGCCCCGGCCCTGCTCCGGCTTGGAAGCCGGAACAGGGTTGCGGCGAGTGCGTTTGAGAGTCGAGGCTGACATTAGCCCTGCGCCTTCCAGTAAGCGATCGTCTCCGCCTTCATCTTTGAGACAAACTCGCCAGCGTCAATCTTGCCCAGGAACAACAGATCGTCGGTCGGGTTGAAGTTCTTCTCCAAGTACCCCGGAGCACTGACACCGTCGTTGCCCAAGTAGATTTCCTTGGCGTCGTCAATGTTCTTCTTGACTGCGGCGAGCTCCGGTGAAATGGCGGCATCGGCACGGACCGGAAGGACCTTGGCTACGGTTCCCATGTCGTCCTGGTTCTTCTTATTCATCAAGAACGCAGCCAATTTCTGGGCGCCAGCAGCGTTCTTTGCCTTCTTGGGAACGGCGAAACCGGTGAAATCAGCGCGTGCCATGCTGGGCTGGCTGGCTACGGATGGGAAGGCGAAGGATGCGTATTTGAAACCGGGTGCGGCATAGGTGCCAGTCTCCGTCGGGATCCAGGAGCCGTTGAAGAGCAGATCTGCCCCGCCGGTGGCCCAGGCCTGCTGCTGAGCAGGCCACTTGCTGGCGTTGTACCCGTTGATCAGGTACCCGTTGTCGACGAGCTGCTGCACCTTTTTGGCTGCGTCCAGCACTGCGGGGGAGTCCCAGCCAGCGCCGGTCTTATCCGTGGCAATTTTGTTGAATGAACCGGGTCCCTCGCTGTGGACCAGTGCGCTGACAAACCAGTAGGCGTTGTAGCCGGCGATGTCACCGTCTGCGGCAATCGGTGTCTGGCCGGCAGCCTTCTCCTTGTCAAGGAGGCTAATGAAGTCATCCCAGGAAGCCGGCGGGTTCGTCACCAGGTCCGGGCTCTTCTCGGCGTTGAACCAGATGCCGTCCGAAGTGAGGCTGTAGGGCACCATCCAGGGCTGGCCGTCTTTGTCCTTGATGTTGCTCACGGCGGCAAACTTGTCCGGGATGAGCTCAGAAAGCTTCTTGCCGTCGATTTCGGTGTTGTAGGCATCCGTCATGGGCAGCGCCTGGCCGGTGCTGCCCAGCGCGATGTCGAGGTTGGCGTTGGAGCCGTCGATAATATCCGGGACATTGTTGGTGTTCAATGCCGGAATGATCTTTTTCGTGTTGGTACGGCCCTGCCACTGCACGTCAACCTTGTCGCCGGTCTCCTTTTCGAAGTCGGCGATGGCGCTTGCGAGGACCTTTTGCTGTGCTTCTCCGACCTTCCACATGGACCAGTACGTCACTGTACCGCTGTCCTTTGCTCCGGAGCTGGCGTCGTTGCTGGCTCCGCTACCGCCGCAGGCCGTGAGGGCCATGGATGCTCCGGCCAGGACCGCCAGCGTTCGTACGATTCGGGATTTAGTACTCATAAAAGACACCTCTTGAAGTAGTTGTGCCGCAGGTCACGGCCAAGTGACCTTACTCAACCAGTCGTAAAAGAGATGAATCAAGGAGTATTCCAGCAATAGTTTGAAAAAGTTGCGACGCGCCCCTTCGCACTTCCCCTCTGAATCCATGGCTGCGATGACTTTGGCGCATAAAATCATGACACTTTTCCCGCGAGGGGCCCGTGGGAGTACTTGGAGGTTTTGAAAATTGTTGGAACAATGTTTCCTAATTCCTCCTTTATTCCTATCTTATTATTTTGGCAGACTGGCCGGGATGCATTGTGAAAGGACGTCGTGAGCAAGAACCCAGCTCCTCGAAAAATCCGGGATACCGATGCCCGTGACTTGAAGTTCAGGTCGCTGGCCGCAGATATCCGCAGGGGTATCCTGGCCGGTACTTGGGCGGTCGGGGCGAAGTTGCCCACCGAAGCCCAACTTGCGGCAGAAACCGGCCTGTCCTTGACCACTGTCCGGCGGGCGTTTGATGACCTCGTCCAGGAAGGGCTCGTGGTGCGGCGGCAAGGAGCCGGAAGCTTCGTTTCAGTCCGGCAACCGGTGCGGCGACGTTCCCGCCTGACAGTGGGGGTGCTGCTTCCAGATACCCAGCTGTACTATCCGCGGGTGCTGCAGGGCATAGAGGAGACTTTATCGGCCCATGACGTCAGCTTGCAGCTTGCCACCTACAACTACTTGCCTGAGCGCGAAGATACAAGCATTGATTTCCTCATTGAATCCGGTGTGGACGGACTGATTCTCGTCCCCACGCTGAACGAGATTGCAGACCCGCGCCAACGGGTTACGGACTTGATGGCGTTGGACGTCCCCGTGGTGTTACTGGAACGCAGTCTGACAGACCTCGGCCCGGGGGACAGGTCTGAAAACGTTTGTTCGGACCATCAAGGGGGAGCGTACGACGCCGTACTGCACCTTTTCGGGCTCGGTCACCCCCGTGTTTCCCTGCTTACCCGGTCGGAGACGCCCACGGAACCGGCCATTGTGGCTGGATATGAGCGGGCGGCGGCAGATTTGGGCTTCGAGCCGCATCTGGCCAGAATCCCGAGAAGTCATTGGGAAGACGGCGGACCCGACGAGGCCTTGACCAAATTGCGCTTGGCCGGTGCCACCGCTGCCTTGGTCTTTGGAGACAGGGAGGCGACCCTGCTGGAAGCTGCAGCCAGGCGGGCCGGCATCCGTATACCCGAGGATCTGGCGCTGGTTTCCTATGACGACGAGATGGCGGACCTGGCCGAGGTGCCGTTGACCGCTGTGGCGCCTGCAAAGCACAGGATGGGTAAAATGGCCGCCGAAATTCTGCTGCGCCGTCTTGCCGAAGGTGATGACTGCCCCATCCACCAAGTACGTCTGCGTCCGCGGCTTGTCATTAGAAAATCTTGCGGGGCCACAAGGCAATCCGTGCACAACGAACAGGAATGAGTTGAATATGCGGTTGGGAATCATTGGGGCCGGGGCTGTGGCTTTGTTGCACGCTGACGGCGCCGCCATCCTTGACGGGATCGAACTCAGTGCAGTCTGTGACTTGCAGGCGGACATAGCGGCAAAGGTCGCCGAGCCTTGGGGAGCTGCGGTCTTCACCGACTATCGCCAGATGTTGGAAGCCGGAGTGGTCGACGCAGTGGTGATCAATACCCCGCACAGCCTGCACAAGGAAATGGTGCTTGCCGCGGCCGCGTGCGGTATCCATGTGCTGGTGGAAAAACCGATGGCCACGACGTTAGCTGACTGTGTGGCCATGGAACAGGCCTGCGCCCGCGCCAACGTGGTCATGGTGATTGGCTTGATCCAGCACTTCATGCCGGAAAAGCTTGCGCTGCAAAAAGCTCTATCAGCCGGACAACTCGGCAGGGTGCTCATGATTCATGACTACCGCAGCACCGACTACCGTCCGGGCACCCGGCCGGCCTGGTTCTTCAACCGGGCAGTCTCCGGCGGAGGTGCGCTGATCAACATCGGAGCGCATTGCCTGGACCGCTCCATCTGGGTTGGCGGCGCCCCGGCCGTACGTCTCTCCGGCGCCACACTGAACCGTTTCGGTGCTGCCGTTGAAACGGATGGAAGCATGGAGCTGCTCCTGGAGAACGGTGTGCAGGTGCGCATCACGATCGTCTCCGACACTCCCAAGCACATTGATGAAATGCTGGTGGTGTGCGAGCACGGCACCGTCACAGTAGATCCACGCAGCGGAACATTTGTGGAGATTGACGGCAACTGCGTCCAAGTCCATGCCTCCTCCGACACAGATATCCAGGATGCGTTCACTGCCCAGCTGAAGGACTTTGCCGCAGCAGTGGGCGGGGCTACCCCGAGCGTGAACGGTGAACACGCCAAGCACGTGGTGGAGCTGGTGCTCGCTGCCTACGAGTCGGCAGCAGCAGGGGTTCCGGTGAAAGTTGGCAGCGCAGCACCGCGAGGGATTTCCCTTCAGGCTGCCTTGTGAACTGGCGGGAAGCCCGCACCGATCCGGAGAATGCCCCGTTCACGGGGTGGACACGGACGCATTGGGAGGGCGTTGCAGACGAACAAATCGCGGCAGCCTGGCGGTACTCTTCGCCAGGCGGTGCCCAGGTGCGCTTCCCCAGCGAACGAGAGCAAGACGACGTCGACCTGCTGGAAGGCTTTGCCCGGACGTTCCTGCTGGCAGCACTAAGGCTGGCCGGAGCGCAGGGAAATCTGGGCGGGACCATGGCTGAAACCGCCCAAAGGTATGCCCGGGCGCTCGACGCTGGGACGGATCCAGCATCCCCCGAACGCTGGCCCAAGCTCACGAACCACGGTCAAGCAACGGTGGAGGCCACGGCAGTGGTGCTGGGGCTGCATTTTAGCCGCCGTTGGGTCTGGGAAACGTTGCCGCAGCGCGTACGGGACAACACTGCTGCATGGCTCAACGACTCGGCACAATCCTTTGGCGCCGACAATAACCACGTCATGTTTGCCGCCACCATTCAGGCTTTCTTGGCTTCTGCCGGGTATGCGCACGACGCCCCCGGCATCGAGGCTGCGCTGGCCAGAATTGAGGACTGGTACGTCGGCGATGGCTGGTACTCGGACGGTGAAGGCAGACGTTTTGATCACTACAACGCGTGGACTTTTCACCTGTACCCGTTTTTCATCCTTGACCTGCTGGGCGAAGCGGACTCCACGGGACGCCGCCAGGTCTACCGGGACAGGTTGGCTGCGTTCGTGCACGGCTACAGCCACCTTTTTGGTGCCGACGGTGCGCCGCTGATCCAAGGGCGGTCGCTGATCTATCGTTGGGGTGTCGCGGCACCTTTTTGGATGGCACTGCGTGAAGGCATCACCGTTGTTCCGCCCGGCCAGACGCGCCGGCTCGCTTCCGGGATGTTGAAGTACTTTCTCGACGGCGGGGCGGCCCCGGACGGTGTCCTGTCCCTTGGTTGGTACGGAACGAACAACAGCATTTTGCAGTCCTACAATTCCCCGGGTTCACCGCAATGGGCTTCCAAGGGCTTTTTGGGACTTCTACTGCCCCCTGACCATCCTGCCTGGACCGAGCCGGAGCAACCGCTGCCTGTGGAACAGGGCGACTTTACCCTACCGCTGGCGGGCCCTGGGTGGCTGGCCGTGGGCGTCCGGAAAACCGGGACAGTCCGGGTGCTCAACGCCGGAACTGATGGGCACCCGCAAAAAGATGCCCCCCTTTACCGCCGACTGGCGTTTTCCACAGCCACTGTCCCCTGGATGGGGGCAGGTGACGGTGTCCGCGATAACGACATCCATGTCCCTGGCCCCGGCGGCGACAGCCGGCACAGAGGCCTACTCGGTGGAAGTGTGCGGCCAGGTGGGGGTGCCAGCACCTTTGCCTTGGATGCCAACGGACGGGATGTCAAAGTGCAGTCTTCATTCGCCGTGATCGACGGTGTTGAAGTGCGTGCCGCGAAACTCACCGGTGTTGTGGGACTGACCCCAGCCGTGTCCGGCTACCTGTGCAGTGCAAACGAGACTCTTCGCAGCCGAACGGAGACGCTGGCCGCCGAGGCCGGCACGGCACCTGGCGCTTCGTCAAGTCTGCTTCTGCTGGACAGCAGTGCCGAGGCAGGGGCCAGGGTGGTTCATGGAGGTGCCACCATCCTTGGCACGCACTCTGCGGTGCCCATTCTTGAATGGCTGCCGCTGCGATGCAACGAACTTCGGGCGCTCTACCTGGTGGGTTTGGACGTGTCCCTGACTGGTCTGCATGAATTTGCTTCATTACTTCATTGGGAGTGGGCCCCGGACGGGGTGCAGCTGCGCTTTGGTGAAACGCAAGTGGTGCTGCCGTGGCAGCGGAAAACTCCCTGGGCCGCCGACGCGATCAATCAGGGAGTCTTCCGCTGGGAGCCACCCAAAA
>NZ_JAUNVV010000032.1:19400-33983 GCF_030540645.1 Arthrobacter sp.
TTGGCGGTGCGACTTGGCGGTGCCGACTCTAACGGTGCAGCTTGACGGTGGCAGGGCGGCCCGCCAACCCGCCGGTGGAAACGACAATCACCGTGTTTCCGTGTCTGTCAGAGCTTAACGTGGCCCCTGTGCCGGAAGTGATGCGCCGGTACTTGAGGCCCTTGAGCGTCACGGTGATGCTCTCGGCTACCTGAGTGGGATCGGAAACGGCTAGTTTGCCCTGGCCGGGATTACCTTCCCACTGGACGCACGAGGCCTTGTCCGCGGAGATGGATCCCACCGTGCCTGCCTGCCAAAACACGGCGGCAACGGCCTTCTTTCCCAGCTCCACTCCCTGACCCACGGAATCGTTGCGCAGCACTCTGGGTGCGTCCTTGCGGGAGGCCTTTTCCGTCTGCTTGGCTGAAGCACCGGGCAGCAGCGCATAAGCATACGATGCGGCTGATGGTGCCACGCCGTGCTCGAAGAGAAGCGTTGCGTACTGCCGGGCGACGACGGTGGGTGTTCCTCCGGTGTTGATGTCCTTCCACGCGCCCGTGCGCTGTTCGCGCAGGACAGTCAGCTCCTCCTTGCCCAGCAGGAGGTAGCCGCCGGTCCCTTCAACGTGCGCCCACTTCGCGTGACTGTAACGCGCCGGGGTGCCTGTTGCGGCGGTATGCGGATGGCCAGCTACGGTAATCGGCTGCCCGCCATTGGCTCCCAAGTTGCGGTGTTCCATGACGCTTTCGACGGCGGAGCCGCTTGCCGTGTGGATGTCAGCGCCGAGCGCCACCACCATGTCCTTCGTGTAGAACCAAGCTTTTCGGGCCTGCAAGCCCGTTCCGCCCGGGCCGATCAGGTGCATGCCCACGGCACCAGTTTCATCCAGCGTGACACCGCCGGTCCACTCGTTTTGTGGAGTTCTGCCACCCCATTCGCCTTCCACTTTGGGTGGCAGCGGCGTAGTGTCCGCGGTGATTCCGGGCAGGCGGCTGAGGTTTGCCGTGGGCCAGAAATCGTCGTCGAAGTGCCCTTGGTCGCCAGCGTAGAGGTAGGCCATGCCGGAACCGGTCTGGGCGCCAAGGTTGTTCTCGCCGTTGCCGCATTCGTACCACGTAGTCCGCCGGCTGGACAGGCCCAGTGCAAAGGCCCAACCGCTGCCCCGGTAGACGGAGCGATCCATGCCGGGGAAGAAGCTGTGCCCCAGTGGTTCTGCAGCGACGGGGGCGGTTGAAGCGGAGAGTTCCTTGAACAGGGCTGTTCGAGGAATGGACGCGCCTGTCAGCGGGTCGCTGTACTTGTTGCGCGTTACCGCACCCTTGCACAACGCCCGCCAACGGGTGGCGGTGGCCGCATCCACGGCACGGGCCAGCCACAGGATGGCCTCGATGGTGGTGGTGCCGTCGTTGAAACCGCGTTCCTGGGTCCGTGAGATGGCCCGCCCCCGGACGGAGTCCATCATCAACCCGTCGTGCAGGAACGGGGCAAAGGAATCCTCCACCGTGTCGAACAGGATGCTCCGTGTGGGGTCACTCACAGCGTGGTCGGATCCGCCCAGCAGCGAAAAGAGTTTCGCCAACCCGCCCAGGAGCACCACCCCGTACGTGCCGGTGTACGGGATGGTGGTGTGCTGGACAAAGGAACCGTCCGCGTAGAAGCCGTTGCCGGACGTGACGTACTGCCACACTGGGCTCAGTGCCGTGATGGCGGCTGCCAGCCGCGCCGTGTCCGCGCCGACTATGGAACGGACGATGATCGCCTGGCAGATGTCCACCCGGTTGGCGCCTTCGGAGAGGATCTTGCCGCGGGAGTCGGGGAACTGCATGGTGGGATCGGGGATGAAATGATCTATGGCGGCGCAGTACTTGGCGAGCAGTTCGGCACTGACGTTGCTGCCCAGGATGGCGAGGGTGTCCGTGAGGGCCTTGGGGGTGCCGATCTCCCAGGACCACCAGTTGCCGTATTCGGGCTGGGCCTCGTTGTAGATGTACGTGTTGCCGTCTTCCAGCGCTCCGATGATCTGGCTCAGCAGCGTTGTGTCGCCTAAATATCTGGATCCGGGGGTGGCCCAGGCAGTGGCCATCTGAGCCAGCCGCTGGTAGGTGGTGACAATTTTCGCTTCTGCCGAAAACGGGGCGTCGGTGAAGACGCCCAGCTGGCCGGGCCGGGGCGCGAGCAGCGAGGCGGATTTTGCCACTGCCCGGTCCTGGGCTGCCACGGCCGCCGTGAAGACGGGGTCGGCTAGGTCGATCAGCTTGCGACCCGTGATCTGGTCCACCCAGCGTTCCCGCAGGGCGTCAAGATCGTTGGGGGTTGTTGTCTCGGCGGCCTGGGCAAGGGGGGCGAAACCGGCCGTGAGCAGGCCAGCGAACGTCAGTGCGGCGGTGCCTTGCAGGATGTGTCGCCGGGATGGTTCGTGCGTCAATGCAGAAGTCCTTTGCTCGTACACAGCCTGAAACGGTGCAGGTTGTGGGGGTTGCTTCGCAGCTAAGCCCGACTGGAAGAAAGGAATAAAGCACTAGTTCACAGCACTGTCCATGTGGACAATATTGCGGACTTTTATGCGTGCTGTGATGGGCCGATGGGATGAAAAAGCATCATTTTTGGATGGATGTTCAATTGGTCCTTGATTCGTTCTCTGCGGTGGATGTGCACTGAATCACACCCGTTTACCAGGAGTACTTATCAGGAAGAAGAACCACATGTCCCGCCCACCCATGGAAATCAGCCGTCGCGGACTGCTCACTGTCGCAGCAGCCGGCGCGGTCACCATCGCCGTCGTTCCGTTGTCGCCAGCGAACGCGGACACCCTTGCCGCGCATAAGACCCCGCCTCCGACAACCCCGCCGCTTCCCACTGAACCACCTGCAACGCTGGCGGAGCTTGAAGCCAATGCAATGGCCCTCAAACCGCCCGTATTCCTGCTGGAGACAGCGGTTCCGTCACAGTTCAGCACTTCTGACAAGTCGCCGTTGAGCATTGTTTCCGCTGTGAACCACACGGGCAATTCCAGCCTGCGATGGGACTATAAGTCGGCGTCCACCCTTGTCGTGGAGGCTGACTTGGGGATTGTGCCCCCCTCAGATGGCTCGGGCGGCAACGGAGCAGACATCGGTTACGACGTGAACACGTTGGCGTTCTGGATTTACCAGTCCACCGCTTCAACCGGCACGCTTCGCATCGAAGCCGGCCGCGGGAAGCGCACGGATGCCTGGTGTGAAATGAACCTGAACTTCACTGGGTGGCGGACCGCCTGGATCCGTTACCAGGACATGAAGGGGAAGGCGCGCAATGACATGGACACGCTGCGTTTCGTGGCGCCATCCAGTGCTGGCACGCTCCATCTTGACCAGTTGATCGTCAACCGGCCGCTGCGGTCCAACCTCCCCACCCCCGACCAGCAGGTGCCTTTCGTCAACCCGGGCGTCCACACGGACGCGAACCAGCACTGGCAGGACCTGCTGTGGTTCTCCAAGCAGGAGGCAAAGCCCCTGCCGAAGCCGGTCCCGACCGCGGCTCAGCTGGCCGACCTCGCCGCCGTCAAGGACGCGTTCCAGGCCTCAGTCCGCAAACCGGCGACGATCACGGCGGCTTCCGTTGACGCGCTCGTGGCGAAAATTGATTCACTTGGGGTGCCGCAGGCCGGAGTGCTCGGTAGCGGGAAGCCGATCAACGGCTACCAGACCTCAATCTACCCGCCGGCCGTCGCCGCGGACATAAACCGCCTCGCCCCCACCATTGGGCTGCAGGCGTTCACCGACCAGATGTATGCGGTTGCCGGGGCGTACGACTCAGCGACGGACGCCGCCCTGCAGGGCCGGCTGGCCGACCTGTATCTCCGGCTGCTCGACTTCTTCCAAGACCAGGGATGGGCTGAAGGCAGCGCACAGGGGACCATTCACCACCTGGGGTATCAGAACAGGGGATTCTACAACTCGGTCTGGCTGATGCGGGACCTGTTGGCCTCGCGCGGGCGGCTCGTCGACGCGCGGGCAACCCTCAACTGGATGGTGGGCCTGGGCAAGTTCCGGGTGGGGACGGAGGACGCCAACCTGTTCTACAACGGCATCTTCGACATCGTCAACACGACGCTGATGGGGTTGCTGGCCAGCGTTTTGATCGCCGACGGCGAGGCATCCCAGGTGGCAAATCTGAACCTGTTGCAGAAGTGGTTCAACAACGCAATCAAGCCCTCGCCCGGGACCCAGGGCGGATTCAAGCCGGACAACAGCACCTTCCACCACATGGGCCACTATCCAGCCTATGCGCGGGACGGCCTCAACGGCGGCTCGCCGGCAATTGCCGTGCTCGCCGGCACCGGTTTTGCTGTCTCACAGGAGTCACACGAGCGGTGGAACCAGGCCCTGCTGGCAATGCGTTTCTACTCCAACAGGGACAACTTCCCGATGAGCCTGTCCAACCGCCACCCAACGGGGACCGAAGCGCTGAGCCTCAACGCCTACCAGGCGATGACCCTGGCGGGCAGCCCGGATGGCAAGCACGCGCTGGACCCTGCCGTGGGGGCGGCGTTCCTGCGGTTGTTGCCAGCCAAGCCCTTCTCGGTGCAGCTTGCGCTGGCGAAGCAGCTGGCGGCCGCAGGCGTGGTCGCCGAGCCGGATCCGACAGGCTGCCAGGTGATGAACCATGCAGCACTCGTCTCGCACCGACGGGACAACTGGCTGGTTTCTGTGCGCGGGCACAACCGCTACCTCTGGTCCACGGAAATGTATGGTGGCTCCAACGAGTACGGCCGCTACATCACCTATGGCCACGTGCAGGTGATGAGCGGCGGTGACCCGGTCAACAATGCCGACTCTGGTTTTGTGCAGCCGGGCTGGGACTGGAACAGGTTCCCCGGCACCACTGCCATCCAGCTGCCATTTGAGCTGTTGGACACGACCATCAACCCGTTGGGTGAGGAGATGCTGCTGTCCGACCAGCGCTTGGGTGGCGGCGGCACGATCAACGGCGCAAACGGCGCATTCCTGATGAGCTTGCACGAAAGCGCCGTGTACGACGGCTCGTTCTACGCCCGCAAGTCGGTGTTCATGTTCGATAACCGGGTGGTGGCCCTCGGAAGCGGGATTGAGAATCATGACCGCAAGCACAGCACCCAAACGACGTTGTTCCAGTGCCATCTGGCGGATACGTCCGCGCCGACGCAGGATTCACGCAGCGGTGCGATCACGGCCGTGCCGTACAGCAACGCCGGAAAATTGGATACACCGGTATGGCTGGTGGACCCGCAAAACGTGGGCTACTACGTGCCTGGCGGCCAGCAGCTTCAGGTAGCCAGGGCTGTGCAGACCGCACCGGACCAGAGCGCCAAGACAGAGGGCACGCTGCCTTATGCCACAGCAGTGCTCGACCACGGGAACAGGCCGAAGCGCGGAACCTACGAGTATGCGATGGTGGTGGGTGCGACGGCCGAGTCGATGACGTCCTTCACCTCCGACATGGGCCGACGCGACAAGGCTCCGTACAAGGTGTTGCGGCACGACGACACCGCACATGTGGTGCAGGACCGGGCCACCGGAATCACTGCACATGCGGTGTTCGAATCGAGTAAGAAGCTCACCGACGGTGTGGTGAAGGCGGTTGACACCCCCTCGGTGGTGCTGGTCCAACCCGACGGCGCCGAGATGCTCCTGTCAGTGACGGACCCGGACCTGCGCTTCTACAACGGCAAGGACAAATCCGACCCGGCACAGTCACCGTTTGGGACCCCGTGGCGTGGCTCGCCCAGCCAGGGCAGCAAGATCACGGTTGAACTGGATGGCCGGTGGAAGTCCGGTACTGATGGTGTGAAGGCGAATGCCGGACACCACACGACCAAGGTCACGGTGAACTGCGCGAATGGCCTGCCGACCGAATTGCGCCTGACCAAGGCGTAGAACCTCCGGTGCATCAGGATGAGACCGGCAGCTGGATGCTGCCGGTCTCATCCGTGCAAAGAAATAGCTACAACTAGACAAAATAAGCAGAATTGGAACCAGACGAACGTCATGAAATCGACAATCGGTAGTGAGCCGTGGCCGTGGCCAGCTGAGGGTAATGTTGTGAGCATGCCGTCTACAATCCCCTCAAAATTGTCCAACTCCACCTTTATTGCACCAACCGCCGATGAGGGCGTCCACGGCCCCTCGGTGGTTCGCCAGGCACCTGAAGACATCGCGCGGCGGCAGCCGTGGGCGGAGGCAAAGTTCGGGGTCTTTGTGCACTGGGGCATATCCTCCATCCTCGGCGGGCTGTGGCACGGAAAGCATGTCGAAGGGCTGGCCGAATGGATCCAATTCAAGGCCAAGATCCCCCTGTCGGAGTATGCCGAGCTCGCCAAGACCTTCAACCCTGCCGATTTCAATGCCCGGGACTGGGTGCGCATGGCCGCGGAAGCAGGGGCCAAGTATTTTGTCTACACGGCGAAGCATCATGACGGGTTCGCCATGTACCATTCGCAGGTTTCCGCATACAACATCGTCGATGCCACCCCGTTTCAGCGCGACCCGTTGGCTGAAATCGCGGAAGCGTGCGCCGAGTACGGCATCATGCTGGGAATCTACTATTCCCAAACCATAGATTGGGAAGATCCGGATGCGGTGGGGCCCAGCTGCAATAGCTGGGACTTCGACACCGCGAAGGGAGATTTTCACAGTTACTGGCGGCGCAAGGCGGCACCGCAGCTGCGCGAAATCCTCAGCAACTACGGCGACATCGGACTGATGTGGTTTGACATGCCCAGCGGCATCCCTGCCGAGTGCGCCAAGGAAGCTTTTGACATGGTGCGGGAACTGCAGCCAGGCGCAGTCATCAACAGCCGGCTCGGTGGCGGGGTCGACGCCGACTACAACTCCATGGATGACAATTACTTCAACAACTTCCTGCCCGCAGGGGACTGGGAAACGGCTGCGACCACGAACGACAGCTGGGGATTTTCCACGCTCGCAGCGGGCTGGAAACCAGTGGCCAGCCTCTGTGAGACTCTGGCGTACACGGTCAGTCGCGGTGGAAATCTTCTGCTTAACGCCGGGCCTGACGCCAGCGGTGCCATTCCAGAAAAAGTCAGGCAGCAGTTCGCGGGCATCGGCACGTGGATGCAGCGGGCCGTACCCGCCATCCGTGGTGCGGGGCCCTCGCCCTTTGCCTCCAGCTTTGACTGGGGCCATGTGACTACCGGGAAATCATCTCTGTATCTGCACGTTGCTGATCACGGCAAGCAGGAACTGTCCCTGCGAGGCATTGCAAGCACACCTGACTCCGTGCGTGATCTGGGCACGGACACACTGCTGCCTTTCACCCTGACAGAAACCGACGGCATGGGGCCGCTTCTCACCGTGGAACTCGCCGCGCCCGCCGATGGCCTGCCGCGAACGGTGGAGCTGGCCTTCGCCGAGTTGCCGGAAGCCGCCCAGGACATCGTGCAGGTCCCGGGTTCACCCCTTCGGCTCGATGTCTGGAACGCAGAAACTGGTGCCGATGCATCGCTGCAGTGGAACTTCACCATGGCAACCCCTGGCGAGTACCGTGTGGTGCTTCTGAGCAAGGAGACGTTCGGCAACTTCGACCCGCAATGGTGGGCTGACGGTTTGACGGGAACCCTGGATTCGGAAGCTGGCCGAACACCGTTCACGCTGCGCAGGGATGGCGAAGAGCCCTACCCGATCCTGCATTATTGGAAGGTCGTCCGCAGTGAGATAGGACTGCTCCACGTGTTCAAAACAGGCGGGCAGAAGATCACTATCGAAGATTTGCCGGTTGTTGACTCGAAGTGGGACCGCGGCGGCGTGAACATGATCGCGCTGAGGCTCGAACCGGTCGAACCGGTGTAGCGGTTCCGGGATGCGCGGCCACTTCACAAAATGGCCGCGCAGGCTGCCACGCCGCGCTCCAGCTGCGGGCTGGTACCCCGGCCTAGAGGCCGTCCCAGTTCGGCCCGGTAAACGCCCCGAGCGGGTCGGGTAGCCCTGCCGCGCTGTGGAGCGGACTGTGCTGGCCGGCACCGGCAACAGGCAGCGCGGCACCATCAAATTCAGGCACGCCGTGCTGCGAGAACCAGCCAGCCATACGCGAACGCAAGCCAACAAGAGCAGGGTGCACGCCGCCGTCGTCCATCAGGTTGTGCCGTTCCCCGGGATCCGCCACCAAGTCATACAACTCGTGCGGGCCGTGCGGGTAGCGGTGCACATACTTGTGGCTGCGGGTGCGGATCATGCGCACGGGACCGTACTCGTCATACACGACGACGGCGTTTTCAGCCCGTTCGGTCGCTTCGGCAGTGCCGTCCGGAGCCTGTAGGAGTGCTGCAAAGGAGGTGCCTGGGCCGGTCTCGAAGGGGGCCGGGTCCAGGCCTGCCAGTTCCAGGATGGTGGCGGGAACGTCATAGGCGGAGAACAGTTCCCCGCGCACCCGGCCGGCGGCGATATACCCGGGCCAGTGGAAGATGGCGGGAACCTTGACGGAAGAGTCGTACATGTTTTGGGGGAACGTGCCGTTGCCCTTCCCCCACACACCGTGGTGGCCGCAATTGAAGCCGTTGTCGCTGCTGAAGATGACCAGGGTGTTCTCGGCGATGCCCAGCTTTTCAAGGTGCGCTAGGAGGCCGCCAATGGCGGAGTCCATGGCGCTGACGGCGGCAAAGTAGCCCACCAGGGCGGCTCGCACGTCCGGTTCCCCGCCGATGGCCACGCCGTTCACGGTGGGCTGCCACGGATGAGGCTCTTCCTGTGGGCAGCTGTCGAAGGGGCAATCTGCGTAGAGGTCCTCGAATTCCCTGGGGTGCTGGCCCTTCCAAGGCTTGTGCGGGGCCGTGTAGTTGACCGCCAGGAAGAACGGCTCCTCGCGGGCGGCCTCCCGGTCCAGGAATGCGTGGGCGTCGTCGGTGATGATGTCGGTGAGGTAGTCAGTGACTTCCTCCCGCGCGCCGTTGCGGTACATGGTGGCCCCGAGGTAGGGGCTTCCGCCGCCCTCGAGACCGTACCAGTGCACGAATCCCTTCCGCGGAGCGTCATTGGCGCCAAGATGCCACTTTCCAGACAGCCCCATGCGGTAGCCGTGATCGGCGAGGATGTCGGTGAAGATGGCCTGGCCGGCCAGGTAGTCCGGGGCCTGGGCGCCCACTTCGACCCCTGTGAGGTAGTCGTGCACGCCGTGCCGGGAGGGAATCTGTCCGGTCATCAGACTCGCCCGGGCGGGGGAGCAGACGGGTGATACGCAAAAGAAGTTCTCCAACCGGGTGCCGTCTGCCGCAAGGGCGTCAAGGACGGGCGTGTGGATTTCCTCGTTGCCGGCGCAACCCAATGCCCAGGGGCCCTGGTCGTCGCTGAGGATGAAGACGATGTTCGGTGCGGAGGGGGATGTGCTGGCCATTTTTGCTCCTTCGGGAGGTTGAATCCACTAGACGTACCACGGCGGAGGGGGAGGAATAAAGGTGTGCAGCGGATGTTGCCGGGGTGTTTGCGGGCATTGTTGGAAAGCGTTTTCCATCATAGGGTTGGGGGAGACTTCCGCCATCTTGTTGAAAGGCCCACCATGCCCTTGGCATTTTCCACTCTAGGTTGCCCCGGCGCTTCCCTGACGCAGGTCATCGACATTGCCCGCGAAGCAGGTGCCACGGGCCTGGAATTGCGGGCCGCCGAGGGCGAGTTTATTTATCCCGGCATGGATGGAGCAGCATGTTCGGAGGTGGCCACCGAACTGGCCGGTGCCGGGCTCGAAGTGCTGGCGCTGGCGAGC
This sequence comes from Arthrobacter sp., assembly GCF_030540645.1. Lineage (GTDB taxonomy): Bacteria > Actinomycetota > Actinomycetes > Actinomycetales > Micrococcaceae > Specibacter. Next base: position 29,109 of record NZ_JAUNVV010000032.1, read on the forward strand.
TACGTCCGTGTGTGTGCCCCCCCCGGCGAGGCGGCTGACGGCGCGGCGGTGGACGGCGGGGCGGCTGACGATGCCCAAGCCGGGCACCCTGCCGACGATCCGGTGCTGGCGGAGCTGCTGGCCGCCGTCGAACTTGCCGCCGGACTCTCCGCTGGCAACGCTCGCCAGGGTGCGCAGGTGCGAGTGTTCCCGGGGGCCGGGCTTGAACCGTGCGGGGTGGGGGAAGAGCCGTCGGTGGCCATGGCTGCTGCGGATCGTCGCGCGGCGCGCAGGTTGAATGCCGCGGCCGCGCACGCCCGCAAACTGGGGGTGGAAATTTTGCTGGAAACCCACGACTCGCACCCGCGTGCTGCCGATGTGGCCCGCATCTTGGCCCTGATTGACGCCGCTGCGCCCGTCAAGGTCATTTGGGACCTGATGCATCCTTGGCGACATGACGAAACGCCGGAACAGAGTGCCGCGCTGCTCGCCGAATCGCTGGCCTACGCGCAGTACAAGGACGGCGTGCGGACACCGGGCACCCACGACGTGGTCCTCACGCTGCCGGGAGAGGGGGAACTTCCGCTGCTGCGCATGAACGCACTCGCAGCGGAACTTGCCGCAGCGCAGGGTATTGCCGATCCGTGGGTTTCGCTGGAGTGGGAGCGCGCCTGGCACCCGCAGCTGCCTCCAGTTTCCCAGGCCCTTGCCGCACTCAAAGCGGTCCTTGCCTGACAAACCCGTGCCTGACAAACCTTTCAGCACGGCCAGACCCGGCCCACACCAAACCCCAACACGCGAAGGATCTCCATGACCACCCCCGCCACGTCCAGGCAACCCAACATCATGGTCATCATTTCCGACGACCACGGCTACGCAGACCGTTCCGTCTTGGGCGTCCAGGACGACGTGAGCACTCCCGCGCTGGACCGTCTCGCCGCGCAGGGTGCCTCCTATTCCAACGCCTACGTCACGGCGCCCATTTGTTCCCCGTCGCGGGCCGGGCTTGCCGCTGGCTGCTACCAGCAGCGGTGGGGTGCGCGCTGGTTCACGGATTCGGAAATCTGCCCGCCCCAGGTGCCTACGATCGCCGAATTGCTGCGCGGTGAAGGCTACGCCACCGGCTATTTCGGGAAGGTCCACTACGGCACCGAGCACAGCGGCGACCGAGGCACCCCGCCCCAGCACGGCTATGATGAGTCGTTCTACGGGCTGGCCGGGGAGTCCATGGGCCGGCTCAACTACCTGCACCACTCTGAAGAGTCGGTGCAGGACTACGGTGAGGCTGCTTTCCCCATGGCCGTCCAACCGCTGTGGAACGGGGAAGAGCCGCAGGAACTGGAAGGCTTCCTCACGGATGCCATCGGCGAACGCACCCGGCAGTTTGTCGCCGACCATGCGGAGACGCCCTTTTTGGCAACTGTTGCGTTCAACGCCGTCCACAACTTTTGCTGGCAGCTTCCGGCCGAAGAGCTGCAGAAGCGCGGACTGCCCGCCTATGACGACTGGAACCCCGGTGCCGGGGAATACATTGACTGGTACGACGGCGCCATCAGTCCCCACTTGGAAAACGGCCGGGCCTACTATTTGGCCCAGTTGGAATTGATGGATGCGCAGATCGGGCTCATCCTGGACCAGCTGGATGAGCTGGGCTTGGCCGAGGATACGATTGTCATCTACCTGACGGACAACGGCGGATCCACGTGCAATTATGGTGTGAACCTGCCACTGCGCGGCACCAAATACACGCTGTGGGAGGGCGGAGTCAGGGTCCCGTTCCTGCTGCGCTGGCCGGGCCGCGTCCCAGCAGGTGTTACCCGCACAGGACTCACCAGCTCCATGGACATCGTGCCCACGGCGCTCGCAGCCGCCGGTGCTGACGTGGGCGCTTATGCGCATACCGACGGGCTTGATCTGCTGGCACCAATGGACGCGTCCGACGGCGTAGCTGGCGGACACGAGGCACTGCACTGGGATTGTGGCTGGCAATGGTCAGTGCGAAAAGGCGACTGGAAACTGCAGTGGGTGGAACCGGGCTCCCCGGTTGCGGAGGCCATCAGGGACGTTGAGCACGCCGAACCTGGCAGCGGCTACTACCTGTGCAACTTGGCCGCCGACCCGGCCGAGGCCACCAATCTTCATGACACGGAGCCTTCCATTGCGGCAGAGCTTCTGGCTCTCCACGATGCCTGGGCAACCAGCATTGCAGGCGGGCGCTCGTTGTCGGAGACCGGCGGAAACTAGCGGCGGCTCAGGGTAGGTGCGCGTAGATCTCCACAGGTGCGAGCAGGCCTGCGCGGAAGGCACGCAGCAGATTGGCGAACTGGGTGTTCTGCACCCCTTGGGAGCCGGTGCCGGTCATACCTTTTTCAAGAAATGCGGCAGACTCCGCCAGGGGCGTGCGGGCCTCAAAGTCAACGCTGAAACCGGCCTGGGCCAGCGCGTCGCTGTAGGCAAGCGGCGGTTGCAGAAAGGACGTCCCGGGAGTGTTGGCCCACGGCAGGGGGTACTCCTCGACATCCCCGCCCATCAGCATGACGTCGTACACGGCCAGGACGGACCCCGGCCGCAGTACCCGGGCAGCCTCGCCGAAGAGAGTGTCTTTGTCCTGGATGTTCATGCCAACGTGAAACATAACGGCAGCGTCAAAGGAATCCACGTCAAAGGGCAGGGACAGGGCGTTGCCCAAAGTGAAATCAACTGAATGAGCCAGCCCCGTGCGCCGCGTCAGAGACGTTGCCACGGCCACAAATTCCTCCGTCAGTTCCACCCCGTGGACAGTGGCTCCACAGTGGTGGGCCAGGTAGCGGGCCACCCCGCCAAGCCCTGAACCGATGTCCAGCACGTGCTGGCCTGCAGCGATGCCGGCCCGCTCGGCCACTCGGGCCGTTGCTACCGGACCGCCCACGTGCAGTTGGTCAATGACGTGGAGTGCGGCAACGTCAAAACGCTCAGGGTCAAAGGGCTTCTCGACGGTGGCTGCGGCGGCGAGCCTGCCCAGGATTTGCTGCTCAGTGGTGCCGCTGGTGTAGTGCGCGGCAACCGACTCCTCGATGCCCATGGCCCCTCCTGGTTGGTGGAACGGCAGGAAGCCCTGTGAGGTCCCTGAGTTCTTGATTTTACTCCTGAAGATCCTGCGGGGCACGGGGAACATCATGGGCGTCCAGAATCCTGTACGCATAGCCTTGTTCAGCGAGAAAGCGCTGGCGTTTGGCGGCAAAGTCGGCGTCGATGGTGTCACGGGCCACCAGGGTGTAGAAGCGGGCGGTCCGCCCGTCAGCCTTGGGCCGCATGAGCCGGCCAAGACGCTGTGCTTCCTCTTGGCGCGAACCAAACGCCCCGGAGACTTGGATGGCCACGGAAGCTTCAGGCAGATCGATGGAAAAGTTTGCCACCTTGGAGACCACCAGCGTGGAGATCCGTCCTTCCCTGAACTCGGCAAAGAGCCGCTCACGCTCCTTAACGGGCGTTGAACCCTTGATCAACGGAACATCCAAGCGGGCGGCCAGCTCGTCAAGTTGGTGAATGTACTGCCCAATGACAAGGATTTGTTCCCCGGCATGGGCTGCCACCAGCTGCTGGGCCACCACGGACTTGGCCAGGGACGTGGCGCACCTGCGGTACTTCTCGCCGTCGTCCGCTGTTGCATAGGCTAGGCGCTCCGAGCGGGCCAAATCGACGCGAACCTCCACGCAATCTGCCGGCGCAATGTAGCCCTGGGACTCGATGTCCTTCCACGGCGCGTCGTAGCGTTTGGGCCCGATCAAGGCGAAAACCTCGCCCTCCCGGCCATCCTCGCGCACCAAGGTGGCGGTCAGGCCCAGCCTGCGGCGTGCTTGGAGCTCGGCCGTCATGCGGAAGATGGGTGCCGGCAGCAGGTGGACTTCGTCGTAGATCAACAGTCCCCAATCGTTGGCGTCCAGTAGGTCCAGGTGCTGGTAGCTGCCGTGTCGCTTGGTGGTCAGGACCTGGTAAGTGGCGATCGTGACGGGCCGCAGTTCCTTCACGGCACCGGAATATTCGCCAATCTCGTTCTCGGTCAACGTGGTGCGTTTGAGAAGTTCGGCCTTCCACTGCCGGGCCGAGAGAGTATTGGTGACAAGGATCAGCGTGGTGGTTCCGGAAGCAGCCATGGCGGCTGCCCCAACGATCGTCTTCCCGGCCCCGCACGGGAGCACCACGACGCCGGATCCGCCCGCCCAGAAGTTTTCCACGGCAGTGCGCTGGTACTGGCGTAGCGACCATGGCGCAGATCCGGTGTTTTCCGTCAGGGCAATGGGGTGTGAGGTCCCGTCCACATAGCCGGCCAGGTCCTCAGCGGGCCAGCCAGCCTTCAGGAGCAGCGCCTTGAGCTCGCCGCGGGCGGATCCGTGCACCACCACTGACAGCGCATCGATCCGGGCACCCAGCAGTGCGGCGATCTTCCTGCCGTGCGCCACTTCGGCCAGGATCAGTTCGTCGTCGCTGCGCAGCACCAGTCCGTGCTGCGGATCCTTCTCCAGCCGTAGCCGCCCATACCGCGCCATGGTCTCGGCAATGTCCAGCAGCAGCGCATGCGGCACTGGATACCGTGAGTAGTGAAACAAGGTGTCAACAACCTGTTCAGCATCCAAGCCTGCAGCGCGCGCATTCCACAGGCCCAGCGGCGTGATCCGGTAGCTGTGCATGTGTTCCGGCGCCCGCTCCAGGTCAGCAAAAGCGGCGATTGCGTGCCGTGCTTCGGTGGAATCCGGGTGCGACACCTCCAACAGAATTGTTTTATCGCCTTGCACGATCAGGGGCCCGTCAGCCATGGGGTTCCTCCTGCTTGTCCTCCACCGGCTCCGCAGCCACAATGCGGTGAATGCTGAAATGGCGCTCCTGCCCCGTGTCAGGCAATTTTGCGCGGAGCGTGCC
>NZ_JAUNVV010000134.1 GCF_030540645.1 Arthrobacter sp.
CGGTTGCTGTTGGTGTGGGGGAGTGAGCGGCCGTGATGGAAGGAGAAGAATTGGCGGCGTTCATTGCCCGGGATTCGTTGGCGTGGAGGATTTGGATGGCCGGGTACGAGACCGGTCTGCGCCACGGACATGATGATGAGAGGGCCGGCATGGGAAGCCTTGTGGAGTTGGTGGCCCGTCGTCAGCTCGCCCTGCAAGACTGTGAACGACACATCAAGAAAGAACGGATCAATACCGTGAGTATGGAAGCAGTACGCCAAGCCCGGGCGGCCACCCGCTCCGGCAACTATCGAGGCGGCCCCGTGCCCTGGGAGAAAGAAGAAGGATGAGTAAAGCCAAGCCGTCCTCTTTTGCCCCGTACTTCACCCGCAAGGATGCGGATCAGCTGAGGGCCGCGTTCCTGGCCGCCGGCCACGCCGAAGGCTACGCCTCCGTCTCGGAACTGATTGAAGCCGCAACCCTCAAAGAAGTCCGTCGACTCCAACGCAAACACAACAATGGACGCCTCTGGGAAGGTGCCGCCCCGGGGGCTCTGCGCCCAGGGCAGCGCACCGCCATAGAAAGCCAACCCAGAGAGCAGCAGAGCTAGATCCTGCTCATCACCCTTCACTGAGCTGGCCCTCCTTGTCTGACCCTCGATGGAGAATGAGCGGGTGAACAAGTTTGATCCTGATTCGGTGGCTTCCATGTTGGCCTTGGATGCTGCCATGGATGAGCACCCCGACCCAAGGGATGGGCCCTTGCAGCGTTTCTCAGTCTGGGCAGAACCGCAGGTGTTGATTGGGGAGCGTAGGGGCCGTGCTGTTGCCTACACACGAAGCTATGGCTTGATCAGGATGACCGGCACCGACGGCAGTACGGTCCTTGAATGGCACCGTGCCACAGACATTAGACGCGTGAACCCCACGGCCTAGTGCCACCGATTCTAGAAATAGCGCGCCCGTGGGAGGGCCGGCCAATTGGCCGGCCCTTTCTTCGCGCCTGGTTGCGGTTGGTGGGGGAGTGGTGGTTGACCGAGGGCTTGGTACTCGCAAGCTCCCACCAAGCTATGGGGCGACCGCTGCGCGGCCGGCTGATGAGGGCCGGTCCCGGCTCCGCAAGCTCCGCCGTGCCCACCCCTGTTTTTGAAAACCGTTGCGCGTTTTTTGGTTGCTGTCCTTATGACCGCAGTTCCGGGCCATTTTTCAGACTTGGCTCTTTTCCTCTAGTGTGTCAGCTGGCTAGACTGGCGTGGTCGCAGCGCCTGTGTTCGTCTTGATGTGTTTTCGATGGTCGGTGAGCTGATCGCAGTGGTCAAGACGTTGGCGGGGAAGGAGTTCGGAGGAGTGTCCGGGATGATAAACCGGAAACGAGGCCGGCAGACAGATAGGCACAGCCATGACCGAGGATAAGCCGCCGTTCCCGCCCTTTACACGTGAGACCGCGACGCAGAAAGTCCGGGCCGGTGAAGACGGCTGGAACGGGCGCGATCCGGTAAAGGTGGCGTCCGCATATACGGTCGATAGCTGGTGGCGCAACCGCTCGGAATTCGTTGAGGGGCGCGACGCCATCATCGCTTTCCTTACCCGTAAGTGGGAGCACGAATTCGAATATCGGCTGATCAAAGAGATGTGGGCGTTCGATGGAAACCGCATTGCTGTGCGCTTCACCTACGAATATCACGATCTAGAAGGTGCGTGGTTCCGTGCCTATGGCAACGAGAACTGGCACTTTGACGAGCACGGGCTCATGCGGTGGCGGCATGCGAGCATTAACGACTTGCCGATCAAGGAATCTGACCGAAAGTTCCACTGGGATCCCAGCGGGCCCCGGCCGCTTGACCATCCGGACTTGAGTGACTTCGGATTTTAGTCTGTCTTTTCGAGGCGATCTGCGACCGCCGTCGAAAGCATTGACAGCCAGATGATCCAGGAATTGGGTGGCTCTATCAGAGCGTGTCTACTAATCCGTCGCCATACGGCGCTAAAACCCTGAACCTTACATAATCTTGGTTATCGGCGATTTTTTACTTGTGATTTCAGGTGTGATTCTCACCGTGTTTTGACCCTTGATTATACTTGTTGTGTGTGCAATCATGGGCTTATGACAGCAGTTGCAGCTCCCCGTGGAGGACTTCAGGCGTACCAGGATTCGATCCGGCTCCCGGTCCCTGAGCTTGTTCGAGATCTGCGGGATATCCTGGGTGCAAAGCTCGTGGCCTATCTGGGGTCCGTGAAGGAAACCCGTGCCGTGAGGCAATGGAGTGATGGTGAGCGGGAACCTGCTGAGGATACGATGCTCAGGCTGCGCACCGCCTACCATGTTGCTGCACTGCTGGCCGAGCGAGAGTCCCGCGTCGTCGTGCAGGCCTGGTTTCAGGGCATGAACCCCCAACTGGATGACATTGCCCCGGCACGGCTGTTGCGTGAAGGCCCTTTGGATGAGGCCGGGCCGGCGGTCCTGGCTGCCGCGCGAGCTTTCACGTCGGCTGGTTAGAGGCAGTGACAGCACCGGAATTAAAATCAGTGAGCCTTGTCGAGAGGGTGTGGCGTGTTGGTTTCCGGCCGACCCCGTGGGCTTGGAGCGGCTGGGAATGGGCGGCCAGCGGACGCTTTCCAGGGCGCTGGGATGACCTTGAAGGAAACTTCCGTACCGTCTACGCCGGGTCAAGCCTGCTGGGCTGCCTGCTCGAAGTGCTGGCCTGTTTCCGCAAGGACCCCAGACTGGCCATAGACCTTCTCGACATCGCAGAAGACGACCAGGACAAGGTCCTCTACCCGTCCGTTGTTCCAGGCACTGTTCCCCTGGAATGGCTGGATGGTCGCACGGCGGCGACTGCGCTGATGAGCGGCACGTTCTGCGCGGTCACCGCGGCAGAATCCGTAGCGGCGCTGTATCCGCAGTTCATTGGGATGGCTCTGGGCTTGGGCCTGACAGACTTCGATGCCGCGGCCCTGAAGGATGCCAAACCCAGGGCCCTGACCCAGGCCATCGCGAGCCACATCTACGCCACCGGGGAGTTCCACGGGGTCCAGTTCTCCTCCCGCCACGGGGACGACTTAAGGCTGTGGGCGATCTTTGAGCAACCTGGCGACCCATCCATTAGTCCACGACTGGGCCACAGGGCCAACCATGAGCTTTACCCGGACAACTCGGACGTCCTCGAGGCGTTCAGGCTTCTAGGGCTGAAGTGGGACGAGCAGTAGCCGATCCGGCCCACCAAGCACAATCGATTCCATCTTCCACGTGCTAAAAAATTGCCCAAAGAGCTTTGAAAGAATGAAGAACAACGGCTAAAAAGGACACGGCGGCCCCATCCGACAAAAAGTCTGCTTGCTACCAGAATATGGCCAGCTGATCTAGTCTTTCACGCGTCCCAGGCGCTATGCCGGGCTGCGAGCTGCGGCAGAAATAACTCGAAGTCATCACACAACAGAGGACCTCATCGAAGCCACCGCAAACATCCTCGTCATCGGCAACTAACGACTGAGGTGTAGTAATGATGTGAGACAGTTCCTGAAAGGATTGTTCCCATGTCTTCTCGACCAACCTATTCTGATGAGTTCAAGGCCGACGCTGTCGCGTTAGCTGAATCTTCTGGCCGCCCGCTGGCTCTGGTGGCTGCCGAACTCGGCATCTCACTGACCGCTCTCAAACGCTGGGTCAAACTCTCCCGCGAAGGTCAAAGCGGTGAGGGCAAGAAACCGGATCAACCGGTGGATGCCACGAAATACAAGGCCTTGGAGGCCCGGCTGCGTGAAGTGGAACGGGAGAATGAATTCCTAAAAAAAGTGTCAGCGTTCTTCGCCAAGGAGCAACGGTAGATGATACCTACCGCTTTGTTCAGCAGGAGGAGAACGCTGGAGAAAAAGTCGCCTGGATGTGCCGGCAACTCAGCGTGCCTAGGTCCTCGTACTACCGCTGGCGCGATGCCACCGATACGCCCACAACCATCCGGCATAGGGAGCTGACCGATCACGTGAAGACGATGTTCGATTCTTCCGACGAGATCTTTGGCCACCGCATGGTTCATACGAAACTGGCCGCCGATGGGGTGACTGTTTCCGTGGGTACTGTGGCCACGATCATGGCTGAAAACGGGTGGCAGGCCAGGCGGATGCGCGCCTTCAAACGCACCACCATCCCCGGCGATCCGGACAAAGTCTTCAAGGACTTAATTAACCGTGACTTCACCGCGGAAACCCCTGGCACCCGCCTGGTCGGCGATATCACGTATTTGCGTACGGGAGAGGGATGGTTGTATCTGGCCACTGTCATCGACCTGTGCACCCGCATGATTGTCGGCTGGGCCATGGCTGACCACATGCGCGCATCGCTGTGTGTCAGTGCACTGGAAATGGCCAGAGAAAAGGGCCATCTGCAAGCCAACGGAATTTTTCACAGTGACCATGGAGCTCAATACACCTCCCGCGAACTAGGGGCTTGGTGTACCGGAAACAATATCCGCCAGTCGATGGGATTAGCCGGTGTGT
>NZ_JAUNVV010000033.1:0-5691 GCF_030540645.1 Arthrobacter sp.
CGCTAGATCCGCTCGCTGGATCCACGCAAAAAGATGCCGGTTTCCACCTTGGGGGCGGAAACCTGCATTTTTTGTTTGTGCTGGAAGCCGTGCAGGCGTTCATGGGGCAAGATAGTAGCGTGAGCTACGAGCCAGCAGAAAACCAGCCCATTCCCAACGACGCGGACCGTGAACGCTACGGCGTTCTGGTGGACTTGATCCAAAAATACCGGGCGGCCTACTACAACGATGACGCGCCCCTGGTCTCCGACGCAGAGTTTGACCTGCTGTACAGCGAGTTGGAGACGCTGGAGGCGCTGCATCCTGAACTGGTCAGCGGCGATTCCCCCACCCAGCAGGTAGGCGGGGATGTCTCGGTGGCGTTTGCCGCTGTCGAACATCTTGCGCGAATGTACTCGCTGGAGGACGTCTTCTCGCTGGAGGAGCTGGAAGCGTGGCTGCGCAAGGCTGCGGCCTCGGTGGAAAACCGGGGCGGGAAGGCTCCGCAGTGGTTGACGGAGCTGAAGATCGATGGCCTGGCCGTGAATCTGCTGTACCGCGACGGCGTACTGGTGCGGGCCGCCACGCGCGGGGACGGCACCACCGGCGAGGACATCACGCACAATGTGGCCACCATCAAGGACATTCCGCAGCACCTACACGGCAGCAATTTTCCCACCGAAGTGGAGATCCGCGGCGAGGTGTTCATCGCCTCGAAGGACTTTGCCATCCTGAATGAACACATGGTCGCTGCGGGCAAGGCACCCTTTGCGAACCCGCGGAACTCTGCTGCGGGCTCGCTGCGGCAAAAGGACCCGGCGGTAACAGCCCAGCGGCCACTGAGCATGTTTGTGCACGGCATTGGTGCGCGGGAGGGTCTGTCCACGGCGAGCCAGTCCGAAACCTATGAGCTGTTGAAGTCGTGGGGCATGCCCATCAGCCCTTACTACAAGGTGCTGGACACGCTGCCGGAGGTCATGGAGTTCATTGAGTACTTCGGTGAGCACCGCCATGATGTGGTGCACGAAATTGATGGCATTGTGGTCAAGGTGGACGACCTTGCCACCCAACGCGAACTCGGCCACACCTCACGGGTACCGCGCTGGTCCGTGGCGTACAAGTACCCGCCCGAGGAAGTGAACACGAAGCTCATCGACATTCGTGTCAACGTGGGCAGGACCGGCCGCGTCACCCCCTATGGGGTCATGGAACCTGTCAAGGTGGCCGGCTCCGTGGTGACAATGGCCACCTTGCACAACCAGGACGTGGTCAAGGCCAAGGGTGTGCTGATTGGCGACATCGTGGTGCTGCGTAAGGCAGGGGATGTGATTCCGGAAATTGTGGGGCCGGTCATGGCCTTGCGGGATCTGCAGGATCCGCCCGTACGGGCGTTCATCATGCCCACGTATTGCCCGTCGTGCGGGACCGAACTGGCCCCGGCCAAGGACGGTGACATCGACATCCGCTGCCCCAACACCCAGTCCTGTCCTGCCCAGCTCACCGAGCGGGTGGCGCATTTGGCCGGCCGCGGCGGCTTTGACATTGAATCGCTGGGCTACGAGGCCGCCATGGCGTTGACCACCGGTCCGGGCCCCGACCCTGCAGGGAACGGCGGCATCAGTGCTCCTGCCGGTCCCGGGCCTTTGACGAGTGAAGCGCAAGTCTTCAACATCGCCCAACTGGACCTGTCCGGCGTCGAGGTTTGGCGGGAGAAGCGGGCCAAGAACAAGGAAACCGGCAAGTTTGAGGGGACAGGCGAGTTTGAGCTGGTGCCCTACTTCTACAGCAAACCCACCGCCAAGAAGCCCTCGGCGCCCAAGAAGACGACCACAGATCTGTACGACGAGCTGGAAAAGGCGAAGTCGGCGCCGCTGTGGCGGGTGCTTGTGGCGCTGTCCATCAGGCATGTTGGGCCCACGGCCTCGCGCGCCCTGGCCACGCGGTACTCCAGCATGGCCGCCATCCAGGAAGCGTTGAAGGCGCCAGATGCGCGCGATCAGCTCGCCGAGGTGGACGGTGTGGGGACCATCATTGCCGAAGAGCTCATCGAGTGGTTTGGCATTGACTGGCACCAGGAAATCGTTGACTCGTGGGCGAAATCAGGTGTGCTCATGGCCGACGCCGTGGACGAATCCGCGCCGCGCACCCTTGAAGGGCTGACGATTGTGGTGACGGGAACGCTGCCCACGCTCAGCCGCGACGAGGCCAAGGAAGCGATCATCACCCGCGGCGGCAAAGCGGCAGGCTCCGTCTCCAAAAACACGTCCTACGTGGTGGCTGGCGAAGCTGCCGGCACTAAACTCGACAAGGCTGAAGCGTTGGGCATTCCCGTGCTGGATGAAGAAGCGTTCCAACGGTTGCTCACGGCAGGACCGGCGGCTTTCGCCGCGGCGGAACCTGCCGGGGAAGTAGACGACGCAGTGGAAACTGCCGTGCAAGAAACCGACTCGTAAGCTCCAAACAAAGGAAAACCATGGCCCCCGCTGCCGTCACTGTTGATGAACTGCTCGAAGTTGCCCTGCGAGCTGCTGCCGAAGGAGCCGCCGTGCTGGCTGCCCGCGACCCGGGCAGTTTTGCCGCGACGGAGAAATCCTCGGATGCGGACTGGGTTACGGCCTTCGACGTGGCTGCCGAGAATGCCGTACGTGCCGTGATCGGGGACGCCCGTCCGCATGATGTGATCACGGGCGAGGAACTGGCCCCGGAATTACCGGCCGAGCCGTCGGGGTACAGGTGGAGCATTGACCCGCTTGACGGAACCATGAACTTCATCCGCAACATCGCTTACCACTGCACGTCGGTGGCCGTGGCCGGGCCGGACGGACAATGGCTGGCCGGGGTGGTCAACGCACCTGCGCTGCGCAGGGTGTACTTTGCCACGCGCGGTGGCGGTGCGTGGTTGGATGAAACCCGCGCCGACGGAGTTCAGTCGCTGCGTGCCCTGCACGGTCCCACTGAAGTCCGCGGCGGAACGCTGCTGGCGACGGCTGTAACGAATAACGTGGCGCTCCGGCGCCGTTTGGTGTCTGAGCTGAACGGGCGCATGGATCACTTCGGGGACTTCCGCCGACTGGGCTCGGCAGCCCTTGAGTTGTGTGCCGTGGCCGAAGGAGGCGTGGACGGTTACTTGGAATACGGTCTGTTCGAGCACGACTTTGCCGCCGCAGCGCTGATTGCGGAGGAAGCGGGCGCCTGGGTACACAGGCCGGAGCTGAGTCCTGCCATCAATGGCCTGCCCAGCCGCGAAGAGGTCCTTTCAGTGTGGACGGGCGCCTGCGTGCCCGGCATGGAAGGAAACTTCGCCCCGGCGGAGTAGTTCCACGGTTTGCCCGCCGGCCCCGGGTTTCGTACTGCAGCTCCGGTGGGTGTTCGGCGCTGGCACCCGCAGGAGCTGCAGTACAGATTCGGCACCGACCCGCTGACCCGCAGGAGCTGCAGTATATTTGCCGGTCAAGGGCCAGGCTAGGGCTTTGGGTGCCATCCTTGTTGCCGAAGTGCCGTCTCAAACATTGCCACGACGTGGGATTCGCCGCGTTTCATATCGGCGTTGTAGACCTTGACCTGCACCCATCCCCGGATGCGGGTCCGCTCGTCCCGGTTGCGGTCGTGGAGTTGCTTCTCGGTAGTCTGGTGGATTTCACCTTCGTATTCGCCGCACACCTTGTATTCCTTGCAGGCCAGGTCGGGCCCAACATCGAATTCACCAGGACCCCCGGCAATCTTGCAGTTCGGCAAAAATTCAGGGAGTCCTGAACGGTGCAAGATCAATCGGAGCCGTGTTTCGGGAGGGGAGTCCACGCCAACCCGCATGAGCTCGAGCGCCCTTTTGGCCTTCACCAGTCCCGGAATATGGCGAAAGCCGCCAATATAGGCCCGCAGCTGTTCCTCGGGGATGATGGCACATTTGGGAGGTCCAAAGTGCCGGTCATGCTCACAGATCAAGTGGTCGGCTACGGCCACCAAGTCGTCGAGGCTCAGTATGGTGGCCAAATCCAGGAACGTCCTTGCCGGGCTTGTCACGGGCACTCCCTCGATCCACACGATGTCGCTGCTGGTCAGATTGATGCAATGTCCGGCCACCCCGCGCCGACGGGAATGGGCGCTGCCGGGTACGCGGGACAAGTGAAGTGTTCTGATTTCCTCGGCAAACCACGGCAGCGGCATTTCGTGGATTTGTGCTGGAGTGACATGGGAGACCCAATTGTCCAAGCCCAAGCTCGTGTACGGCCGCACCCGGTCAAGCAGTGGTTGGCCTGCTTCCTGGGGTACCCGTATCCCCCTGCTTGGAACGCTCAGGTCACTTGCCCGCATTCGGCTCACCGAGACGCCCGCCAGGAGCCCTTCGCGGTAAGTGAAGGACTGGCGGGCCAGTTTCCCGGGAAGCCTTGATCGAGCAGTCATGAAATCAGTCTGGGCCGAAAATCGAAATCCTGTCCGGAGATATCCACAGCTTGAAGTTGTCCACAGATTCGGACTCGCTGATACTGCAGCAGAGGTGGGTTCGTCGCCAACGAACAATTTCATACTGCCGCTGATGCGGGTGCTGAGCGTCAACAGCCGCATCAGCTGCAGTATGGATTCAGACAAAAGGAAAGGCTCCGGATGGCCGCGTTCCCAAGCCGGCTGCGGGTGTACCGTATTGCCATGGACGTCAGCAACGGTGCCTTCGACGTATCCGACAATGTGCAGGTGACAGGGGATGCAGCCCTTCCCTCCGCCTTCGATGTGACGGGGTTGGCGGTTGCTTCCATGGCCGAAGCCGCCACCGCAATTGCCCAACTGGCCACCCACCACGGCGCCCCATCCGCAGACATATAGATCGACCGGAATTTGGCGTCTCTTTGGTTTGGGCTCTCCTTCATCCCTGTTGGCTGGGAACTGCCGCCGGTGTGGGATGCCATTGCGGGGGACTACCGTTGCGCGGACGGTTGGATTCGGCTGCATACGAATGCGGCTCACCATCGCGCCGCCGCCCTGAAAGTCCTGGGGCTGGAAGCGGGCGCCGACCGCCTGGAGGTGGCTGGCGCCGTCGTACGTTGGAGTGGGGAAGCGCTGGAAGCGGAGGTGGTTGCCGCGAATGGTTGCGCGGCCCTCATGCGGTCGCCGGAACAGTGGCACGAACATCCGCAAGGGCGCGCCGTGGCAGCTGAACCCCTTGTCCACTGGGGTGCGGCGCGTTCCGCAGGTATGGACGACGCCGGAACCCGGGCCCGCGCAAGCCTCGCCACTGGGGCACGACCGTTGGAGGGTGTGCGGGTGTTGGATCTGACGAGGGTCATTGCCGGACCTGTCGCGACCCGGTTCCTGGCCATGTACGGAGCGGAAGTGTTGCGGATTGACCCCCCGGCTGGCAGGAGCAGGGGCTTGAGGCGTAGATGACGGTGGGCAAACACTGTGCGCACCTCGATCTGGGGGATGCGGCAGCGCTGGCCACGCTTCGTCAGTTGCTGGCCGGGGCCGATATCTTCATTCACGGCTACCGCCCGATGCCCTGGACAAGTTCGGGTTGTCGGAGGCGGTGCTGCGGAGGGACTATCCGTGGCTCATTGACATTGGGCTTGATGCTTACGGCTGGGGAGGCCCATGGGCGAATCGCCGCGGGTTTGATTCGCTGGTGCAAATGAGTTGTGGAATAGCGGAGGCGGGAAGGGAACACTTTGGGGGCGAAAAACCGTTCCCGCTTCCCGTCCAGGCACTTGACCATGCCACCGG
>NZ_JAUNVV010000033.1:5791-25343 GCF_030540645.1 Arthrobacter sp.
TTGGGGGCGAAAAACCGTTCCCGCTTCCCGTCCAGGCACTTGACCATGCCACCGGCTATCTGTGTGCCGCGGCGGCCGTCAAGGCGTGGCAGGATCGGCTGGGTGGCACGGTGCGCCGGGCGGAGGCTGCCGTCCGCGGCGGTGATAGGCGCCGTCACTGTGGGAACGAGCATTCCGGCCAGCGGATTTGGCTCGGCACCACCTCGGTGGCAGTAATTTCTGCTGGTGAGGTGTGCATATTAGCGGATAATTGGGGTATTTTTGCGCGCCACACCGAATGATTAGCAGTTTTTATGCTTCCTACCCTCCTTGTCCGGGGATAGCGGGCGTACGCTGAAAACAACCGATTGAAGTCATACACAAGGAAGTGTTGACCATGACCATCGCTCATAGTGAAGAGCGCGGGACCTTCGAATCTGCGGACAGCGGCCTCAAACGAAATTTGTCCCTGACGCAGTTATTGTTACTGGGAGTAAGCGCCCAAATTGGATCCGGCTGGCTTTTTGGAGTGTTGGCAGCCGCCGGAGTTGCCGGACCGGCAGCTATTCTTTCTTGGATCATCGCCTCGGTTCTGGTTTTTCTCATCGCCCTGACCTATCTGGAACTCGGTGCAATGCTGCCCCGTTCCGGGGCTATTGTGCGTTATACGTTCCTGAGCCACGGCGCGTTCTCCGGCTGGATCATCGGCTGGGCGTACTGGCTGTCGGTGGTGTCCATCCCACCCATCGAGGCTGAAGCCACGCTGACGTATCTTGGCGGCAGGTTCCCCCAAACCGGGTTCCTGACCACGGTCGACGGCGTGCAGCTGCTGAGCTGGCCACGGGGGATCGTCAGCGGTTTCATCCTGATGGCGCTCTTCTTCGTCTTGAATTTCTTCGGCGCCAAGTTCCTTGCCGAATCCAACCGTTGGGTGACGCTGTGGAAGATCGCCCTGCCGACCCTGACGTTCATTTTTCTGTTCTTCATCCTCAACGGCAGCAACTTCACCTCCTATGGCGGCTTTGCCCCACTCGGCGTTCCACCGATCTTCCACGCCATTGCAACCACCGGCATCATCTTCTCCCTGTTGGGTTTCCGCCAAGCACTGGACTACGGCGGGGAAGTGCGCAACCCCCAGCGCAATGTGCCCTTGGCGACCATCGGGTCCATTGCCATTCCGGCCGTGATTTACACCTTGTTGCAGGTTGCGTTCATCGGTGCCATCAACTGGAAGGACATGGGGCTGCAAGGCGGCCAATGGGACAAGTTGACAACCGGTGGATGGGCGGACGGTCCGCTGTTCCACGCCCTTGACTCCGCCAACCTTGCCGCGTTGGCAGCCTTGGGCACGTTCCTGCTCATCGACGCCGCCATCTCCCCGATGGCTACCGGGTGGGTCTACCTGGGCACCGGAGCCCGCACCGGCTACGGCCTGGGCGTGCACCGGAACGTGCCACGAAAATTCACTGTCAGTAACCGCTTCGGAATTCCCTGGCTGGCACTGCTGGTCTCGGCCGTTGTTGGCTGCGTGTTCTTTGTCCCCGCGCCCAGCTGGTACCAGCTGGTCGGCTTCATCAGCTCCGCAGCCGTGCTGACCTACATCATGGGCGGTGTTGGACTGCCGGTGCTCCGGAAGACCGCCGCCGCCCTCGAACGGCCATTCCGGCTTCGTGCCTTCCATTTCTGGTCACCGATTTCCTTCCTCGCAGCAGTGTTGATTCTGTACTGGAGCGGCTTTTCAACGCTGACCAATGTCATTACCGCCACTTTCATCGGGCTGCCGTTCTTCACGGCCTACTACGCGTGGAAGAGCGGTTGGATTCGTCCAGTGATCAGCGGCATCATCAGCGTCGTGTTCTTTGTCCTGTGGATTTGGATGTCCACGGTCAGCGGATGGGTGTTGACGGGAGGCAACGGCGCGCGACCCGGTGCTTGGCCGTTTATTGTCTACTACACAGTGTTCTGCGTCCTTGTTCTGGCGTTCTGTGGTGCCGTGTGGCTGTTCAGCAATGCCGTTGGACGCCGGCATGTCAACGCCACGTGGTGGCTGATCTGGCTTCTGTTGGCGTCAATGCTCGTCGGCTACCTGGGCGTCTACGGCCCGCTTGACGATCCCATATTCAAGTTCCCGTGGGGCATGGGCGTGGAACTGCTCGTGGGCATCGTGACCTACATCTGGGCCGTCCACTCCGGGTTTGAAACGGATGAAATCAAGGACATCGTGGCCAGTGCTGCACGCACGGGGGACAGCGGCCCCACTCTTGCCGACGGCACAAGCTAAGGCGCCCAGCCGTGAGGGGCGCAGTCAACTCATTGTGCCCTCCACGGAAGGCTCGTATCATCAGCCTTAAGGCGCCCCACAGGCGCATTGGCCGCAGAGGCATGGAACGGTGAGGGACATGAATACAGGCATGGATAATGGCGCCAGCGCGAACCAACACGTCAAACTGCCGGATCTGGTCCCGTTGCCTGGCAGTGAGCGCGAACCCGCAAGAAATTTTGTGCTCGCCCCGCCCGCAGCAAGGGAACTGCGTCCCGGCGCACTCCAGGAAGAGCCGCTTGAAGTCAGTGTGTTCGTGCGCCGCAAGAGTGCCGTCCCGGATAGTGCCCTCGCAGGCGGAATAGCCTCGGAGGGGCTAGCCGAATACGGGGCTAGCAACGAGGACATGGATCTGGTCAAGGAGACATTGGAAGGCCTTGGTGCCACCGTGACGGAGGCCGATGCGGCCAAGCGCAGGTTGCGGGTCCGTGGTCCGGCCGGGCTAATGGGCGGCATCTTCGGGACCACGTTGGAACTGGCGGCGGATACGGGCACCAACAGTTCCGGCACCTACAGGCACAGGACTGGCGGGTTGAGTGTGCCCGCCGCACTGGAGGGGGTGGTTACTGCAGTGCTGGGCCTGGATGACAGGGCGCAGGCACGGACTCAGTTTCACATCTCGCCAGCAGCCTCCGCTTCAATAAGTTACACCCCGCCGCAGCTCGGGGTGATCTACGAGTTTCCCGAGGGCACGGACGGCTCGGGTCAAACCGTGGCGATCATTGAACTTGGTGGCGGGTTTGACCAAGGCGACTTGGACGCCTACTTTGCCGGTCTGGGCATTACCAGTCCCACCGTCACCGCCGTCAGTGTGGACGGGGCGGTGAATGTACCAGGCCAGGATCCGCAAGGTGCCGACGGGGAAGTACTCTTGGACATCCAGGTGGTCGGTGCACTGGCACCGGGTGCCGCGATCAAGGTGTACTTCGCCCCCAACACGGATGCCGGTTTTGCAGACGCAATAGTCCAAGCCACCCACGACACGCCCACACCGGCGGTCATCAGCGTCAGCTGGGGCCAAAGTGAGGATGAGTGGACGGAGCAGGCACGCCAAACGATGGACAGCGCGTTTGTGGACGCCGCCCTGCTGGGTGTGTCCGTCACGGTTGCCGCCGGTGACAATGGCAGCGCCGATGCGACTGCCGACGGGCGGAACCACACGGACTTCCCGGCCTCCAGTCCACATGCGCTGGCGTGCGGAGGGACACGGCTTTTGGCCAACCCGGCCACCGGGCAGGTGTCTGCGGAGACAGTGTGGAATGACGCCACCAATTCTGCCACCGGCGGAGGTGTCAGCGACACTTTTCCACTTCCAACATGGCAGCAACATGTGAGAGTTTCGGCGGGAACGAAGCCGCCCAAGGTTCCCACCGGCCGTGGAGTGCCGGACGTGGCAGCCGTAGCCGACCCGCAAACCGGCTACCAAGTACGGGTCGACGGCCAGGACATGGTCATTGGCGGCACCAGCGCCGTCGCTCCGCTGTGGGCTGCGCTCATTGCGCGCCTGTCCCAATCCGCCGGGCACGGGCTGGGTCTGCTGCACCCGGTCCTTTACGCCAACGCCGCCACGGGTCAGGCTGCGCCGGGGTTCCGGGACATCACCGTTGGAAACAACGGCAGCTACAACGCCACCCCGGGGTGGGACGCCTGCACGGGGCTCGGCGTGCCCAAGGGCCGCGAGCTGGGGAAGTTGTTCACAGGCAACCAAGACGGTGGGAAGGCATAATAGGCACTGAATAAACACCTGATTCACAGCCTGAGGACCCCCTACGCGCATGAGCATTGCAGTTCGACCCATCACCACAGCAGACTACGACGCCGTTGCGCGAATCACAGCAGACGCCTACCTTGGCGCGGGGTACTTTGACAGTGTCGAATACCCCTATATGCAAAAGATCATGCGGGTGGGGGAGCGTGCGGCAGCGGCGCACATCATCGTGGCCGAGCGCGAGGGAGTGGTCATCGGCTCGGCCACACTGGCAGTCTTCGGTGACGAGTGGGCCGACATCGCCTTGACCGATGAACTGGAATTCCGTCTTCTGGTGGTGGATCCGAAGGTGCAGCGAAGCGGTGCCGGACGTGCCATGGTGTCCTGGATTTTGGAGCGGGCCCGCGCAGATGCGGGCATCCATGCGGTCAGCCTCACCACAGGGGATGACTGGCAGGCGGCGCACGCCCTGTATCGCAAGCTTGGCTTCTCGCGGGTTCCCTCGCGCGATTGGCCCATCCCGGAAAATGGAAAGATGCTCCGCGTTTACCGAATGGCGCTGTAAAAGCCGTATAAGCGGAACTGCGCGGGCAGGGGCATGCAGCCCGGCACTATGATGGCCACATGCGCACCCCCTCACCTAACGATTCCAAGGATCACCGGCGATGAACAAGAAGCAGGGGAATCCCAAGAGTGGGCGGCGGCGTTCCATCAACGCTGTGGTGGACAACATTGCCTTCGCCTTCAGCGGCCTCGCAGCAGTGTGGCTGGCGTGGCTGGTCCTTTCCGAAGGATTCGTCTGGGGCTGGACCGTGATTCTGTTCTTCGTCCTGTTCTGGTTGGTTCTGGCCTATTTGGTGCTGCCCCGCCTCCACCGCATTCTGACATCCATCTACGTTCCGGACTACTTCATTGGCCGGGCTCGGACCAGCGACGGATTGCTGGGTGATCCCATCAACCTTGCCATTGTCGGCAGTGAAGCCCAGCTGCATGAGGCCATGACCCGGTCCGGCTGGATTCGGGCGGATCCGGTGACTTTTGCCTCGAGTTGGCGGATCGTCACCTCCACCATCTTCAGGCGAAGCTACGATGAGGCTCCGGTGAGCCCGCTGTTGTTATTTGGCCACCAGCAGGATCTCGCCTATCAGCAGGAAGTGGCAGGAAATCCGGCCAAGCGGCACCACGTGCGGTTCTGGCGTTGCCCGGATGGTTGGCTGCTTCCTGGCGGGCATGGGGCCGACTGGTTGGCTGCGGGGACCTTTGACCGGGCCGTGGGCTTTTCACTTTTTACCTTGCAGATCACGCACAAGATCGACGCAGACACTGACACGGAGCGGGACCACATCGTGGAAACGCTCAAGTCGGGCGGCCCCGGGATCGAGGTGCGGGTGATCGAGGATTTCGCCACCGGCTACCACTCACGCAACGGCGGCGGGGACAGTATCGAAACCGACGGCAACCTGCCCGTGGTCGACGTCGGACCTGTCACCATTGCCGCTGACGGCAACCCACTGGGCCCGGACCTGGCTGCGCGAAGGGCCGCACTGGCACGCAGGCGCCCCGCATCCACGGCCTTGGGGGTGGTCCTGATGGCTATCCGCGTGGTGGTGGGACTGGTGACGGTGGCCATGATTGTCACGCAGTGGCCAGTACTTCTTGACGATGCCGGCGTGTCCTTGACCACTGCGGACCAGCAAATATTGACGGTGGTGCGCATCATCGTCATCGTGGTGGGGGCCGTGGGTGTTGCCGCCTACCTGCTGCTTGCCATTGGTGTGTTCCGCGGAAGCAACTGGGCCAGGATAGCGTCGATGGCCTACAGCGGGCTGCTCGTGGCCATTGCAGCATTTGCCTTCTTCAGCGGCGAGTCCACCACACTGACCACCAACGTGTTCGGCCTCCCGCTGGACATTCTGGTGCTGCTTGCCTTGTCCGCCCACAAGTCCCGGGTGTGGGCGCGCAGGGGCGAAGAACCCGCTCTAAAGGCAGGCGGGATTTGACCCTGTCTGAGGCGACTAAGCTAGTAGCGACACAAATATTCTTTTTCTTATAGGGGAGATCCATGGCTGCGATCAACCGTGACGAGGTGGCGCATCTGGCGCAACTGGCTCACATCGAGATGAGCGACGACGAACTGGACCGCATGGCCACTGAACTGGCAGTGATTGTGGATTCGATCAAGAGCGTCAGCGAGGCTGCAGGGGACGACGTTCCCGCCACCTCACACCCGATTCCGCTGACAAACGTCATGCGCGAAGATGTGGTGGGCCACGTGCTCACAGTGGAAGAAGCGCTCTCCGGCGCCCCGGATGCCGCCTCCGGCCGTTTCAAGGTGCCCGCAATTTTGGAGGAAAGCTAAACCATGACTGCCAACGAACTGATTCGTTCAAGCGCGTCCGCCATGGCCGCCAAGCTGGCCGCCAAGGAGGTGTCCGCCGTCGAACTGACCCAGGCGCACCTTGACCGCATTGCCGAGGTCGACGGCGGCGCGCGCGGCGTCCACGCATTCCTGCACGTGAACACCGACGAAGCGCTCGCCGTCGCAGCTGACGTCGATGCGCGCCGCGCTGCCGGGGAAGAACTGCATGAGCTGGCCGGTGTGCCGATCGCCGTCAAGGACCTGATCGTCACGAAGGGCCAGCCCACCACGGCAGCCTCCAAGATCCTCGAGGGCTGGATGAGCCCCTACGACGCCACCGTGGTGAAAAAGCTGCGCGAAGCACGGATGCCGTTGCTGGGCAAGACGAACTTGGACGAATTCGCCATGGGTTCCTCCACTGAGCACTCCGCCTACGGCCCCACCCGCAACCCCTGGGACCTCGACCGGATCCCCGGTGGTTCCGGTGGCGGCTCCGCTGCCGCAGTGGCGGCATTTGAGGCGCCACTGGCGCTGGGCACGGATACCGGCGGTTCCATCCGCCAGCCCGGCGCCGTCACCGGAACCGTGGGCGTGAAGCCCACCTACGGTGCCGTTTCACGCTACGGCGCCATCGCCATGGCATCCTCATTGGACCAGATCGGCCCGGTTTCGCGCACCGTTTTGGACTCCGCGCTGTTGCAGGAAGTCATCGGTGGCTACGACCCACTGGACTCCACCTCGCTGACCGACCCGTCCACCGGCCTCGTCGCCGCTGCCCGTTTGGGCAACGTGAAGGGCATGAAGGTCGGCGTCATCAAGGAACTGCACGGCGAAGGCTTCCAGGCCGGTGTTGAAAACCGCTTCAACGAGTCCGTGGAACTGCTGCGCAGCGCCGGGGCTGAGATCGTCGAGGTCTCCTGCCCGAACTTTGGCTACGCACTCGGTGCCTACTACCTGATCATGCCGTCGGAGGCTTCCTCCAACCTGGCCAAGTACGACGGCGTCCGCTTCGGCATGCGCACGCTGCCCACCGAGGGCCCGCTCACCATTGAGCGCGTCATGAGCGCCACCCGCGCTGCCGGCTTCGGCGACGAGGTCAAGCGCCGCATCATCCTGGGCACCTACGCACTGAGCGCCGGCTACTACGACGCCTACTATGGCTCGGCCCAGAAGGTGCGCACGCTCATCCAGAACGACTTCGCCGCAGCCTTCGCGCAGGTGGACGTGCTGATTTCCCCGACGTCGCCCGTGACGGCGTTCAAGTTGGGCGAGAAGATCCACGACCCGCTGTCGATGTACCTGAACGACATTGCCACGATCCCGGCGAACCTGGCCGGTGTGCCCGGACTGACCCTGCCGGGTGGCTTGGCCGATGAAGACGGTTTGCCTGTTGGCATCCAGCTGCTGGCCCCGGCCCGCGAGGACGCCCGCCTGTACCGTGTGGGCGCCGTGCTGGAATCTCTGCTGGAAGCCCAGTGGGGCGGTCCCATCCTGGACAAGGCACCAGCGCTGGCCGAGCTTGTCAAGACCGCTGCTGCAGCCAAGGAGGCTAACTAATGAGCACCGAGACCATTTTGAGCTTCGAAGAAGCCATGGAAAAGTACGACCCCGTCCTGGGCTTTGAGGTTCACGTTGAGTTGAACACGAAGACCAAGATGTTCTCCTCGGCCCCCAACGTCTTTGGCGATACGCCAAACTCCAACGTCAACGAAGTGTGCCTGGGCCTGCCCGGCGTGCTGCCGGTGGTGAACAAAAAGGCTGTGGAGTCCTCGATCCTGATCGGGTTGGCGCTGAACTGCAAGATCGCCGAGCACTGCACGTTCGCCCGCAAGCAGTACTTCTACCCGGACACCCCGAAGAACTTCCAGACCTCCCAGTACGAGGACCCGATCTGCTACGACGGCTGGCTGGACATTGAGCTCGAGGACGGCACGGTTTTCCATGTTGAGATCGAGCGCGCCCACATGGAGGAAGACGCCGGAAAGCTCACCCACATGGGTGGCGCCACCGGCCGCATTCAGGGCGCCGACTTCTCCCTCGTGGACTACAACCGCTCCGGTGTGCCGCTGGTGGAGATTGTCACCAAGCCCATCGAAGGCGCCGGTTCACGCGCCCCCGAGCTGGCCAAGGCCTACGTTGCGGCCGTGCGTGAAATCGTGAAGAACCTGGGCGTTTCCGACGCCAAGATGGAGCGCGGCAACGTCCGTTGCGATGCGAACGTCTCCCTGCGCCCCTACGGTCAGGAAAAGTTCGGCACGCGCACCGAGACGAAGAACGTGAACTCGCTGCGCGCCGTCGAGAATGCGGTGAAGTTTGAGATCCAGCGCCACGCTGCCGTCCTCGATTCCGGAGTGAAGATCATCCAGGAAACCCGTCACTGGCATGAGGACACGAAGTCGACGACGTCGGGGCGCCCCAAGTCCGACGCCGACGACTACCGCTACTTCCCGGAGCCCGACCTGGTGCCCATCGTGACCACGGCCGAATGGGTCGAGGAGCTGCGCGCCACCCTGCCCGAGCCGCCGGCCGAGCGCCGCAAGCGACTGCAGGCCGACTGGGGCTATTCGGATCTGGAATTCCGCGATGTGGTCAATGCCGGTCTCATGGGCGAAATCGAGGAAACCATTGCCGCCGGTGCTTCTGCGGCAGCGGCGCGCAAGTGGTGGATGGGCGAGATTGCCCGCCGCGCCAAGCTGGCCGACGTCGACCCCGCAGCGTTGGGCGTCACGCCCGCCGTCGTGGTGGAGATTGAAAAGCTGATCGCCGCAGGGTCCATCAATGACAAGCTGGCCCGCAAGGTCCTGGACGGCGTCCTTGAAGGCGAAGGCACACCGGCAGAAGTCGTGCAGAAGCGCGGGCTCGCCGTGGTGTCCGACGACGGTGCCCTGCAGACGGCCATCGATGAAGCCCTGGCGGCCCAGCCCGACGTGGCGGATAAGATCCGTGGCGGCAAGGTTCAGGCCGTGGGAGCCATTGTGGGCGGCGTCATGAAGGTGACCCGCGGGCAGGCCGACGCCGGCCGTGTGCGCGAGTTGATCCTGAAGACGCTCGGCGTGGAGGGCTGACACCAGCCCGCTGCGCTCAGGCTTGTAGCGACCCAGCTTGTAGCGACCCAGCCCCCGTTTGTGCTTTCAGTGTCCCGTCCATCGGGCGCCTAAAGCGCAAACGGGGGCTTTTTGCTGCCTGAACAGCCCAAGATGTTCGAATTACCTCCCGAGCCCTGTCCATTTGGCTCAATTCAAAACAATACCCATCAGTAGCTTGCAGAAGTGATCTGTGACACTTATGTTTGTTAAACGGTTAACCGACCAGCTGGCCCAGAACACGGGCCGAGGCGAGTATGTCGGGGGAGCACCGTGGAAACGAATCAGGAGAGTCGATGAGCCAGACCCAACAGGAGCCGGTGAAGCAGCTTCAAGCAGCCGTTGAGCAGACCAGCCAACCGACTGGCCCCACCAAGGCGCCCAGCCGCAAACAGCGCTCAAAAAAGCTTGCCCATCACGACGGTGTAGCAGTCCGCGCAGTCTCGTGGAAGCTCAGGCTGCGCCGTGACAAGCAGATGCTGCTGATGATGATTCCCGGCGTCATTTTCCTGGCCCTGTTCTTTTACATCCCCATCCTGGGCAACGTCATCGCCTTTCAGGACTACCAGCCGTTCCTGGGCATCACCGGCAGCGACTGGGTGGGCGTGCAGAACTTCTTCGATCTCTACTTCAACCCGGATTTCTGGGTGGCATTGCGCAACACCATCGTGCTGGCTGTGTGGCAGCTGCTGCTGTTCTTCCCCGTACCGTTGGGCCTGGCCCTGATTGTCGACTCACTGATCAGTACCAGGATCCGCCGCTGGTTCCAATCACTGGTCTACCTGCCGCACTTCCTGTCATGGGTTTTGGTCATCGCCTTGTTCCAGCAGGTGCTGGGCGGGGCGGGACTGGTCAACAACTCACTGCGCGATCTGGGTCTGGACACCATCCCGTTCATGACGAACCCGGACACCTTCCCCCTGCTGGCCACCATCCAGCTGGTCTGGAAGGACGCAGGGTGGGCCATGATCATCTTCCTGGCTTCCCTGGCCGCCATTGACGGCTCGCTCTACGAAGCAGCCGCTGCGGACGGTGCCGGACGGTGGCGTCGTATGTGGCACATCACGCTTCCAGGCCTGCGCTCCATCATCGTGTTGCTGCTGATCCTGCGCATTGGCGACATCCTCAGCGTCGGCTTTGAACAGTTCCTCCTCCAGCACGACGCCGTCGGGCCAGGTGCCGCAGAAGTGCTGGATACCTTCACGTACTTTGCCGGAGTTGTCGGTGGCGGCTGGAGCATGGGCGCTGCCGCAGGACTGGCCAAGGGCGTCGTTGGGGCACTGTTGATCTTTGCCGCCAACAAGTTCGCGCACAAAATGGGCGAGCCCGGAATCTTTCAAAAGAAGGTCGGCTAGTTCCCGGCCCCCGCCAGGACTATGCCGCAACAGGAGACAATCATGACGACGACAATTCATGAACGGCGAACAGCCAAACGCCAGGCCAAGGGCCTGACCTTCAACCCCTCCCGCCCCGTGTGGAAGGAACCGGCTTCACCGTTCTATAACGCCATCAAGGCAGTGATCATCGGTGGAATCACCCTTTCCATCGTGCTCCCGATCCTCCTAGTGGTCTCCACGTCCATTGCCGACGATGACCAGCTCATCGCCGCCGGCGGATTCGTGCTGTGGCCCACGCACCCGACCTTTGCCGCCTACCAGGCGATCTTCAGCGGTGAGTTCATGTTCCGTGCGCTGGGTGTCAGCGCCTTCATCACGGCGGTGGGCACCTTCCTGGCGCTCTTCGTCACGATCACGATGGCCTATGCCACCAGCCGTCCGGTCATGTTCGGCCGTCCTGTGCTGCTGTTGGTCCTGTTCACCCTGCTCTTTGCCCCTGGGCTGATTCCGATGTTCCTGATGGTCAAGCAGCTGGGCCTGCTGAACTCTGTATGGTCGCTGATTCTGCCAGGCACCTTTGCCGCCTTCAACTTCGTGGTGATGCGCTCCTTCTTCATGAACATTCCCGTTGAGCTCATTGAAGCGGCGCGGATCGACGGTGCCAGCGACTTCATGATCCTGCGCAAGATTGTCCTTCCGCTCTCCAAGGCTGTCATCGCCGTCGTGGGGCTGTTCTATGCGGTGAGTTTTTGGAACGCATTCTTCAACGCCATGCTGTACATCAACGACCAGACCCTGTACCCGGTACAGCTGGTGCTGCGCAACTATGTGGTCCAGGGCGGCTCCATGGCTGAAGCCATTGGCGTCACGTCCGCACCGCCGCCGCAGTCAATGCAGATGGCAATTGTGGTAATCGCGCTCCTGCCGATCCTGCTTGTCTACCCCTTCCTTCAAAAGCACTTCAACAAGGGCGTCATCACCGGCGCCATCAAGGGCTGACCGGCACCAAGTCGAGCAGCAACAGCAACGCAAAAACAAGCTTCATCAACTTTTCATCATCTACAGAAATGGGTCCATCATGAAACGCTCCAGCAACGGCGTTGCAGTTTCACGCCGCAATTTCCTTGGCCTCGCCGGAATCTCCGTCGCGGCCGTGGCGCTCAGCGGAACATTGTCAGCGTGCGGAAACCAGTCTGAAAAGAGCGGTGGGGCTGTCGCCTCCAAAACGGTAACGCTGCCCACCTACAAGGAGTTCACTGCCGTCACTGCGGAACTGGCAGGCAATTCAGATGGTTTGGAAGCTGGCTTCATCGCCATGCCCAAGCCCGTTGCCTCGACCACGGCCAAACCCTTGACAGGTCCTGTCAGCGTCCTGTCCGAGACGTTCGAGGTCATGGCACCGGCCATGCCGGACAACGATTTCTGGCAGCGCCTGAACACCTCGCTGGGAGGGGAGTTCAACATGCAGATTGTTGAAGACATCGGAGACGGATACCCCGCCAAATTTGCCACGATCCTAGCCAGCGACACCCTGCCGGATCTCATGTGGATCCCACCGAACCAGGGCATCCCGAACGTCGGACCGATGCTGGAAGCCAAGTTTGAGGACCTGACCCCCCACCTTTCCGGTGACGCCGTGCTGAAGTACCCCAACCTGGCCGCACTCAAGCCCGATTCCTGGCGCACCGCCGTCGTCAACGGGAAAATCTGGGGTGCCCCCATCCCCAGCACGCCGTTTGGCCAGGTCATGGTCGGCAACAAGGCCACGTGGGAAAAGGTGGGCGGCCTGAACGCCAAGGACGCCGACGAGTTCTTCGACAAGGTCAAGGAATTGAGCGATCCCGCCAAGAAGCAGTACGCCCTGGAACCGGCCTACATCAACATGCTCCACATGATCACCGAATGGCTGGGCGCCCCCAACGGCTGGGCCGTCAACGCTGACCGCAGCCTGACCCACCTGTATGAGACGGACGCCTACGTGGCCGGCCTGGAATACGCCGCCAAGCTCTTCGCCGCCGGCGCCTTCTACCCCGACGTCAACGTCACGAACACCAAGGCCAAGATCATCAACGGCTCCCTCGGCGCCGTAGTGACATCCGGCCCGCGCGACCTCGGCAGCTACAAGGCGCTGGACGCAAAAACGGACATTGAAATCCTGGTGCCCTTCAGCTTCGACGGCACCATCAAGCCCACCTATGACATGGGCTACGGAACTGTAGGATTCACAGCGTTCAAGAAGGCCGACGAAGCGCGCATCAAGGAACAGCTGGAGCTGGTCAACTGGCTCTCTGCGCCCTTTGGCACGGAAGAATACCTCATGAAGAACTACGGCCAGGCCGGGAAGGACTTCGACTTTGACGCCGATGGCAACCCGATCCTTACCAAGGAAGGGTTGAAGGATCTGCCCGGGGTGGTCAGTGCATTGAACATCATGACCGCACCGGAACGGGTGAACTTCAACCCCGGCTTCCCCGACGTGACGAAGTATGTCTACGAGACCGAAAAGCAGCTGCTCGAATTTGCGTGGCGCAACCCCACGAACGGTTCCTACTCCGACACCAATGCCAAGGTCGGCCCGAAAATCACCAAGATTGTGCGGGACAAGACGATCGACATCATCACCGGCCGTGCCCAGGTCTCCGAGCACGCAGATGTCCTCAAGCGCTGGAAGTCCGAGGGCGGAGATAAAATCCGTGAGGAATATGCTGCAGACTTGAACCCTGAAGCCCCCGTGTTCACCTTGCAGCCCGTCAAAAAGTAGCGGTTCATTTCTCCCGAGGGTTGCCGGCACACTGCTATGGTGGGCCGGCGACCTTGGACAAGGCAACCCTCATCAACACGAAGAAGGAGGCGGTTGGCATGAGCATGCCCACCATCAAAACTGTGGCGGCAGAGGCGGGAGTTTCCACCGCAACGGTCTCCTACGTGTTGGCTGGCCGGACCAAGAGTAAGGGTTCAGGCATTTCCGAGGCCACCACAGAGCGGGTGCGCGCTGCCGCCACTCGGCTGGGCTACCGGCCCAACCAAGCGGCACGAACCATCCGGACCGGCAAGTCGAATTTGATGATGCTCTCGTTGACCATGCTGTCGGACCCGTGGTCGTTGTCCGTGAGCAAAGCCGTGGGCGCCGCCGTCGCTGCGGCCGGGATTACGCCGATGATCCTTGCCGACACGGACTGGCGCACGGCGATCAAACGCCAAGGGGCCGACGTCATCTTCATCGATGCTGCCGATGAGGACGGTGACGCCCAACTTCTGGCCAAATTGGCCAAGAGCAACAAACTGGTGGTGTTCAGTGAAACGCTGGCGCCGGATGGTTTTGATGTGATCCGTTCCCTTGCCGGAGACAGCATGGATCAAGCCATGGACCATTTGACCGCCGGCAGTAGCAAAGTTGCGTGCTTGACACCGGCCCGCAGCCTGCGCACCACCGCCCCGCCCAGGTATGGCGCGTACCTAGCAGGTCTCAAACGGGCCGGTCTGGCATTCCGCAACGATTATGTTGCGCCTTTTGAAGGTGAGGAAATGGGTGCCTATCAGGCCACCTTGGCGTTGTTGCAGCAACCGGACCCCCCAACGGCCATCTTTGCCACCTCTGACTTTGCTGCCATCGCAGCCATCCAAGCGGCACTCGGGCTGCGGCTCGCCGTGCCGCAGGATCTTGTAGTTTTCGGCGTTGGCAACACCACCCAGGGCGAGGCCATGGTTCCGTCATTGAGCAGCGTTGGCCCGGTGGGTTTTTTCTCAGGTCTGGCTGAGTTCCTGGTGCATCGGGCACAGCATCCAGATGCACCCGCCACTGTGTTGGAATTCCCATGGCAACTACTGGTCCGCGAATCATCGACCGTCCGCAATACTTGTGAAATTTTTGAATGACGTGAAAGAGAGAAGAGAACTTGTGACTGATTTACTGGCAGAGGCACCTGAGTATGCACGGAAAACCACGGACCTGCGGGTCGGAATCGTTGGTTTCGGACTGCGGGCCTCGCTGTGGCGGCACGTACACAAGCCTGGCGCCGGGTCCGAGGTGGTCATGGTCTGTGACATCTCGGAGCGCGGCCGCAAGGATGCGGCGGAGAAAATTCCGACGGCGACCATCACCTCCAGCCTGGATGAACTGTTGGGTGCCGGGCTGGATGCGGTGCTGGTTCTCACCCCGGACAACCGCCACGCAGAAATCGCGGTACAGACGTTGAAGGCGGGCATCGCCACGTTCTGCGAAAAGCCGCTGGATGTCACGTTGGAGGCGGCAGATGCCATTCTCACCGCGGCGTACACCAGCGGAACGCGGCTGTATGTGGGACATAACATGCGCCACATGCCGGTGGTGGTGCAGATGCGCGAGCTGATCCAAGCTGGCACCATTGGCGAGGTCAAGGCCGTATGGTGCCGGCACTTTGTTGGCAACGGCGGAGACTACTACTTCAAGGACTGGCACGCCGAACGCGCCAACACCACCAGCCTGCTGCTGCAAAAGGGTGCGCACGACATTGACGTGATCCACTGGCTCGCCGGCGGCTACTCGAAGCGGGTTTCGGCGATCGGCGACCTGGCCGTCTACGGGTCCATCACCAACCGCCGGGACAACAGCGACCGCCGCATGGGCGACTGGTTCTCACTGGAGAATTGGCCGCCCACGGAGCAGACGGAACTGAACCCCGTCATCGACGTGGAGGACATTTCCATGATGCAGATGGTCTTGGACAATGGAGCGCTGGCCTCCTACCAGCAGTGCCACTTCACGCCCGACTACTGGCGCAACTACACGGTCATCGGCACGAAGGGCCGGATTGAGAACTTCGGCGACGGACCCGGGGACTTCATCCACGTCTGGACCACCCGCAGCCAGGGCGGATTTGTAGAGCCGGATCAAAAAGTGGAGATCAAGGACGGGGACGGCGGCCATGGCGGCGCGGACCCGCTGCTGATCGCCGAGTTCCTACGCTTCGCGCGCGACGGCGGCGCCACCGCCACTTCGCCTGTGGCCGCACGCGCCTCCGTGGCCGCTGGCGTTCTGGCTGCGCAGTCACTGCGCAGCGGCGGCGGCGCGCTTAATGTGCCGGATCTCCCGGCCGAACTCATCGCGTACTTCGACGCAGGCCAGCCGGCCCGGTAGGAGGAACCCTGCGGTGACGGCGTGCCATGCTGGCGGCGGCTGGTGAAAATTCACGGCCCGCCGCCAGCATGGCCCGCCGCCGGCGGAACGGGGTGGGATCAGTCGGCGGTCAGTTCAGCCATGACGTCCTGCAGTGCCTTGGCCACGAGCATCACGGACGTGCGCTTGAAGTTCTCCGGGCGGGCCAGCAGATCGATGCGGCGCCGTGTGCTGATGCCGGTCAGCGGACGCAGCACCACGCCCGGGTTCAAGGCCGGGCTGGAGGTGTACCGGGGCAGCAGGCCAATGACCTCGCCCGTGGACACGAGTGCGGCTGCCGCCAGGTAGTCGTTGATGCGGTGCACCACGTTGATGGGTTGGCTGGCCACGGCGCCGATGGCAGTGAGCATGTCCGCGGGGGAGTAGCCACTGCGACTGGCCACCCACGGGTAAGCCACCACGTCTTGCGGTGACAAGGATGCCTTTGCCGCCAGCGGATGATCCGCTGCCACGGCGATGTCCAGCGGTTCATGGGCCAAGGGGATGACACGAACCCGGGATTGCGGCCATTCAGGGCTGTGGTCCATGCGGTGCGCCAGCACTAAATCGTACTTGGCGGTCAGTGCCGGGAAGTCGTGCTGGGCCACGTCCTCGTCCGAAAACTTTAGTCGCGGCACTCCGACGTTGTGTGTTGGCGTAGCATCCCTCATGGCTGCCAAGCGACGCACCAGCGGCGCGAAGAGGGCCTGCCCTGCACTGTGGAAACCGCTGATCGTGACGGTTCCGCCGGCGTCGTGCTGGTAGGCACCAATGGCGGCCTTGGCCGTGGCCATGGCGTTGGCGACTTCCGCGCCGGCGTCGGCAAGCACCCGGCCGGCATCCGTCAGGACAAGATTTCGGCCGTCCTTGCGTGTCAGCGGGATGTCCACCTGGCGCTGGAGCAGCGAAATTTGCTGGGATACGGCCGACGGCGTGATGGATAAGGTTTCGGCGACCGCCTTGACGCTTCCCAGCTCTCCGAGCTCGCGCAGCATTTGCAGTTGGTGAAGGTCCATTCCGCCAGAATACCATTTAGTAATTACTTAATCGTTGATGGAGAAAGTATCGATTGTGCTAAACGGTTTTAGGGGCTGTAATGGAAAGCACACCACCAAAAGAAGGAAGTCGTACCCATGAAGGCCCTCTACAAATCCGGTGCGCATGCCGGGTTCGAACTCGTCGACCGGCCGGAACCTGAAACCGGGTCCAGTGACGTAAAAATCAAGGTCAGCACGACGGGCCTGTGCGGCACCGACCTGCACATCCAAGCATGGGATGCATGGGCTGCGGCAACCATCAAAACGCCGCTGATCCCGGGCCATGAATTTTACGGCGAGGTGGTGGAAGTGGGTGCCGACGTCCGCACTGTCAATATTGGGGACAAGGTCTCCGGCGAAGGGCACGTGGTTTGCGGCATGTGCCGCAACTGCCGCGCCGGGCGCCGCCACATGTGCATCAACACGGTTTCGGTGGGTGTACAGCGCGACGGTGCGTTTGCCGAATACGTGGTGATCCCCGAATCAAACGTCTGGGTACACCACGACCCTTCCATCACCGATGAGCTGGGCGCACTCTTTGACCCGCTGGGCAATGCAGTTCACACCGCACTGAGTTTCGACCTGGTGGGGGAGGACGTACTGATCACCGGTGCGGGGCCGATCGGGCTCATGGCCGTCGCCGTGGCCCGCCACGCCGGCGCACGCAAGATCGCCATCACCGATGTCTCGGAACCGAGATTGGCCATGGCCGCTTCGATGGGCGCAGACCTGGCCGTCAACGTCGCCACCACACGGTTGAGGGACGCCCAGCGGGAACTCGGCCTGCGCGAGGGATTCGACGTCGGCATGGAAATGTCCGGCCACCGCACCGCGCTGCCGGAGATGATAGAGAACATGAACCACGGCGGACGGATTGCCATGCTGGGCCTGCCGAGTGAGTCCATCGACATCAACTGGTCCAAAATGGTCACGCACATGCTCACGCTCAAGGGAATCTACGGCCGTGAAATGTATGAGACGTGGTACACCATGAGTGCCATGGTCTGCTCCAACCCGGTCCTGCGTGCAGCGGTGTCCTCCGTGGTCACGGACCGCCTGCCCGCCACCGAATGGGAACAGGCCTTTGACATTGCAAAATCCGGCCAAGGTGGCAAAGTGCTCCTTGACTGGTCCGTCTTTTCCTAAGCTCACCCACCCGCCCCCGCCATTCGAACCCTCACCCAAGGAGCACCATGTACACCGCAATGAAAGACCAGCTCGCCGCGGAGCTGGATGAAATCCGTGCCGCAGGGTTGTTCAAAACCGAACGGCGTATCACCTCGCCGCAGTCCAGCCATGTCTCGGCCGGGCCGCTGGATGGTGCCAGTTCAACAGTGCTGAACTTTTGCGCCAACAACTACCTGGGCCTGGCCGACCACCCAGAGATCATCGCCGCAGCCAAGGCCGCCATGGACAGCCACGGCTTTGGCATGGCCAGCGTCCGCTTCATCTGCGGTACCCAGGACCTGCACCTCCAGCTGGAAACCGCCGTCTCGGACTTCCTGGGCACCGAGGAAACCATTCTGTTCTCCTCCTGCTTTGACGCCAACGGCGGTGTGTTTGAATCCTTGTTCGGTGCCGGGGACGCGATCATTTCCGACGCGCTGAACCACGCCTCCATCATCGACGGCATCCGCCTGTCCAAGGCCTCCCGCTTCCGCTACGCCAACCAGGATATGGCAGACCTGGAAACACAGCTGCAGGCCGCCGCTGCCATGAACGACGGCGCCGGGGCCCGCCGCACCATCATCGTCACCGATGGCGTGTTCTCCATGGACGGTTTCCTGGCTCCCTTGGAAGCCATCTGCGACCTCGCCGAAAAATATGATGCCCTTGTCATGGTGGACGATTCCCACGCCGTCGGCTTCATGGGAGCCACCGGCGCAGGCACCCCCGAGCACGCAGGAGTGGGGGATCGCATCGACATCTACACCGGCACCTTCGGCAAGGCACTCGGCGGTGCCTCCGGCGGCTACGTCTCTGGCCGGAGCGAGATCGTGGCCATGTTGCGCCAAAAGGCCCGCCCCTACCTGTTCTCCAACTCCCTGGCCCCGGCGATCGTGGCCGCGACGCTCAAGGCCTTGGAGCTGGTGGCAGGTTCCGCCGCACTGCGCACCCGCCTGTTCGAAAATGCCGATCTGTTCCGCAGCCGCATGGCCGAGGAAGGCTTTGAACTGCTCCCCGGGGAGCACGCCATTGTCCCCGTCATGTTTGGCGATGCAGCCGAGGCCGCCCGCGTGGCTGATGAGATGCTGCGTCACGGCGTGTTCGTCACGGCGTTCAGCTTCCCCGTGGTTCCCCGCGGTGCAGCACGAATCCGTGTTCAGCTCTCGGCCAGCCACAGCCCGGAAGACGTGGAAGCGGCTGTCCAGGCATTCGTTGCGGCCCGCGGCTGAGTTGACGCGCAACTGGCTGTGGCCGCACTGTTCCGCGGTATGAAGTCGCGTACGGTTAGGGGCTAATGATGCGCGGTTCCTGTTGTGGCGCACCATTGGCAGCAAACCGTGCGCGGCTCCTGTTCAACGGCGTGCGGACCCGATGCGCGAAGCACTGACGGTGCATGCATGGCAGGATGAAAGCATGACTTTGGCATGG
>NZ_JAUNVV010000033.1:25443-28069 GCF_030540645.1 Arthrobacter sp.
GCGCGAAGCACTGACGGTGCATGCATGGCAGGATGAAAGCATGACTTTGGCATGGGAGAAGCGCGTACGCGTGCAATTTGAGGGCGATGCCCACGTCCAGGAAGACAGCTGCGGCTTCAACGGCCCCAACGCTTGGATCGTGGACGGCGCCACCACGCTGCTTGAGCCCCTTGACCTGCCGGCGGCGTCGAACCCGCAGTGGCTGGCGCAGCAGTTGAACACGGTCTTGGCAGAAAGCACGGCCAGCACGGGCGGTGTCCGTGCCCTGCTGGCCGGGGTGCTGAGCACCATCGACGTCCGGGCCACGGAGCTGGTCGGTTTGGAACGGGTTCGTTTCCCCAGTGCAGCGCTGTCCCTGGCCCAACTCAACGAGCAGGGTGTGGAGATCGCCAGCCTGGCCGACTGCTCAGTGGTGGTGCGCACGCACGACGGCGACACCCACCTCGTGCGCGCAGAGCTCGCCGACACGCGGGTGGAGCTGGAGGCGGCCCGCCGAACGGTGGATGCGCAGGAACGGGCGCGCCTGCTGTGCCTGGACCGCGAACGCCGCAACACCCCCGGAAACGTATGGGTGGCCCGGCGTGAACCGGAAGCTGCCGATCACGCCCATGTGGTGCAGCTTGGGCCGCCTGAGCTGATGGTGATGGCCAGCGACGGGGCCTGGCGCGCCGTCGACCTTGGCATTGTTGCCGGGCTCGAACAGTTCCTGGAACGCACCTCCACAACGCTCGGCGCGCTGGCACTGCTGCATGAACTGCGCGCCCACCAGGAACGGATCGGCGAACTGGCCGACGACGCCACCATCCTCACACTGGCCCCGCGCCCCACGCCGTCACCACAGCCATGAAAACCCGCGTCAGCTGGGCGGAACTGCCGCGGTCAGTGCGTGCGGGGGTGGAACGAATACTGGGTGAAACGGTCGTCACGGCACAATCGCAGACCGGCGGCTTTTCCCCGGGCTCGGCGGACAGGGTGGTGCTTGCCTCGGGCCGCCGGGCTTTTGTGAAGGCGGTCAGCGCCGAGAGCAATGCGACCTCACCCGTGCTGCACCGCCGCGAGGCCGCCGTCGCCAAGGCACTGCCGCCGGGCATCCCGGCCCCGAAATTCCTCGGCATGTACGACGACGGCACCTGGGTTGCGCTGGTCCTGGACGATGTGTCCGGCACGCATCCGCGGGAACCATGGCAGGAATCTGAACTCCTGCACGTGCTTGACAGGTTGGCGGATATTGGTTGCGTGGAGTTACCTGCCGATGTGCCGCTGCCGCAGTATGAGGACTCGCTGCGGGGTGCCTTCCGGGGCTGGGAAAAGCTGGCATCCCGCCCTATGGCCGGGATGCCGGCCTGGGAGGCGGAGCATCTGGGCTTGTTGGCCGGGCTGGCCAAAGAAGGCGTGGAAGCCTTGGCCGGAGGATCGCTGGTCCACGGGGACCTGCGCACCGACAACATTATGCTGACCGACAGCGGGCCGGTGCTGCTCGACTGGCCGTGGGCTGCGGTGGGTGCGCCGTGGGCCGACGCGCTCAGCGTGCTGATCAATGCCACGACGCTGGACCCCTTGTCTGGTTGGGACCACGTTCTGAAGGAGCACCGCGTTTTTGCCGCTGCGTCGGACGCTGGAGTCACTGGTGTCCTGGCTGGTTGGGCGGGCTACTTCCTGGACATGTCGCGCCGGCCGGCACCGCCGGGCATCCCCACGCTGCGGGCCTTCCAAGCCCGGCAGGCGGAAGTGATTACCGGCTGGCTGCGGAAGCGACTGTCCTGAAGCCCAGATTGCCGCTGGCCGAATCAGGGGTGTTGGAACTGCGTGCGGCAAGCCGGTAACGGTTGCAGTAGGAGTCGTGGCACAGGTAGGAGCCCCCGCGCATCACCCTGCCGCGGCCAACGGTTGGCCCGGGCGGATCCTCCACGGTCCCCTTGGCCAGGCAGCTCTTGTAGTACTTGGGCAGGAACCAGTCCGAGCACCATTCCCAGACGTTTCCGCTGGTTTGGTACAGCCCGTAGCCATTGGGTTCAAAACTCTTTACGGGAGCCGTCGTCAGGAACCCGTCCTCGCACGTGTTGAGGGTGGGGAAGGTGCCCTGCCAAATGTTGCAGTGGTGCACCGTGCCGCCAGTGTCATCGGTGCCGTGGAGTTCTCCGCCCCACGGGTAGCGTGACTGCACCAGCCCGCCGCGGGCTGCGAACTCCCACTGCGCCTCCGTGGGCAGTGCCCGGCCAGCCCACTCACAGTAGGCCAGGGCGTCGGTGTGTGAAACCTGCGTCACGGGATGGTCGGGGATATCCTGCCATGAGGAGAGCGGTCCGGCCGGGTGGGCCCAGTCAGCGCCGCGCACATTCAGCCACCACGGCGTTCCCGCTGCTGTGCCGAGGATGTCGTCCTTGTCCGCCAGCACAGCCAAGTGGAACACGGCGGAAGTTCCGTACAGCTCCGATTCGGTGCGGTAGCCCGTTGCCTGCACGAACGCGGCGAAGGCTGCGTTGCTGACGGCCGTGGCATCGATGCTGAACTCAGACACGGTCACTTCGTGGACGGGCGTTTCGCCGTCGGACGGGTAGCCCTCATCGAAGGGGTCACCCATGAGGAAGCTGCCGCCGGGAATCAGCACGTCGGTGTGCAAGGCTGC
>NZ_JAUNVV010000033.1:28169-32952 GCF_030540645.1 Arthrobacter sp.
TCGCAGTCGTTCCGCACGGCAGTGCCGGGTTTTCCGTGGCGGCGGGGGAACGGAGTCTCACGGCCAGCATGGTGGTGAACGCCGCCGGGGCATGGGCAGACACCGTGGCGCAGCTGGGCGGGGTGCGTTCCCGCAGGTTGGTGCCGCACAGGCGCAGCGCCGCCATCGTGTCCACCGAACATGCCTTCAACCCTGGCGGGCCCATGGTGCAGCCAACCGATGAATCGTATTACTTCCGCCCCGACGGCCCGCACCTGCTGATTTCCCCGTGCGAGTCGATCCCTGCCGAGCCGGGGGACGCGCAGGTGGTGGATGCGGACATCAGCGAACTCATCTCCCGCATTGGCGCCGTCACCAGGGTGGGGATCACCGGCGTCGTACGCGCTTGGACGGGGCTGCGCACACACCCGGTCGACGGCCTGCCCGTGGTCGGGTTTGACGCCGACGTGCCGAATTTCTTCTGGCTGGCCGGGCAGGGCGGCTACGGCATCCAAACATCCGCCGCGCTCGCGGGCTTGGCTGCCGCACTCATCACGGGCACGCTCACGGACGACGACGGGGCGCTGGCTGCCGCGCTCAGCCCCCAACGTGCGGGGCTGGGCTGACACCGGGGGCTGAGCAGATCTCGCGATACTTGTGACTGACCAGCTGGGGCGGCACCGACCTCCAGATTTCAGCCGACAACGTCGGTTCCATTGTCACCAGGCGGGACTATCGTGGAAGGTGCGGAATAAGGAGTGATTGCCATGATCGTTGCAGGAAAGGTCGCGCTCGTGACGGGTGCTTCAAGTGGGATTGGAATGGCGCTGGCCCGGATGCTGGCGCAGAAGGGTGCGCGAGTGGCGCTGGCCGCCAGAACGGGAACCGTACTCGAGACCCTGGCCGGTGAGCTGGGCGGTGCACTGGCCCTGGAAACGGACATGCGCGACGCAGATGCCGTGCGCCGTATGGTGATGGAAACCCACCGACATTTTGGGCACCTCGATATCCTCGTCAACAACGCCGGGCGCGCCATGCACGGACCCCTCATGGATGCCGACCTTGATGAGTACCGGGACCTGCTCAACCTCAACGTTGTGGGGGCGCTGCAGGCCATGCAGCTTGCTGCCCCGCTGATGCGTGAGCACGGCGGTGGGGTCATCGTGAACGTCAGCTCCGGCACCACGCTGCGGACGTTGCCGGGAGTCGGCCCGTATTCCTCCAGTAAGCACGCGCTGAACAACCTCAGCCAGGTAGCCCGTGCTGAACTGGCGCCGGACAATATCCGGGTCTGTCTTGTCTACCCCTTTATCACCGATACAAACTTTGGCGGGGGCCGGGTCGGTCATACGAGCCGTTCTGGAATGGTTCCGGACACCGCCGAGTACGCTGCAGGGCTTGTGCTAGAGGCCATTGAGACGGAAAATGCGGAAACTTTCGCGGCGAAGACCGGCGGCTGGCGCACGGACCGCCCGATCGCCTAGCCCCGTAACCCGTGCAGCACGCTAATGGCGCGCGCGCGGTCCGGCGCGGCGACCAGAACATGGTCGTGGTAAAAACCGGCTAGGACGTTGGCGCTGATGCCTGCCTGGCCAAGGGCTTGTGAGAACGCAGCGGTGAGGCCGACTGCTTCCAGGGAGGAATGGACGGACAAAGTCAGCCACGCTGCAACGTAGTCGTAGTCCACGTTGAGGGAATCAGCGTCGGACCGGAGTAGAACGGCCGTCAGCCCTTCCGTTTCAGTGATGGTGGCCTTGGCCAGGCGGATGGCAGGATGATCGGCCGGGAGGCTCGCGTACACATATTCGTCCGGAAGCGCCACCACTTCCAGCGTGCGCAGCATTGCGGCCACATCTGTCGATCCAGTCATGTCCAACACCGTTTCCGTGAGGTTGTCAGTTTGCCATCATCAAGCGGGCGGCGCGTTTCTAACTCGCGGCTCCGGAGGCCACGACGCCGGCGCCCAAAACAGCAAGAATGGAGCTGCTGATGCGTTCAATGATCCTGTTGACCTTGGGCTTCTTCAACCACTTCATGGTCTTGTACGCCACCATGGCGATGACCACCAGATAGAGGAAGCCGATGATGGCCAGCGTCAGGCCCAAGATCATGGCCATGCCCAGGGTGTTGCCGCCTGGCGGGATGAACTGGGGCACCACGGCCAGGTAGAACAAGCCGACCTTGGGGTTCAACAGTGTGGACAGTGCACCGGCGCCGAAGGCTCCGCGGTGGCTGAACGTGAGTGGCGCGTGGCCGGAGGAGCCATCGACGACGCCGGCCTTGCGGGCTTTGCGTGCCTTGATCAGCGCAGAAACACCCAAGTACATCAGGTACAACCCGCCGGCAATCTTCACGAGCCTGAACACTTCAGCTGACTGCTCCAACAGCGCCGCCAAACCAAAGCCAACCAAGGCTCCCCACATCACGGCACCGAGCCCGCACCCCGCAGCCGCGGCAATGCCAGCGCTGGCCCGGTTCAAGGAAATCCGCAGGATCAAGAACGTGTCGGGCCCGGGAATCAATGCCAGCATCAGGCACAGCCCAGCAAAGCCCAGAAGGGAAACAAAGGTCATAACCACCATTCTCCGCCCTCCCGGTTCATCCCGGCAACCACACGGGCACACGGGTACAAGGGCACACTGACCGCCCGGCCGTGTCTGCCCTGCCGGACACGTGGCCGGACGTGGGCACCCGCCGCGGCAGCCGCCGTCGTACGCTTGGGGCATGAGCGAACTGATCGAGAACATTGGTGAATTGATGAGCCAGGACGCGGAGGTTGGCACGCTGGCCAATGCGGCGCTGGTGGTGGAGGGGGAGCGGATTGCGTGGATCGGGCCCAGTGCCAAGGCCCCGGCCGCCGATACCCGCACCGACGCGCAGGGCCGTGCGGTGCTGCCCGGCTGGGTGGATTCGCACACGCATCTGATCTTCGCGGGGGACAGGACGGCAGAGTTTGAGGCGCGTATGGCGGGGGAGAGCTACAGCGCGGGCGGCATCGCCGTGTCCGTGGAGGCCACCCGCGCCGCCAGCGACTACGACCTCACCCGGAAGGGGCTGGGCCGCGTGGCAGAGGCTCTTTCGCAGGGCACCACGTTCCTGGAGACGAAAACCGGCTACGGACTGGACGTGGAGCATGAACGGCGCAGCGCCAGGATCGCCTCGACGGTCGCCGATACTGTCACGTTCCTGGGCGCGCACCTTGTTCCGGCTGGCATAGACGCGGACAGCTACACGGATCTTGTCTGCACCGACATGCTGGCTGCCGTGTTGCCCTATGTGCAGTGGGCCGACGTGTTTTGCGAGCGTGGTGCTTTCACTCCGGAGCAGTCCCGCAAGGTGTTGGAGGCCTGCCGTGCCGCTGGGTTGGGGCTGCGCGTGCACGGGAACCAGCTGGGGCACGGCGAAGGGGTTGCGCTGGCCGTGGAGTTTGGTGCGGCCAGCGTTGACCACGTGAACTTTTTGACGGACGACGACGTGTCCCGCCTTGCGCAGTCCTGGTCGGGTTGGGATGGGGATGCCAACGCGGGACGTGGCGGAGGGACTCGTGGGACTGTCGCCACCGTGCTGCCAGCGTGCGATCTGTCCACTCGGGCGCCTCTGGCACCTGCCCGGGCGCTGCTCGATGCCGGGGTGCCGGTGGCCATTGCATCGAATTGCAATCCAGGCACGTCCTACACTTCCTCCATGGCGTTTTGCGTGACGACCGCCGTGCTGCAGATGGGGCTCAGCGTGCACGAGGCCGTGCGGGCCTCCACCTTCGGTGGCGCGCTGGCCCTGGGGCGTGAAACAGGAGTTGACGCTGACGGTCAGCGTGCTGTTGGTTCGCTGGCGGTGGGCCATCGTGCCGACCTGCACATGCTCAAGGCGCCTTCGGCCACACATTTGGCGTACCGTCCTGGGATTCCGTTGACGGCCGGGGTGTGGAGGGCCGGGGAACGCAAGGTCTAGCCGGGATCCCGGACGCTTCGGGCGGCGTTTCACAGCAGACTGATAGCTTGCGAACAGTTCCGGCAAATCAGCAACGTGCACGGTTGAAGTGAGCCGGCGGTGCATGCCGGAAATCCAATGGTGCCGCTCCGGCGTCCACCGAAGGGAATACACATGGCTATCAGAAAAATAACGGCACTTGGCACTTCCGCCGCGGCCTTGGCACTGGTTGCGGGACTGGGCGTGGCCGGAGTTGCTTCCGCTGCGGATTCACCGACCAGTACCCCGTCGGCAACCACGGGTGCCGTCCAGTCAGCTCCGGCTGAACACGGCGGTCAGGGTGGGCATCGAGGCGGCGCTGGAGACCTGGCGTCGGGCTTGGCCCAGAAGCTGGGAGTAGATGAAAGTAAAATCAGCGATGCCTTGAAGTCGCTGAGGAAGGCCTACAAGTCGGCTGCGCGTCCCGCAGATGGAACAAGGCCGGATCGTGCACAGCAGGATGCGGCCCTGGCCAAGTCCTTGGCTGGCTCGCTGGGCATCGACGAGTCCAAGGTCACTGCGGCGTTGGGTGAACTCCGCGCAGCGAACCAAACCAAGCGGGCAGCGGCCCTGACCGCAAAGCTGGATGCGGCCGTCAAGGCCGGGACGCTGACCCAGGCTGAAGCCGATGCCGTCACCAAAGCAGTCGAGAAGGGAGTGATTGGCGGGCGCTAGGCAGAACGAGCAGCCCTGCAGTCAACTGTGTGAGGTGCTCGAGTCCGTGAGGTTTAGCGGCGTGCCAAACTGACCGGCCTTGAGTCGACGGCGGGGGCGGCGGGGGGCGG
Source organism: Arthrobacter sp. (assembly GCF_030540645.1). Classification (GTDB taxonomy): domain Bacteria; phylum Actinomycetota; class Actinomycetes; order Actinomycetales; family Micrococcaceae; genus Specibacter. The sequence continues at coordinate 32,900 of NZ_JAUNVV010000033.1, forward strand.
GGGGGTGCTATTGAACGCCCCCCCCCCCCCCGGGGCCCCCCGCCCCAAGGCCC
>NZ_JAUNVV010000033.1:32962-33297 GCF_030540645.1 Arthrobacter sp.
GTTGGCGGCGTGCAAAAGGGACCGGCCTTGCGTGGAGGGCGTGCCTGGGTGGCGTGGGTTTTTTAATTTACCCGCCCCGCCGCCAGCTTGCCACGCCGTCAGCAGAGGCCAAACACAAGAAGGGCGTGGGACTTGAATTTCTTCAAGTCCCACGCCCTTCTTATTCAGTGCTTGGCCTTACTTGCCTAGCCGTGGTTGCGACGGCGGCGGACCAGGATGGTTGCCGCACCGCCAAGCAGCGCCAGGAAGGCGATGCCCAGGATCGGCAGCACACCGTTGGCGCCGGTGTGGGAGAGTTCCCCGCCGGTGGTAGCGCCGGAGTTGTTGCCTGCGCC
>NZ_JAUNVV010000135.1 GCF_030540645.1 Arthrobacter sp.
CTTTAGGCGTGTGTGGTGAGCCATTCCTGAGCGAGAGTTGCCTGCAGGTTCAGCGCCCGGCCAATGACGGGCTCAGCTGCGGAGGCGATCTTCGCACCCAGGAACGGCACGGCTGAGGTGACCTCCCCTGACAGCGCAACCAAGGTTGATCCGCCGTCAGCCGTCAACTTTTGCACTGCGCTGACATCAATCGGGGCCTTGGCCACCGTCAGCTTGATGGTGTTGGTGCGGGAACCGTCGGATGCCGGTGCGCTCCAGGACTCATCTTGAGTGACAGTTAGCGTCGTGCCGATAAAATTCTTCACAATGTCAGGCATCCGGGTTGTGGGCAGCGTGCGCACAGTCTGAGTGGTGAAAGCAGCCGTGGTGGGGCCACTGATGCTGAAGGATTTGAGTTCCCCGCCCACTTGTTCACTGACATGCTTGACGAAGTCGGCATTGGTAAAGACATCCGTCACGCTCTGGGCCGGGGCCGAAAGCGTCGTTGAGGCGGCAAGCGCCATGATTCCTCCAAATATGGGGGCGGTGTGTTTCGGGCAGTTCCTAGGATACCAAGGCCCGCCAGCCACGAGTAAGCTGGAATGGTTCCGGAAGCTTCCCAGCGAATTTCTGGGCTTTCGTGCTGCACACGGCACGGCATTCCACACACTTTAACGGCGGCCACGCTCACGCCAAGGAGAAAATCACCCATGAGTCTTGCAGGGTTGCGGTCAGCGCTGTCACAGGATCCAAGCTTCGCCCGGGTTCGCACTTTTGCAGCCGCCGATCCGGCGAGCCGCAGCGCAGACGTCGCCTTCAGCGCACCGGCCGGCATGCGCGCGGTGTTGCTGGCTGAGGCGGCGGACGGTTTGGCTGAGGCCGCTGCAAACATCGCCTCCAGTGCAAACGCTGCTGGCCGCTCCGGGGTGGTACTGGCCGTGACGGCCACGGGCCGTGAAGCCGAGGACACCGTGGCTGCACTGCGCTCCTACCTGCCGGATGCCGCCGTGGCGGAATTCCCCAGTTGGGAAACCCTCCCGCACGAGCGCCTGTCCCCGCGCTCCGACACCGTAGGACGCCGTTTGGCCGTGCTGCGCCGCCTGGCCCATCCGGAGTTCGATGCCGGGACCGGCCTGCGCGTCGTCGTCGCACCCATCCGTGCGGTGGTGCAGCCGCTTGTGGCCGGCTTGGGCGAGCTGGTTCCGGTCCGGGTGAAGGTTGGCGAGGAAATCGCGTTCACCGAACTCATCAAGCGGCTGGCCGATGCCGCCTACGCCCGCGTTGACATGGTCACGCGCCGCGGCGAGTTTGCCGTGCGCGGCGGCATCCTCGACGTGTTTTCGCCCACCGAAAACCATCCCGTCCGCATTGAGTTCTTTGGCGATGAAGTGGAGGCCATGCGCTGGTTCAGCATCGCCGACCAGCGCACGCTGACGAGCGTCACCGGCACCATTGCCCACCCCGCTGAACTGTATGCACCGCCGTGCCGGGAAATCCTCATCACCCCCACCGTGATGAGCCGGGCCGCCAAGCTGAAGGATTCGATGCCTGCCGCCGCCGGCATGCTCGAAAAGATTGCCGGCGGTATCGCCGTTGAGGGCATGGAGTCCCTCGCCCCGGCCCTGGTGGATTCGATGGTGCCGATGACCTCGCTGCTGCCTTCCGGGTCCATCGTGATCGTGCTGGACCCGGAAAAGGTCAGTGCGCGTGCCCACGATCTGGAATCCACGAACGAGGAATTCCTTGAAGCAGCCTGGTCCACGGCGTCCGACGGCGGCACCGCACCGTTGGATTTGGCCTCGGCCAGCATCTCGGGCGGAAGCGTCGACTTGTCCTCCGCCGGCTTCAAGTCGCTGGCTGCGACCAGGGAAGGCGCATTGGATGTCGGGGTGAGCTGGTGGACGTTGAGTTCCCTGGCACAGGACGAAGAGCTTGACACTGGCACCGACGTGTTGAATCTGCATGCCCGCGAACCTCGCGGCTACCGCGGCGACGTGGCGGAAATGATGGAATTCATCGGTTCGCGCATCAAGGACCAGTGGCGCGTGGTGGTGGCCACCGAAGGCCCCGGCCCGGCCCAGCGGTTGGCCGAGCTGTTCCACGAAGCCAACATCCCGGCGTCGCGCGTGGAATCACTGGACCATGAGCCCGAGCCGGGCATCATCGAAGTCACGACTGCGGACACGGGCCGCGGCTTTGTCTTCGACTCGCTGAAGTTGGGACTGCTGACGGAAGCGGACCTGCTGGGGCGGGCGTCGGCCGTGTCCACGAGGGACATGCGCAAGATGCCCTCCAAACGGCGCAACGCCGTGGACCCACTTCAGCTGGCGGCGGGGGACTACGTGGTCCACGAGCAGCACGGCGTGGGCAAGTTCGTGGAGCTGATTCAGCGCAAGGTGGCCGGGGGATCGGCAAGCGCGAACGGCAGCGGTGCCGGGCTGCGCGAGTACCTCGTGCTGGAATACGCGCCTTCCAAGCGTGGGGCGCCCGGGGACAGGCTGTTTGTACCCACCGACCAGCTGGACCAGGTGACGGCGTATGTGGGCGGGGACTCCCCGGCCTTGTCGAAGATGGGCGGCTCCGACTGGGCTGCGACGAAGTCCAAGGCGCGCAAGGCTGTCAAGGAGATTGCCGCGGACCTGATTCGGCTGTATTCGGCGCGCATGGCCAGCCGTGGGCATGCCTTCGGGCCGGACACGCCGTGGCAGGCTGAACTGGAGGAGGCGTTCCCGTACGTGGAGACCCCCGACCAGCTCGTGGCCATCAACGAGGTCAAGGCGGACATGGAGAAGGAAGTTCCCATGGACCGGTTGATCTCCGGCGATGTGGGCTACGGCAAGACCGAGATCGCCGTCCGCGCCGCGTTCAAGGCCGTCCAGGATGGCAAGCAGGTGGCTGTACTGGTTCCCACCACGTTGCTGGCGCAGCAGCACTACGAAACGTTCAACGAGCGCTTCTCCGGATTCCCCATCCGGGTGCGCCCGCTTTCACGCTTCCAAACCGCCAAGGAATCCAAGGAAATTGTGGAAGGTGTGAAGAACGGGTCGGTGGATGTTGTCATTGGCACGCACCGCCTGCTCTCCAAGGACTTCGCGTTCAAGGATCTGGGTCTGGTGATCGTGGATGAAGAGCAGCGTTTCGGCGTTGAGCACAAGGAAGCGTTGAAGAAGATGCGTACCAACGTCGACGTGCTGGCCATGAGTGCAACGCCCATTCCGCGCACCCTTGAAATGTCCATGACCGGCATCCGCGAAACCTCCACACTGGCCACCCCGCCGGAGGAACGCCACCCCGTGCTCACGTACGTTGGTGCCCACTCCGACAAGCAGGTGGGGGCGGCCATCCGCCGCGAGTTGATGCGTGAAGGCCAGGTCTTTTATGTGCACAACCGGGTTAAGTCGATCGATCGCACGGCGGCGCACATCCAGCAGCTGGTGCCGGACGCCCGCGTTGCAGTGGCCCACGGGCAAATGAGCGAGTCAAAACTGGAACAGATCATTGTGGACTTCTGGGAGAAACGCTTTGACGTGCTGGTGTGCACCACCATCATTGAAACCGGGCTGGACATTTCCAACGCCAACACGCTGATTGTGGAGCAGGCCAACAACTACGGGCTGTCCCAGCTGCACCAGCTGCGCGGACGTGTGGGTCGCGGTCGTGAGCGCGCCTACGCCTACTTCCTCTACCCGCCGGACAAACCGCTGGGCGAGGTGGCATTGGAGCGGCTGAAGGCCGTGGCTGCCCACAACGAGCTGGGTGCCGGCATGGCCCTGGCCATGAAGGACCTTGAAATTCGCGGGGCGGGAAACCTGCTCGGTGGGGAGCAGTCCGGGCACATCCAAGGTGTGGGCTTCGATTTGTACATCCGTCTGGTGGGCGAGGCAGTGGCTGAATTCCGCGGTGACGGCGAGGAGCGGGCCGCAGAGATGAAAATCGAGTTGCCCATCAACGCCCACCTGCCGCACGACTACGTGCCGGGGGAGCGGCTGCGCCTGGAGGCTTACCGCAAGCTGGCAGCTGCGCTCACGTTGGACGGTATTGCCGAAGTGCAGGCTGAACTCATTGACAGGTATGGGGAACTGCCGCCGCCAGCCGTCAACCTCATAGCCGTGGCGCACTTCAAGGTACTGGCCCGTGCTGCAGGGCTCACCGATGTTGCGCTACAGGGGAACTTCATCAAGTTCGCCCCGGCGGAACTGCCCGAATCCAAGGAGATGCGACTGACGCGCATGTACCCGGGTTCCCTGGTGAAGCCCGCGCTCAATGCCGTGCTCATCCCCAAGCCCAAGACGGCCCGCATTGGCGGACGCGATCTGGCTGACGCCGAGGTCCTGAAATGGGCGCAGGGCGTGCTGGAGGCCATCTTTGAAACGACGGCGGCCAGCCTGTAGAGC
>NZ_JAUNVV010000034.1 GCF_030540645.1 Arthrobacter sp.
CGGCGGGTTCCCAGCAGCGCGATCACCAGGTTCAGCAGGCGTTCAGTGGCATCAATTTTTGTGGACACAGTGCCCACAGTACTAGGCCCGGGGCCCCGCACTTAAAGCACAGCTTAAAGCACTGCGGCCCCGATTCCATGATCGGGGCCGCAGCAACTTGTAGAAATCCTTGGCGTGCCTAGCGCACACCCACCAGGTCCACAACAAAGATCAGTGCTTCGTTGGGGGCGATGGCACCTGCGGCGCCACGTGATCCGTACGCCAGTTCAGAGGGGATCTCCAGGCGACGGCGGCCACCGACCTTCATGCCCAGCAGGCCCTGGTCCCAGCCCTGGATGACCTGCCCGACGCCGGCCCTGAACTCCAGCGGCGTGCCGCGGCCCCAGGAGGAGTCGAACTCTTCGCCGGTGGAGAAGGCAACGCCCACATAGTGGGTGGAGACGGTGTTACCGGCGACCACTTCGGTTCCGGTGCCCTCAATCAGGTCCTCAATAATGAGTTCCGTGGGGACGGCGTGGTCCGGGAAATCGATCTCGGGCTTGGTGCGGTCAAAGTTGCTGTTTCCGAAAGACATGGTGCTCCTTAGGGTGGAACTAGAGTTGGAATTGCTGATGTTTACTGAATGCCAAGAATATCAACGACGAACACGAGGTCGCCCTTCGCCTTGCCCTGTCCCCCGTCACCGTAGGCGAGAGCCTTGGGGATGACGAGCAGCACCCGGGAGCCCACCGTTTTGCCGGTCAGGCCCTGTGTCCAGCCCTTGATGACGTTGCTGAGCGGGAATGTGGCAGGGGTACCGCGGTCAAAGCTGGAGTCAAAGACTTCCCCGCCAACAAAGTTCACGCCCACGTAGTTGGCAACAATGGTGTCCGTGGCCTTCAGTGCTGGGCCAGTGCCGGTGATCAGGTTCTGGGCCACAAGTTCCGTGGGAGCCTTGGCATCGCCGATGGTGATCTGCGGGATGCCCTTGTCGTTGTCCTTCACGGTGGGCAGGCCCGCTGGCGGTGTCACCGTTTTGCCTTCAGGCTTGGTGAGCGGCTTGGCCACATCGGTGGCGGACTCGATTTGAAAAACGGTCAACGTGGCGGGCTGAGCAGGCTGTGCGGGTGCTGCGGTGCTGCCTTCCACTGCGGGCGTTCCGGGGAATGCATAGGCGACGAAGGAACCGACTTTTGCCCCGACGAACGTCGAGTAGACAAGCGGGTTGGTGTTTTTGAACGCGTCGTCAAAGACCAGGCTTTGTCCAGCAGGGTCCGAGAAGCTGTTCCCGTTGCTGACTCCATCTGCCGTATTGAAGCCAATGGCCTGCAGAATGACTGCCTGGCCGGCCTTGACGGGCTCACCCTTGCCCTGCGTCACAACTTTGATCGATTCGGCCTTGACCTCAAGTGGATGGTCAAAAGTTACTTTAGGGGCCTTTCCCTTGCCTTGGTCCTCGACCTTCACGGAAGCAAGGGCTTCCGCGTTCGACGGCGGAATGCTCACCGAGGCGCTGGCTGACGCATCTGGCCCGGAGGTGTCGGACGAGCCTTGGGAACAAGCACTCACAAGGAGCAGTAAGGGAAGAAGCAGTGCAAGAAGTCGGCGCACAGAAACACTTTCGATGGCTGGATCATGGGCAATGCCACTCAGCCCGCACAGTGCGGGCCTTGCAACGGTGGTACTAACGATTTGCGGCAATGCATCCGGCCACGGTGGGCACTACAAGCATTGGGCCGCCAACAGCTTATCCGCTGAAGCTGAAGAAAAGCTGTTGGCAGTCCACGCGTGCCGATCCAGTGTGGAGATTGAACTCCAGGCGTTGCTAGGCTTTGGAAACAATCTTGACCACAAACACCAGTGGTCCGGCTGGCCTGCTCAAACTTCCCGCCTGATAGTCGAACAACATGTTGGCTGGGACGGTCAGCTGTATGGTGGATCCCACCTTCTGGCCTGTCAGCCCAACCAACCAGCCCTCAATGACCGTGCGGAAATCGAACGTGTCGGCAACACCACGGTCGTAGGCGGAATCGTACTTGTTGCTATCAGCCCACGTCCAGCCCGTATACAGGGCAGTGAATTTATCATTGGGTCGGATGGTTTCCCCGGTTCCCTCGGTCAGCACCTGCACGGCAAGGTCGGTCGGAGCGTCGGTGTCCGGGATGGTGATGCTGGGAACGCCGTTGGCGTCAAATGTTGCCACGGGCAGCTTGCCTTCAGCTGCAAGTGAAGCAACCTCACCCGCGCTGAGGACCAGGGGCATGTTCGGTGCATCTTCGGCACTTTCCACCTTGTAGATCATCAAGGTGGCATGCTGGGCCCATGCTGGCGGGTTCTCGCCGACGTCAGGTTTGGGGACTGCTTCAGCCACGTAGGCGCCGACCTTGGCACTGATGAATGCGTTCACCAACGTCGGGGAATTTACGTGGTAGCTGGGGCTGAGCATGCTTTCATAGCCCGCCGGCTGGGTGAAGTTCTCCTGGACTACTTCCCCCGTGTCGCCATCAATGACGATTGAGCGGTGGAAGATCTTCTGGCCCAGTGCAATCTGTGCACCGTCGCCGTCAGACAGCACGCCGGCCGTCAGCTTGTCAACGGTCAGCGGCTTCTCGAAGATGATCTTGGGGACATTCCCGTCACCTTGGTCGACAACCTGCACTGACGCGAGCACGCCCAAGTCCACCGGCAGGGCGCTCTGGGGCGTGGTGGGGGATGCAGTGGGCGAGGCGCTGGGCGGGGCTTCAGAGGATGGCTCGAGCGGTGTGGGTCCCGCGTCACCCGGAGGCTCCGGGGACCCTTGCGAACAGGCACTCACGAGGAACAACAGGGAAACAAACAGAGCTAGAAGGCGGCGCATGGGAAACACTTCCTGTGGCTTGGCTGATTCTAAGACAATGAATCCCTTCAGCCTTGCACGGACCCCGGATCCCGGCCACCCTCGGAGCCGAACCTTTACAGCTTAGTAACCGCCCTGTAATGAAGCGATCAGCGCATCAACGCGCTCGTCCTCGTGCTTGAAGGGGTCCTTGCACAAGATGGTCTGGTGGGAGCGGTCGTTGAGTTTCAGGTGTACCCAATCGACCGTGTAGTCGCGCCCGGAGTCACGGGCTGCGGTGACGAATCGTCCGCGCAGGTGGGCCCGGGTTGTGGCTGGTGCTTCGTCAACGGCTGCGGCGATATCTGCTGCGGAGACCACCTTGCGTGCCGATCCGCGCCGTTCCAAAATGTTGAATAGTCCGCGCTCGGCAGAGATGTCATGGTAGCGCAGGTCCAGCTGGGCAACTTCGGCGGAAGTCAGTTCCACGTTGTGTCGCGTGGCGTAGGAGTGCAAGAGCCTGCCCTTGATGGCCCAGTCAATCTCAGTGTCAATGCTTGAATGGTCCCCGGATTCGACGGCGTTAAGCGTGCGTTCCCAAAGTTCCATAATCTGCGGGACAAGATCATGATGTGCCCCGTGCGAGCTGATAAAGGCTGACACTTTTTCAAGGTAGTGGCGCTGGATCTCAATCGCCGTCATGGTGCGGCCATTCGCCATCTTCACGGGATGCTTGCCGGTGATGTCGTGGGAAATTTCGCGAATGCTGCGGATGGGGTTTTCCAACCGCATGTCACTCATGATGGTTCCTGCTTCGATCATGCGCAAAATCAAGTCGATGGTGCCGACCTTGAGCATGGTGGTGGTTTCGGACATGTTGGAGTCGCCCACAATGACATGCAGCCGGCGGTACAGCTCTGCGTCGGCGTGAGGTTCGTCGCGGGTATTGATGATGGGCCGCGAACGCGTCGTCGCTGAGGACACACCTTCCCAAATATGGTCTGCACGCTGGGAGAACGCGTACTTTCCACCTTGTTGGGCGGGGAGCACTCGTCCGGCACCTGCGATCAGCTGCCGGGTCACCAGGAAGGGGATGAGGATGTCCGCCAACCGCCCAAACTCGCCCTTGCGGGTGATCAGGTAGTTTTCGTGGCTGCCATAGGAGTTCCCTGCGGAATCAACATTGTTTTTGAACAGGAAGATTTTGCCATCGTAGCCCTCCAGTTCAAGCCTGCTCTGGGCCTCCTGGACAAGGTCATTCAGGATTGTCTCCCCCGCCCTGTCGTGGGCGATCAGCTGTGCGACGCCGTCACATTCGGCGGTGGCATATTCCGGGTGGGAGCCCACATCCAAGTACAGCCTTGAACCATTGGGCAAGAAGACGTTCGAGGAACGGCCCCAACTTACGACCTTGCGAAAAAGGTACCGCGCCACTTCCTCAGGGGACAGCGGCCGCGAGCCGGGTGCCGAATACGCCACGCCAAACTCCGTTTCAATACCAAATATCCGCCGGTCCACCAGGCACGTCTCCTTAGGTTGTTCAGTCGTTCAGTGTCTATTACTGCGTGTTCATTGCTCAGTTGTTGCTTGGCTTGTTGCCAGCTGCGTTAATCCTCAGCGAGCTCAGTGGCTACCGCAGCGGCATCGAGGCGTCTAAACGCCCTGTGCGCACCACGCACCCGGGATGAGTTACGGTCAAGCAGCGCCACTTCCAACGACCCGGCGCCCAGATGCAGGACTGTTGTAGGCGCAACGCTGCCTCCACTGCCCGTCGCTGCCACATCCGTGCGAGCCGCATCAACGCGGGGAGCTTCCAGCGCGGAAACTGCCCAACGCAACACTTGGCGCAGGCTCGCCCCTGTTTCCCAGTGCTTCCCCAGGTCAGCCTGCACAACATCGGCCTTGCCACCCATGGCCAAAAAGCCTGATTCGTCGGCAATGGAGCCATCAAAGTTCAGCCGGAACAGGTGGTCTTCGCTTTGGCGCACGCCCACCTCTGCGACGGCCAGTTCAACTTCGAAAGGCTTTTGCTCCGCCGTGAACACCGTGCCGAGACTTTGGGCGTACACGCTGGCCAGCCCGCGAGCCGTTACATCCACCCTGTCGTAGGAGTAGCCGCGCACATCGGCGTACCGCACACCGGCTTGGCGCAAGCTTTCAAACTCGTTGTATTTACCGACGGCGGCAAACGCGATGCGATCGTAAATCTCGCCGATCTTGTGCAGTGTCGGTGACGGATTTTCAGCCACGAGGGCTATCCCATCCAAGAACGAGGCAACCACTACGGACTTGCCCCGGGCAATTCCCTTGCGGGCAAAGTCCGCCCTGTCCTTCATGACCTGTTCGGGGGAAACATAGAATTGCTGCGCCATTATGACTCCCTGCGTTCCAAGCTGCGCCGCGTCACCATGGTTTGGACCACCATGGCCAACGCGTCATCGCCAACCCTCGTGGCGCCGTCGTGCGTCACCACGTAAACCACTGGCCACAGGCGCCGCACAAGGTCCGGCCCGCCCGTGGCGGAATCATCGTCCGAGGCGTCGAAAAGCGCCTCGATGGCCACCTCCACTGCCTGCTGTGCAGTGAGCCCCGGGTGCCACAGCTTTTTCAAGGCGCCGCGGGCAAACACCGAACCGGAGCCGACGCTGTGATGCTCAAGCTCTTCATACCGGCCGCCGGTGACGTCGTAGGAGAACAGCCGCCCGACAGCCTGGTCGGTTTCAGCACCGCCCGTTTCAATGCCGGCGAACAGCGGCACAACCGATAACCCCTGCAAGGCCATGGGCAGGTTCGCGCGGACCATGGCGCCGAGCCGGTTCGCCTTGCCTTCAAGGCTGAGCAGCGTGCCTTCGATTTTCTCGTAGTGTTCAAGTTCCACCTGGAACAGGCGCACCATGTCGATGGCGATGCCCGCCGTGCCGGCAATGCCCAGTACCGAGTATTTGTCTGCGGGGAACACTTTTTCGATGTGCCGGTTGGCGATCATGGAGCCCATGGTGGCGCGCCTGTCCCCCGCCATGAGCACGCCGCCTTCGAAGGACAGCGCAACAATGGTGGTCCCGTGCGGGGTTGCAGGCATGGTGCCTGCAGGCAGTGCGCGGCCAAAAGGCAGCAGCCCCGGGTTGTTGCGGCTCACGTGGTCAAGGAACGACGACGAGGAGCCTGCGCCTTCCAGCGCCGGAAATTCACTCCTGCTGTGGGCGTCCATGGAAGCCTACTGTCCGCCCTTTTGTACGAACCCGCGCACGAACTCTTCGGCGTTTGACTCCAACACGCCATCAATTTCATCAAGGAGGTCGTCAACGCCCATGGTAGCGGCCTGCGCGGCAGCCGAATCGGCGCTGGGGGCGGGCACCGGCAGGTCTTCGATGTGTTCCTCTTGGGGCCGGGAGGAGACGTTCTTCTGTTCCTGTGAAGCCATGATGCGTCCTTCTAACGTATTTCCCAGTGCCGGGTTCGGCACCTGATCCCATCCTGTCACGGACGTGCCAAGAATGTGCCGCCCAGACGCGTTTGCGAAGATCACATCAACGCCTGAACGTAATAACCGGTGCGCGGAGTTTAGGACGCTGCGAGCACTTTGTTTACCAGCGTGCCAAGTTCCGGCGCCGCACCTTCATCCACAGCTGGGCCCAGTTTGGCCACAGTCACCACCAGCCCGCCCTGCAGTGCCTCCACCATGGCTGTGTGCAGGGACGTGTTGTTGGGCAGGTCTTGGCTGATCAGCATTGCCGTTTCCGTGTCTGCGTTGGTCTCCACGGGCAGTTGCGCCAGTGTGGTCTGCACCGTTTGCCCGGCAACGGTCAACGAGAAGCTTGCACAGTCGGGACGGTTCTTGGTGCTTTCAGCCAATTTGGCGGCCAGCACGGACGGATCGGCGCTCATCAAGGTGACGATCGTGGCGGTTGCTGTTGCCTCGTCCTGCCAACTGCCTGCGGCGTAGACACTGCCCGCTGGAAGCTCGGCGTTGCTGGCGGCAAAAACACGGCAGGACTCGGGAGTGATCCCGGCCCCATCCAAAGCCAGCTTTTGCATGCGCTGCCCTTCTGCCATGTCAGTAGCGGAAATCATGGACAACGGCTCTCCGGAGTCGTTCTTTAACGAGGCAAGGATCGCCTCAAGAGCCCCCTGGTCCAGCTGCCGTGCCGGTGCGTGGGTGGATTCGGCTACTGCCGGTTCCGGGCTGTTCGGCGTCGCAACGCTTTGCTGGCTTGGGCCCTCCTGCCCCGGACTTGGACTACCCTCTGCTGGTGCCGGTGCCGGCCCTGCACAGGAAGCCAGTGCCAGAATGGCCGCAGTTGCGAGCGAAAAAACGGTTGAGAAACGTGAGATTGCCATCGTGTCCCCTACGATCGGTTGAAGTAAAAAAGTACGTTCTAGTGTGTGTCGGCCAGCAACTGGGTCAGGAAATCCTCCAAGCCGGAATTTCTATCGAAAAGTTCGGCTGTGAGTTCCTGCGTCCCGCGCAGTGGTTCCTTCGTGGAAACCCTTTGCAGTCGGCGCAACTGCGGAACCTCAAAGATGACGGAATCCCAACTGGCCCCCACCACATGGGCCCCAAAGTCCTGGATGCACCGGCCACGAAAGTATGCCCGCGTGTCCGCCGGCGGTTGCAGCACGGCTGCAGCAATGGACCCCGCACTGACCACCCGCTGCATGCGTCCACGTTCCAGAAGTTTGTAGTACAGGCCCTTTTCGGGGCGGATGTCAGACCATTGCAGATCGATAAGCCCCATGCGGGGATCATCCCATTCCAGACCGTCGCGTTTCCTGTACTGCTGGAGCAGACTCAGCTTTGCCACCCATTCCAGCTGGTCGGCAAGGCTCATGGGGTCAGTGCCCAGCGCAGTGAGCACTTCCTCCCACTTTGCCAGCACCGCCGCCGTGTAGCCGTCACCCGTTTCAGGGTCGGCTGAACCGTTGGCTTCGGAGTGGGCCTGCGCCGCTTTCAGGTAGCGCCACTGAACATCCAGGGCCGTGACACGGCTACCATCTTTCAGCAGGTGTGTCTGCTGCTGTTCCCAGTCGTGGCTGATCGCGCGCAACGAAGCCACGGGGTCTGCGAACTGAAGCACCGGTGCCGTGCCGTGTTCAATCATGTCCAGTACCAGCGCCGTGGTGCCGAACTTCAGGTAGTTGGACACCTGGCTCAGATTGGCATCCCCAATGATGACATGGAGGCGGCGGTACTTCTCGGCCACCGCGTGCGGCTCATCACGGGTGTTGATAATGGGGCGGCGAATGGTGGTTTCCAAGCCCACTTCAGCTTCAAAGAAGTCCGCCCGTTGGCTGATCTGAAAGCCCACTCCGGAGCCGTCCTGGCCAATGCCCACGCGCCCGGCCCCGCACATGATCTGGCGCGTAACGAAGAACGGCGTCAACCCGGACACGATATTGGCAAAAGGCACGCTGCGCGGCATGAGGTAGTTTTCGTGGCTGCCGTATGACACCGCTTTGTTGTCGGTGTTGTTTTTATACAGGTTGATCTCGGGAACGCCGGCGGTGGCAGCTATCCTGCGCACGGCCGCCAGCGCCACAAGGTCCCCTGCCGCATCCCACCGCACTGCATCCAGCGGATTCGTCACCTCAGGTGAGGAGTATTCCGGGTGCGCATGATCCACGTACAGCCGGGCACCGTTGCCCAGCACCATGTTCATCATCAACGGCATGGTCGTGTCGCCGGTTTCCCCGCCTTCCAAAGCAATCTGGGCCGCGGTGAGGTTCGGTTCGACGTCGGTGAGCTGGCTGGGGTGTGCCGCTTCGCGTGGCAGGGACCAGCCGCGGGCATCTGCCAGCGGATCCTCGTCGGTGTAGTCCCAGCGGGTCTCCCCACCTGCAGCCGCACGGTGGTTTGTTTCTCGCGAATAGGCGTGCACCACCTGGGTGGAGAGCCACGTGGCGTTGTACTGCAACGTGCCCGGAGAGTGGATGCCGTACTCCGTTTCGGCACCCATCACCCGCACAACACTCACAAGTACTGCCCGGTGTTGGGAAGGGTTTCCAGCGTCTTGCCGGGAACCTGGCCTTCCTTGCTTTGCACAATGGTGCGGATGTAGGTGATCCGTTCACCCTTCTTTCCGGAAATGCGCGCCCAGTCATCGGGGTTCGTGGTGTTGGGCATGTCCTCGTGCTCGCGGAATTCGTCCACCACGGCCCGGAGCATGTGCTCAATCCGGATGCCCTTTTCACCACTGGTCAACAAGTCCTTGATGGCGTACTTCTTGGCCCTGTCTACCACGTTTTGGATGACGGCACCGGAGTTGAAGTCCTTGAAGTACAGCATTTCAGTGTCGCCGTTGGCGTACGTGACTTCCAGATACTCATTGGACTTGTCCGTGGCGTACATTGCCTCGACCGTGCGCTGGATCATGGCGTCCACCGTCTCCTGCAGACTTCCGTGGTTGGCGGCGAGGTCGTCACTATGGAAAGGCAACGTGGTGGTGACGTACTTGGCGAAAATGTCGGCCGCTGCCTCCGCGTCAGGGCGCTGGATCTTCACCTTCACATCCAGCCGGCCGGGGCGCAAAATGGCCGGGTCAATCATGTCTTCACGGTTGGAGGCACCAATGACGATTACATTGTCCAACCGTTCCACGCCGTCAATCTCGCTAAGCAGCTGCGGCACGATGGTGGTTTCCACATCTGAGGAGACCCCGGTTCCGCGGGTGCGGAACAAGGAGTCCATCTCGTCAAAGAACACCACGACGGCGCTGCCGTCGGAGGCCTTCTCACGTGCCCGGCTAAAGATCAGCCTGATCTGGCGTTCAGTTTCCCCCACGTACTTATCGAGGAGTTCAGGACCCTTAATGTTCAAGAAGTAGCTCTTCTGGTCCTTGACGCCGGAGCGTTCACGGGCCCGTTTGGCGAGCGAGTTCGCGACTGCTTTGGCAATGAGCGTCTTGCCACAGCCGGGAGGGCCGTAGAGCAGGATCCCCTTGGGTGCCTTGAGCCCGTGCTCCAGGTACAGGTCTGGATGCAGGAATGGGAGTTCCACCGCATCACGGATCTGCTCAATCTGTGAACTCAAGCCGCCGATGTCGGAGTAGGAGATGTCCGGAACCTCTTCGAGGATCAGGTTTTCCACTTCGGAGCGCGGGATCTTCTCCAGCGCATAGCCGGTGCGCCCGTCGATGGTCAGACCGTCACCTACTTTAACGGCGCCGCCTTGCAGAACTCCTGCCAAACGGACAACGCGTTCCTCGTCCGCGCGCCCAATGACCAATGCGCGGGAGTTTCCCAGCAGTTCCTTCACCGTGGCAAGTTCTCCCACGCGCTCGTAACCAAGGGCGGCAATGACGACGAAGGCCTCATTGAGCAGGACTTCCTGGCCAACGTTGAGCTCATTCAAGCGCAGCAATGGACTCAGACTCACCCGCATTTTGCGCCCCGAAGCGTAAATGTCAAGACTTTCATGCGTGATCGCTGTGGCCTTGCCGGAAAGTGCCAGCGGCTTGTTGATGGCGATGATCGTGCCAAAGCCATACGGCGGTTCACCGTCATTTTCCAGTGCGGAGCGCAGCTTGAGGATTTCACTCTTGGTGGTCTCCAGCATGGCTACGAGCTTGGCATTGTTTTGCGTGGCCGACGCCAGCTGCCTGTCCAAGTTGCGGGCCTTGTCACGGAGCACATTGAGCTGCCGTTCAATGACGGCCTGCTGCCCGGGGCCGGTTACATAACTGTCCCCATGCGAACCCGGGGCAGGGTTGTCTGAAGTGGGGGTGCCTGGGGACGTGTGCATTGCGTCGTTGCTCATGACCATCAATCCTTCCGCGGCCGTGAAGGGCCGCTACTGCCAATTTTAGTGCCTATGCGCTGGGGGCCAGTTCCCTGACCTCCCAGCCGTTTCCGCCCAGCCGTTTCCGTTGCCGGCTGTATTCTCCGTTGCCTTGTCGGTGACTGTGCCGAGGGCGGCGTCTGGGTCCTTGTCCTTGCTCTTCGTGCGTTTCGTTTGCACGGTGGAGGAGGCATCCCGGGCCGCGCGGCGAAGCTTCCGGTCCGACACGGCCCTCTCCCCCACGGCTGCCGGAGTCCACGCATCAAGGTCTTCCTGGGCGAAGTCCGTCTTGGACGCGCGGCGCTTTGGCGACATGCCCGTCACGCCGTCCGCCAGACGCCGGGTCACCATGAGGAAGCCCGTGTGGGCCACCATGCGGTGGTCCGGGCGCACTGCCAGACCTTCAAGGTGCCACCCGCGCACCATGGATTCCCAGGCATCGGGTTCGGTGAAGCGCCCGTCGGCGCGGATGGCCTCGGCTGTGCGGGAGAGCTGGGTTACCGTGGCGACGTAGTTGATCCACACGCCGCCGGGAGCCAGCACGGTGGCCACGGCGTCGAGGCATTCCCAGGGAGCCAGCATGTCAAGGACCACACGGTCAATGCTGCCGGGGGCTTCCTGCGCCACCACTTCGTCCTGGAAGTCGCCCAGGGAGATCTTCCATGCAGGGTGCGGGCCGCCGAAGATGGTTTCCACATTGCCGCGGGCAATGTCAGCGAACTCTTCACGGCGTTCAAAGGAATGCAGGTAGCCTGCGTCGCCCACCGAACGCAGCAAGGAGATGGACAGTGCTCCTGAACCCACACCGGCCTCAACCACTCGGGCTCCGGGGAAGATATCACCCATCGTGATGATCTGCCCAGCATCCTTGGGGTAGACCACTGCGGCCCCGCGCGGCATGGAGAGTACGAAGTCCGAGAGCAGCGGGCGCAATGCCTGGTACTGCTGGCCCACGTTGCTTTCCACCATGGAACCCTCAGGTGAGCCGATCAGCAGATCGTGGTTCAGGAATCCCTTATGAGTGTGATACGCCGTGCCTGGTGTCAGCGTGATGGTGTTCATGCGACCCCGCTCGTCTGTCAGCTGTACGCGTTCGCCGGCGCGGAACGGTCCGCGGCGCTGTGCGGCACCGTGCGGTGCCTGGGCGGGTTCTGTGGTGGAACCGGGGTGATTCATGACTAAATCCAATCGTGTTTGTTACTCGCAGAAAAGTTGTGGGGACGTGCTGTTGCGGCCGGGGCTGTGGCGGCCGGGTGCCGGGGGCAACCGGTCATGAAGCCTGAAGTCAATGGACCGGCTTGCCGGTGATGGCCGCAACCACTTTGGCCTGGCTGAGCAACCCGGTGACTCTGCCCTCGAGGTTGATGACGGCGTATTCGGTGTCGGGGAGTTTGGCAAGGTAGGCCACCAGTTCCTCGCCCGCAGCCGCTTCAGGAACGTAGGCGCCCGTCGAAAGTGCGCGCGCTACGGCACTTGAGGGGGTGGATTGGGCAGCCTGCGGAGGGACGTTGGCCAGTGCGTTTTCGTCAACGACGGCGGCTGGGCGGCCGTCCGCGCCGTAGAGCACTATGGGTTCAGCACGGTGTTCGGCCCGAAGCGTCCACAACTGCGCCACCGTGCATTGGTTCGAGGCGCTCACTGCCGGAACGGCCAGCGCCGAGGCGCTGATGGCTGGCAGCCGCAGCCTGATGCTGGCGGCCTTGATGGAGGAAGACGCCCCCAGCCACAGGAAGCCGGCTAACAAAATGACGATGAAGGACGTGGTCAGGTCAGGCTGGCCGCCCATCATATAAGGCACCGCCAGTACGGCAACCACAAGGACCACCACGATGATCCGGCCAGCCCAACCGGCTGCGATGGTGCCTTTCTCCTGGACACCGGTGGCCTTCCAAACGATGGACTCCACCAGACGCCCACCGTCCAAGGGAGAGCCGGGCAGCACGTTGAACAAACCAATCAGCAGGTTGGCCCAGATGAAGATGTTCACCAGCAGCAGGGCAATGGAGCCGCCCATGGTGATTTGGTCCGCGGTTGTGGGGGAAGGAATTGCCGTCTTGACGAGCCAGCCCAGTCCAGCCAGCACAAAGTTGGCGACGGGTCCGGCAAAGGCAACCATGAGTGCCTTGCCGGGGGTGGCCTTGCTGAAATCGAACTCGGTATGCCCGCCCCACAGATTCAGCACGATCTTGTGGGTGGTCCACCCGAACATTTTTGCTGTCACAGCATGGGCCAGCTCATGGATGAACACGGAGAACAGCAACAAGAGCGCATAGGCAAAAGCCACCGGATACGCCCAGTTCTGGAAGCTTCCCTGCAACTGCGGGCCGAAGATCAGCACCGTCACGGCGGCTATCAAGAACCAGGAGTTGGCCAAAATAATGGGCGTGCCCTTGACCGAGCCAAGGACCAGCCCCTCGCGACGCTTCGGAGCGCCGTGTGCGGGATCGCTCACAGAGCAGCCCCGGCGGAAGCTGCGTGGGCAGCCAAAACTGTTGCAACGTCGTCGTACGTCCGGCCGGCCAACGTGGTCCACAGGGTGCGACTGGGGTCCGCAGGCAGTGGGACGGCGTTCGGAACCGCAATGGTGGCAACTCCGGAGGCCACCGCTGAGGCCACCCCGGGCACTGAATCTTCAATGGCGACACAATGGTTGCCGGTCAGTTCCGGATCGGTTTCACGCAGGCGCTCAACGGCCATCAAGTACGGTTCGGGGTGGGGTTTGCCGTTCTCCACCTCGTCTCCAGTGATGAGGAATTCGAAATAGTCGCCGTCAAGGGCGTTGACCACTTCACTGGCCAAGTTGCGCTCGCTCATGGTGACCAGCGCGCAGCGCACGCCCCGACCATGCAGTTCGGCCAGGAGTTCGCGCGCACCCGGGCGCCAGGGCAGTTCCCTGCGGACGCCGGCAATCACGGAATGGGACAGGTGGTCCACGATCTCACGCACGGACAGTTGCACACCGGCGTCCTGGAGGACGGCTGCAGTGGATTCCAGTGCGTTGCCCACAAGACCCATGGCCTTTTCCACGTCCCAGTGTCCGCCGTGTTCGGTCACGAGCCCGATTTCGGCCGCGATCCAGTAAGGCTCGGTGTCAACAAGGGTCCCGTCCATGTCCCACAACACGGCTTTGAGCGGTGGTGGCGTCGTAGTCGCATCGGGCACAGCGGCTGGAGAGGGTAAAAGCATGCCTCCAGTCTACGGGTCATGGACGGTGGAAAGGATTTCGGCTCCGGATGCGCGTGGTGCATGGTGCAACCCGCACCGGTGCGCCGTAGGCTGAGCGTGTGAGCAGATTTGACGAGGGACTCTCCGGCGAGACCGGACGGTGGCTGCAAAAGGCACCCGGCGAAGACCGGGTGACCGTACTGCTTGCCGCTTTCGAAGGCTGGAACGACGCCGGGGAGGCGGCCAGCGACGCGTTGAAATACCTGCATAAACTGTGGGGCGCCAAGAGGGTGGGCGTCATTGAACCCGATGACTACTACGATTTCCAATTCACCCGCCCCGAAGTCAGGCTGACCTCCAACGGCGGGCGCAAAGTCAAGTGGCCCGTAACGAAGATTGCCAAGGCCAGTATTCCCGGCACCGACATCGACGTCGTCTTGGTGCACGGGGTGGAGCCGTCCTACCGGTGGCGCGCCTACACAGCCGAGCTTTTAGCCAAGGCCGCCGAACTACATGTGAATTACGTTGTACTGGTAGGCGCGTTGCTGGCTGATGTGCCGCATTCACGACCCATTCCCGTCACGGCAACATGCGACGACGACGAGCTTGCCGAGCGCATGAAGCTGCAGCCGTCCCAGTACGAAGGTCCCATCGGCATTGTTGGCGTGTTGAACGAGGTGGCCCTATTGGCGGGCCTGCCCACCATTTCATTGTGGGCGGCGGTGCCCCACTATGTGGCGCAGGCGCCCTCCCCCAAGGCCCAGCTGGCACTGCTGAACCGCATAGAGGATTTCCTGCATGTTCCGTTGTCCGCCCCTGAATTGGCAGACGATGCTCAGGCTTGGGAGCGTGGGGTCAACGACCTGGCTGCCGGGGACCCTGAAATCTCCGCCTACGTCCAGCAGTTGGAAGAGGCCAAGGACACAACGGAGCTACCCGAAGCCACCGGGGAGTCCATCGCCCAGGAATTTGAGCGGTACCTGCGCCGCCGGGGCCGCGAACAGCCCTAACGGCGCAGCCGCTTTCTGTAGATCGTGACGCTTTACAGTGCTACGCCCAGCAGGGCCTCGATGGCATCCGAGATCAGGTCGGCATCATGTTCGGAGGCCTGCTCCGAGGACTCCGCAGTTGCGGCCCAATCGTCGACGGCGGCCAACGCGCGCGGTGCGTCAAGGTCCTGGGACAGCGCTTCCCGCAGTTCGGCCAGGACGATTTTCCCCGTCCCAACTGGTGAATGAAGCAGGGCTTCACGCCAGCGCTGGAGGCGGAGTTCGGCGTCGTCAAGCAGTTCCTGTGTCCAGAACCAATCAGTGCGGTAGTGGTGTGCCAGGATGGCCAGGCGGATGACGGCAGGGTCAACCCCCTCGGAGCGCAGCACGGAGACCAACACCAGGTTGCCCAGGGATTTGCTCATCTTTTCGCCGTCCAGGCCCACCATGCCGGTATGGCTGTAGTGCCGGGCCATGGGGGTCTCCCCCAAGGCAAAGGCGTGGCCGGCACCCATTTCGTGGTGCGGGAACACCAGGTCGCTGCCACCACCCTGAACGGTGAAGGGGCTGGGCAAAAAGCGCCGCGCAATGACAGTGCACTCGATGTGCCAGCCAGGGCGACCCGCCCCCAGTGAGGCACCGTCCCATGAAGGCTCGCCGTCCCGGGCAACGCGCCAGAGCAGGGCGTCAAGGGGGTGGCGCTTGCCGGGGCGCTGGGGGTCTCCGCCGCGTTCGGCAAAGAACGGCAGCATTTCTTCCTGCGTCAATCCACTGATCTGGCCGAGCCACCAAGGCGCTTGCAGGTCGGGATCATGCGATGCGGCAGAGGCGGCTTCGACGGAGAAGTAGATGTCGCCGTCGGGCGCCCCGTCGGCGCCAACGACTGGGTAGGCCAGTCCTGCGGCAATGAGGCTTTCAACCTCGGGCACGATCCAAGCAATGGACTCAACGGCGCCAATGTAGTGATCAGGGGCCAGCACGTTCAGGGCTTCCATGTCCGCTTGGAACAGGGCCGTCTGGGACGCGGCGAGTTCGCGCCAGTCGACCCCGTCGCGGTTGGCCCGTTCGAGTAGGGGATCATCAATATCTGTGACATTTTGCACATAATTGACGGCACGGTTCTGGTCACGCCAGGCCCGGTTCAGCAAGTCAAAGGCCACATACGTTGCGGCGTGGCCGATGTGGGTGGCGTCGTACGGGGTGATGCCGCAGACGTAGAGGCTTGCCTTGTCCGAGTCCGGCAGCGGAACAACCCGCTGTTGGGTGGTTTCATGCAAATGGATGACCGGCATGGTGCCGGGCAGCTGAGGGAGGGCAGGGGACTTCCAAGTTTTCACAGTGCCAAGCTTACAGTTCCCGCTACGCGGTGATGACGCCGGCACCCAACAGGAGGTACAGGAAAAGTCCCAAGCCGATCCGGTACCAGACGAAAGGGCGGAAGCTCTTGGTGGAGATGAACTTCAGGAACCAGCCAATGATGAAATATCCCACAACGAACGCGATGATGGTGGCCAACGCAATTTCGCCGATGCCGAACGGACCTTGGGCGCCTTCGTGCTTGGCGAAGATTCTGTACAGCTCATAGAAGCCGCTGCCAAACACGGCGGGGATGGCCAGCAGGAACGAATACCTTGCTGCCGATTCACGGGTGTAGCCCATCAGCAACCCGGCCGTGATGGTGCCTCCGGAGCGCGACACTCCAGGAATGAGGGCCAACGCCTGGGCGAAACCGTAAATGATGCCGTGCTTGTAGCTCAAGTCCTTGAGTTCCCTGCTTTGAGTGGCGACGGTGTCGGCCACGGCCAGGATCAGTCCAAAGACGATGAGTGTGGTTGCTACAAGCCACAGGTTCCGCAGCGTCGATTCGATTTGGCTTTGGAACAGCACCCCCAACAGGGCGATGGGGATGCTGCCAATGATGACGAGCCAGCCCATGCGCACGTCCGGCTCGTTGCGAGCCACCCGCCCGCGCAGTGACCCCCACCAGGCCTTCACGATGCGGACAATGTCCCGCCAAAAGAAGACCAGCACGGCAGTTTCCGTGCCGAGCTGGCTGACTGCGGTAAAGGCCGCCCCAGGGTCCGCACCAGAGGGCAGGAACTTGCCGACGACAAAAAGATGGGCGCTTGAGGAAATCGGGAGGAATTCGGTCAGGCCTTGGATAAGGCCCAGGAAGGCCGCTTCAAACCAGTTCACGGGTTCAGCCTAAAGCATGCACGGGCAGGAGGGGTTCAGCGCCGCTCCCGGCGGACGTCATGGTGGCGCACAACGCCCGCACAGTTCACCGTAAGCTTGCAGGTATGGAACAACGATTCATGGGCACCAGCGGTTTGCGTGTCTCTGCCCTGACTCTGGGCACAATGACCTGGGGTAATGAGACGGATGCACAGTCTGCTGGAACCATGCTGCGGGACTTTATTGATGCCGGCGGCACCACCATTGACACAGCCTTCAGCTGCGCTGAGGGCCGCAGCGAAGCCATTTTGGGCGAGTTACTCGGTGATGTTGTTCCACGCAGCGACGTGGTGTTGATGTCAAAGGCCGGCATCAGCCACCGCAATGGAAAACGCATGGTCGACACCTCTCGCCGAGCCATGCTCGCAGGACTTGACGCGTCACTTGCACGGCTGGGCACAGACCACCTGGACCTGTGGCTTGCCCACATCTGGGATGAGAACGTTCCCCTGGAGGAAACCTTGGGTGCCCTTGAATTCGCGGTGAGCAGCGGCAGGGTGCGCTACGCGGGTGTGTCCAACTACAACGGATGGCAGCTGGCACGAGCGGCAACCCTGTCCGAGGTGCCCCTGGTGGCCAACCAGATTGAATACTCGCTGTTGGAACGCACTGCCGAACAAGAAGTCATCCCTGCGGCCGAGCATGTGGGTGCCGGTTTGTTGTGCTGGGCGCCGCTGGGCCGGGGTGTGTTGACGGGGAAGTACAGGGGGCAGATCCCCGCCGATTCCCGTGGAGCCAGCGCCACCATGAGCGGTTATGTGGAAAAGTATCTGGATGGCCGCCCGGCCAGGATCACCGAAGCCCTTGTAACAGCGGCCAAGGGGCTGCGCCGCACGCCATTGGATGTGGCTTTGAGCTGGCTGCTGGAGCACCACGGTGTCACCTCTGCCGTGGTGGGCCCCAGAACGCACGGACACCTCAAGGAAGTGCTTTCGTCCTCTTTGGAACCACTGCCGGAACAAATCACGACGGTACTGAACGAGGTTTCCAAACTCAACTAGGACAACTTTCAGTCCTTGTGCTGGGTGCTTTCCTCATCATCGTCGTCATCATCACTGTCATCGTGAGTGTCGTCATCGTCGTCATCATCGCTGTCATCATCGTCGAAGTCACCGTCGTCTTCTCCGTAGATGACCAATGGCGTAACCTCGTCAAACGCGTCAAAGAGTGCCTCTTCGTAGGCTTCAAAGGCATCGATGATGCCCAGGAACGTGGCCTCGACAATGGGGTCTTCTTCACCCCGGCGCGCGGAAGCCGCCACCAGGTGTTCTTCCAATGCCGAGGTCAGTGCACTCAGGGCTTCACGGGGATCAATGCTCATGCGCATGACGCTACCAGTGTGCCAGCCAACTTGAAAGTCCTCTTTTCCATGGAAGCTGCCGCCCTGTTGCGGAAGGGGGTAGCGTTGGAAGAAGACGCATGGTTCACTGGCCGTGGACGAAAGGAACTTCCATGAGGGAAACGCTGAAACCGGTATTGACTGGCAGTGGGGCACCGCTGCGCCAATACGAATACCTGGTGATTACAGTCTCTCCCGGTGAGCATGTTCCCACCGCCTACCAACGACTGCGTGAACACGCTGAATATGGCAAGTGGGAGCTTGCCCGCAGCACTCTCTATATGGGCGGGCAGCGAAGGTATCTCATGCGCCGCAAGGTGCTGCGCGTTGAGCGGACCCTCAACGTCTACTAGCGTGCCCTCCCCGCCCTATTTCTCGATGGGTCCCAACCAGGCGCTGGCAATAGTGGAGTGGGCAGACTCGTCGTCCGAGGGGTGGAAGATCCCGGCGAGCACGTCCCTATACAGGCGCCCCAGTTCATTGCCGGCAAAGTAGGTCCCGCCACCACTGACGCGGATGATCAAATCAACGACAGTTCGCGCTGTTTCGGTGGCCCTGATCTTCAGCCCCACCATCTGTGGGAACCACTGAGTCCCGTGGTCGACAAGGTTGTCCACATCCCGGGCCACCGAAGCAAGTTGCGGGTACAGCCCGTCCATGGCCAGCGCCGCGTCGGCAATACGCCAGCGGATATCTGGATCCTGGGCATACGACTTTCCGTCGTACTTTTTCGATATGCGCTTTTTCACGGTGGACACGCCGATATGCAGCGCCCGCTCCCCCAAGCCCGTGTACACGGCAGCCAGCAGCGTCTCGAAGCAGGCGAAGATGGAGAAGATCAACGGGTCGGCGTTGGGTCCCACCGGCAACTTGCGGAAGACGCGTTCGGCCGGTGCCACCACGCCGTCGAGCACGGTGGTGTTGGACTGGCTGGCCCGCATGCCCAAAGTGTTCCAGTCGTCCTTGATGGTGAATCCGGGGGCCTCGCGGGCGATGAAGGCGTGCACCAGCACCGGCTCCTGCCCCGTGGAATCCTTGCCAAAGATGCCAAGGCGCGTCCATGCGGGAGACAACGACGTGAAGATTTTCGTCCCGGTAAACGAGTAGCTGCCATCCCCCAGCGGCTGCGCCACCGTATTGGAGTCAAACAGTACGGAGTCATTGCCGGCCTCGGAGTTTCCAAAGGCAAACACCTCCCCGGCCACGGCCTCCTGCAGCACATAGTGCAAGGAGTCGTCCCCCCGCTTTGCCAGGAGATGCGCGACGCCGGTCCACACCAGGTGCATGTTGATCGCCAGTGCGGTGGCCGGGGCGGCTGTTGCCAACCTGCGTTGAGCGGCAGCCGCCTGTTCCAGACCAAAGCCGAGTCCGCCGTCGTCCTTGGCAGCGAACATGCGCAGATAGCCTTGCGCCTTCAGTTCAGCCAGGTCTTCGAAAAAGAACTCGTTACGCTCGTCGTAGCCCTTGGCTCGGCCCCTGAACCGCTCAAGGAGGTCCGCGGGTAGAAGGTCGGTCAATGCAGTGGTTTGTGTCTCCGTGGTGCTCATGGTGTGAATCCTCAGTAGGTGCTCAGCAGGCGGTCCAGAACGCGGGCGCCAAATTTTAGCGAGTCGACGGGGACGCGTTCGTCGACGCCATGGAACATGCCGGTGAAGTCCAACTCGGGGGGCAACTGCAATGGGGCAAAGCCGTAACCGGTGATGCCCAGCCGGCTCAGGGATTTGTTGTCTGTTCCCCCGGAAAGTGTGTAGGGCAGCACGGTGGAGCCCGGATCCTCGGCGTGCAGGGAATCGATCATGGCGTCGACGAGGTTGCCTGCGAACGGCGTCTCCAGCGACACGTCATTGTGGATGGTGGAAATATCCACACCCTCACCGGCCAGTTCTCGGACCACTTCAAGGACATGTTCGTGCTGTCCCGGCAATGTGCGTACATCGATCATCGCCTCCGCCATGCCCGGAATCACATTGGCTTTGTAGCCGCCGTTCAGAAACGTCGGGTTTGACGTGTTTTGCAGCGTTGCACCCACGAAGCGCGATACCGTGCCGAGCTGGTCCAGCAGGACATCTGGATTGGACTCGTCGAATTCAATGCCTGTCAGCTCGGAAACCCCTTCCAGGAACGCTCGCGTGGTGTCGGTGTATTCAATGGGCCACCGATGGTCGCCGATCCGGGTCACGGCACGGGCCAGGCGGGTCACTGCGTTGTCGGTGTTGATGTGCGAGCCATGGCCAGCCCGGCCATGGGCCGTGAGGCGCAGCCAGGCCAGGCCCTTCTCAGCCGTTTGCAGCAGATACGCGCGTTTGCCGTTGATCTCCGTGGAGAAGCCGCCCACTTCGGAGATGGCTTCAGTGGCACCTTCAAAGAGGTCGGGCCTGTTGTCCACGGACCAACGGGCGCCGTAGGTGCCGCCGGCTTCCTCATCGGCGAAGAAGGCAAACACAATGTCACGTTTGGGTTTGCGCTTTTCCCGTCCCATGGAGCGCATGACGGACAGGATCATGGCATCCATGTCCTTCATGTCCACCGCTCCCCTGCCCCATATCAGGCCGTCGCGGACTTCTCCGCCGAAGGGGTCCATGCTCCAGTCCGCCGCTTGGGCGGGGACAACATCCAAGTGTCCGTGGACCACAAGTGCCGGCAGGGAGGAGTCGCTTCCCTCAAGGCGGGTGACCACGTTGGCCCGTCCCGGTGAGGACTCATAGAGTTCAGCGGACAGCCCGGCATCGGAAATCAGTGCAGCAGTGTGCTCGGCAATGGCACGTTCCCCGGGTCCTTCGTTGTCAGCAAAGTTGCTGGTGTCGAACCGGATGAGATCGGCGCAGATGCCCGCAACTTCATCCTCGGGCCTGATGGTGTTCACGGGCAATCTCCTTAGTGCTTGGCAGTGCCTCCACCCTACCGTTTCCGTTGATTCCGGCAGTTGGCGGGTAGGCTGCACGGGCAGGGGGTACTCGATTGTTCTTTCATCCGAAAGTCGTGCTATTGTTTTCATCGCTGCTGCGGGAGACAACGATTCAACCGAATGGAAGAACCAGTGTCCTGCGATCACCTGCGCGGGTGGCGGAATGGCAGACGCGCTAGCTTGAGGTGCTAGTCCTGGAAACGGGGTGGGGGTTCAAGTCCCCCTCCGCGCACTGACAGACTCCCTGGGAACCACGGTTCCCAGGGAGTCTTTTTGTTTGCCGGAGAATGTCAGTGGGCCGCGCTAACCTCGAAGCAAGCAACACAGGAACGCAGCAACGAAGAGCCAAGGAGCCAGCACCATGGAGACGGTCAGCCAAGCTGGCAAGAAAGCTGAGAAGACGCTCAAGCTCATCACTAAACTGTTGGCGAAGGCGGAGAGCACACCCTTCCCCGCTGAGGCCCAAACCTTTCAAGAACATGCCGAGCGTCTCATGGTGCGTTATGGCATTGAGCAGGCAAGCATCGACGCCGCGGCCGGGAAAGCAGGTAAGCCCCAGGAGCCCATGGTGGAGCAGCGCTTTGAACTCAGCGGCCAGTATCGCGTGGGTTTGGCTCGAGGCTTCACGTTGATTGCCATGGCCTTCAACACGGTGCGGGTACTGCAGGCCAACACGAGTGCTGCGAAGATCATGTACTTGATCGGGGCTGAGTCCGACGTCGCCCAGATCCTTCGTCTTTTCGCCTCCCTTAAACTGCAGCTGGAAACCGCCCTGCAGGCCTGGTGGCTCGACTACCGGTACAAGCCATATCTGACCCCGCATGAGAAGACCCTTGAACGACGCCAGTTCCAGCTCGCCTTCCTGGCCACCGTCGCGCATCGCATCGAGGCCGTGCACAGTTCCGAAGCGGCTGCTGCCGAGCCGGGCACCAGCATTGTTCTTGCCGGGCGGCGGGAACGGGCGGACGAGCACGTGCAGGCGTTGTATCCGGCGCTCCGTTCCGCCCGCAGGCAGCCAATGTCCTACGGTTCCTCCTCTGCCCATGCAGCTGGCAGCCACGCCGGGACGATGGCGTCTGTCAACGGTGCTGTAGACGCGGCCCGCCATGCCGCCTTGGTGGGTGATCCTCGGATACCCTGAGAGTTACATTTCCCGGCACTAAAGGTTCCTAGAGACATGCATGAAGCGCGCTACGTCAGATATATTGCCGTCCTGGCAGGCTTGGCGGCAGTGTCACTGGCACTCACACCGTCACTGGTGCCGCGGCCTGCGCTTTTCCAAGGTTTTCTTGCAGGCCTCAGTTTTGGGCTCGCATACCTGCTGGCTGCCTGGCTGTGCCGGCTCGTGTTCAAAGTCTTGGCGCGACGCCGGACAACGCGCCGTCCGCGTGTTGCCACCCTTGCTTCCGTACTCGTTTTCCCTCGGTGGGGCTGGTGGGTGAGCGCGGCCGCAATTGCTGTGTATGCGTTCCTATTGGGGGCTCTTTCGCTGCGCTGGCAAAACGACGTACGGGCCAAGGTGGAGATGGCTCCCGTGGACGGCGCGGATCTGACAATATTCTTCGCCACTGCGCTTATCACGGTGGGAGTCGTTTTTGGCGTCCACTGGTGTCTGAAGAGAGTTGCGGCGTGGGGCCGGGGCTGGACTCGGCGAGTCACCCGTGTATCCGCACTCGTCACTGCGGGCGGATTTCTGACGGGCGCTGTGGCTGGGGCAGTGGCGCTGGTACTGCTTGTCAATGTGGCCTTGATCGGCACCGACAGTGTGTATGCGTCACGCAACGAGAGCACTCCACAAGGAATTGTTGAGCCAGCATCCACGTTCCGTTCCGCAGGGTCTAGTTCCGCCGTGGATTGGGACAAACTCGGCATGCAGGGTCGGGCCTTTGTGGGTGGCGGTCCCACCGCTCAGCAGATCTCGGCTGTGACGCAGCGCCCTGCCAAGGAACCGGTGCGGGTGTATATCGGTGAGGTCCAGGCCGGATCCATGAAGGCGCGGGCGGCGCTGGCCGTGGCTGAACTCAAGCGAACCGGCGGTTTTGAACGAGGCACGTTGCTGATCGCCACACCCACAGGGTCGGGGTGGCTGGAACGCCAAGCGGTGGAGTCCCTTGAATACCTGCACGGCGGCGACACCGCCATTGTGTCAATGCAGTACTCCTACCAGCCAAGCTGGGTGTCATTCCTGTTCCACCAGGAGCTTCCGCGTGATTCTTCGCAGGCCCTCTACGATGCGGTCAGGAAAGAATGGCTGGCCATGCCGAGCAAGAAGCGGCCGGCGCTGCTGGTGTATGGGCTGAGCCTGGGCGCGTCCGGTATGCAGTCAGTCTTTGCCGACACTGCGGAAATGATCAGTAGCGTGGATGGGGCCGTCTTTTCCGGCCCGCCCAACAACTCGATGCCCTGGGGCACTCTGCTGCAACACCGCGATGCGGGATCAACGCCGTGGCAGCCGGTGTATGACGCGGGGCGCCACATCCGCTGGCTTTCCAAAGATGGTGACTTCGACGCCCTGACAGGTCCGTGGGTCCCTGCACGGATTGCCTACCTGCAACATGGCACTGATGCAGTGACGTGGTTGACGCCGCGGCTGATCTGGCAAAAGCCCGACTGGCTCACCGGAAGTGCCGCCGCCGGTGGGAGGGCGCCGGACGTCAGTGACTCCATGGTGTGGATTCCACTGGTCACCTACCTGCAGGTGGCCTTTGACATGTTCCTGGGGGAAGCCGTTCCGGCCCGCCACGGCCACAACTTTGGTGATGTGGCCGTGGCGGCATGGAACGGTGTGTCTCCCAGCGGCTTGGAGCCGGCCACGGTGGGCAAGATCCAGGCACTCATGGCTGCGATTCCCTACGAGAACTCAATCGATAACTGAGCGCCCTGCCGAAACCGAGCCATTGAAGTATTTTCTGGCCGTGCGCGCATCCCACGCGGTGAACACCGACCTCAACCAAGCGCCGTCGTCCGTCCGGTGGTCAACGACCTCCAGCGAGACAGTGGCAGGTAGGAACATCGGGGAATCAAAGGCGATGTCCCAGCAGAAGGTGTCGGGCTTGGATTGCGGAACAGTGGCCAACACCCGGGCCGCGGCGTACATGCCATGGGCAATGGAACGCCGCAAACCCAATGCCTTCGCGCTCAACACGCTCAAGTGGATGGGGTTGAAGTCCCCCGAGACGGCAGCATAGGCACGTCCGGTGTCCACACCCAGACGCCACTGCGCGGTAGGTGCGGGCGGGATGAAGTCCACGCGAGCAGCCGCCGTCGTTGGTTTGTCCAGCCCTGGCAGGAACACACCCTTGGCCAGATAGGTGGACACGCCGCGCCAGAGCAGTTCGGTGCCGTCGGCATTGTGGATTTCCGCCACGATCTGCACTTGGGTGCCGCTGCGATGCCCTGTCAGGTCGCGTGCCCAGGCGCGCACCGACAGTTCGTCGCTGAACAGCACCGGCGCCAAGTGTTCCACCTCGTTGCGCAAGTGGATCATGCCCAGCAGCGGCAGCGGAAAGTCCTCCTGAACCATGACACTCATGGCCACCGGGAACACCAACGCATGCAAGTAACCGGAGGGCAGCACGTCGCGGGCAGGTTCTCCCATCAGGTGGGCAAACTCCGTCACCTTGGCCAGATCAGCACTAACCCCCCGCACCTCAATGGCCCGTGCAGGCAATGCCAGAACAGGTTCTGCACGCACCAGCCGGCTCTTGGCCGCCGTGGCCGCGGCATTGACGTACAGTTTCGACAGTGACGGCATCTCCGTCAACAACGTCTCGGCTGTCATTGCCCCACCAAGTTCTGTCCGCAAACACGCAGGATGTTCGCGGTCACACCGGCCGCCTGGGGCTGGGCGAAGAACGCGATGGTCTCCGCCACGTCCCGAGGCTTGCCACCTTGCTGGAGGCTATTCAGCCGGCGGGCCACTTCACGGGTGGCGAACGGGATCTTGGCTGTCATGTCCGTTTCAATGAAGCCGGGGGCGACGGCGTTCACCGTCCCACCGCTGGCAGCCATCAAGGGCGCGGTGGACCTCACCATACCGATAATGCCGGCCTTGGATGCGGCGTAGTTGCTTTGGCCGCGGTTACCGGCAATGCCGCTGGTAGAGGAGACACTGATGATGCGTCCGTTGCTGGCAAAACTCTCATTGGCGAGCAGTGCCTTGTTCATGCGCAGCTGCGCTTCAAGATTGACAGCCACCACGGAATCCCAGCGGGCTGCATCCATATTGGCCAGCAGCTTGTCCCGCGTGATGCCGGCGTTGTGAACAACAATGTCGAGGCGGCCAAAACGGCTCATGGCGTGTTCGAGGATGCGGTTGCCAGCCTCCGGATCGGTGATGTCCAGTTGCAGTGCCGTGCCATGGATTTCATTGGCGACGGCGGCCAAATGATCGCCTGCGGCAGGGATGTCAACAGCAACTACGGTGGCCCCGTCACGGGCGAGAGTGCGGGCAATGGCTGCCCCAATCCCCCGCGCAGCGCCGGTGACGACGGCAACGTTTGCTTCCAGCGGCTTGTCCCAATGGGGTGCCTGCCGTGAGCCTTCGCTTGCTGCAGTGAGGAATTGCCCGTCAACAAAGGCCGAACGGCCGGAGAGAAAGAAGCGTAAAGCAGCCATGGCGCTGGGCGAACCGGCAGGAATTCCGTTTTGCAACACGATGCCGTTGGCGGTTGCTCCGGCTCGAAGCTCCTTGGCAAGCGAGCGCACAATGCCGTCAACCGCGTTGCGTGCCGCCGCAACTTCCGGCGCGTCCTCCACGGACACTTCGCGGGAGATGCTCACAACGCGTCCATTCTTGTTCAAATCACGCAGCGCGGCACCAATGGCCAGCATGGGCTCCGAGAGGCCGCCCGGATTCGTCAAGTCGTCGAGCACCACCACGATGGCGCCCAGCTTCTCCTTGGGTGTCGCATGCCTGCGTACGTCCTGGTGCCAATCAAGCAGGACTTTCGCAACGGCGTCGGCCCCTGCTCCGTGCCCCAGGACCACAATGGGCCCTTCAACGAGGGGCGCGTGGGGGCTGTAGCGGCGCAGAATGGCAGGTTGCGGCAGGCCCAGTCGTTTGGCCAGGTCCCGGCCAATTCCGGCACTGACGAACTCAGTGTATTTGTCGGCCTTCTCGCGTCCGCCAGCTGCCCTGTTGCTTGAAGCGCTGTTGTTTGAAGACTTGTTGTGTGAGGTCGTGCTTTGCGAGGTCATGGGATCACCGTGCTTCCAGGATGGCGACGACGCCCTGGCCGCCGGCGGCACAGACGGAGATCAGCCCGCGGGCGGGGCGACCGTCAACCTGGCCACGTTCGTGGAGCATCTTGGCAAGGGTGGCGATGAGGCGGCCACCTGTTGCTGCAAAGGGGTGCCCGGCGGCAAGGGAGGAACCGTTGACATTGAGCTTGGACCTGTCGATGGAGCCGAATGCTCCGTCCAGACCCAGCCGTGTGATGCCAAACTCCTCATCTTCCCAGGCGGCCAGGGTGCTCAACACCGTTCCAGCGAAGGCCTCGTGGATTTCGAAGTAGTCAAAGTCGGCCAGCGTGAGGCCGTTGCGGGCCAGCAGCCTCGGGACGGCAAACGCAGGGGCCATGAGAAGCCCATCCTTGCCGTGGACAAAGTCAACGGCGCCTGCTTCACCGTCAACGACGTCGGCCAGGATGGGGAGTTCCCGGGCAGCTGCCCATTCTTCGGAGGCCAACAACACCGTGGAGGCTCCGTCTGTCAGGGGCGTGGAGTTCCCCGCAGTCATGGTGGCCGCATCCCCCAGCGACTTGCCAAAGACAGGCTTGAGCTTGGCGAGCTTTTCCATGCTGGAATCTGCACGCAGATTGGAGTCCCGGCTCAGTCCGCGGAACGGAGTGAGGAGGTCGTCAAAGAAGTTCCTGTCATAGGCTGCGGCCAGGTTCTTGTGGCTGGCCAGTGCCAGTTCGTCCTGCGCCTCGCGGCTGATCTTCCACTGTGCCGTCGTGAGTGCCTGGTGTTCACCCATGGACAGGCCGGTGCGGGGTTCTCCAGTGGACGGTGCGTCGGGGCTGAGGTCCTTGGGCCTGATGCGGCTCAGAGTCTTGAGCTTCTGGCCCGTGGTCTTGGCGCGATTGAGGTCGAGCAAGATGGCGCGCAGGCCTTCGCTGACGGCGATCGGGGCATCGGAGGCAGAGTCAACGCCACCGGCAATCGCTGAATCAATTTGGCCCAGCTTGATTTTGTTGGAGAGCCCGATAACTGCTTCCATGCCTGTGGCACATGCTTGCTGCAGGTCATAGGCGGGGGTGGTGGCGGCCAGAGCCGAACCGAGAACGGCTTCGCGGGTGAGGTTGAAGTCCCGGGAATGCTTGAGCACGGCACCAGCGGCCACTTCACCAATCTGTTCACCGGCCAATCCGAAGCGAGCCACCAAACCATCGAGCGCGGCGGTCAGCATGTCTTGATTTGAGGAGTGCGCGTAGGCGCCGCCCGTGCGGGCAAAGGGAATGCGGTTCCCGCCAACAATGACTGCTTTGCGGATACCGGGTGTTGTGGGGGTGGTCATAGAGCCCTCTCCTAGGGTGGTGCAACTTGTTCTTGATACCCAGCGTACCTGATACGCTGAGTATCGTGAAGAAAACTCAGCAACGGGCCTCCGCTCCCCATTTCGGTGAGCAGCCCACCCAGCTGCAGGATAACCCTGCTGCTGTCGACCCTGCTCCTGTGGACGGGCGTTCGGCGAGATGGGATGCCCATCGCGAGGAACGCCGTCGTGACTTGATCAACGTGGCCAGGCGGGCCATTCACCGGCTTGGGCCGGATGCCTCCATGGAGGACATTGCCGCCACGGCCGGAACCTCAAAGTCCGTCTTCTACCGCTATTTTGGTGACAAGTCAGGACTGCGGCACGCCGTCGGCTCAGTGGTCATCCGGCAGATGCAGCAGACCATCGCGGCAGCACGGCAGGCGGCAACGGATCCCCGGGAGGGTGTCACTGCAATGGTCGCCGCCTACCTTCAAATGGCGCAGACCTCCCCCAACGTCTACTCTTTCGCCACCCTGCCGGGCGACGGCGAGACAAGGCAGTCGGGTGAGCTCAGCAGCTTTTTTGACTCGGTGACGGTAATGATTACCGAACCGTTGCGGCACCTGCTGGTGGATCCGGCGTCGCCCTTGCTCAGCTATTGGCCCACAGCCGCCATCGGGCTGGTTCGTTCCGCCGGTGAACTGTGGCTGCAAGCTCCTTGCGATGCGTCCAAACCAGACTCCAACGCCATGGCGGAACAGATTTCCGCATGGCTTTTCGACGGCGTGGGGCATGACGTCCCACCAGTCTCCCCCCATTCAGTAACTGCAGCAGAAGGATAATCATGACAAATGTAGTGACAGCCTCTCCCTTGAGCGTTCCCGACGAAGACGGCGTGGATGTTGCCGCCCTCGGTGAGGTGCTTCTGGGCCAGTGGGCGGAAGTCAGGCTGACTGCGCGTGAACTGGCCGGCCGGCCCGAGCTTCACAAAGTTGAGGGCCTCTCCCACACCGAGCACCGCAAGCGCGTGT
This sequence comes from Arthrobacter sp., assembly GCF_030540645.1. Lineage (GTDB taxonomy): Bacteria > Actinomycetota > Actinomycetes > Actinomycetales > Micrococcaceae > Specibacter. Next base: position 28,714 of record NZ_JAUNVV010000034.1, read on the forward strand.
TTGACCAGTTGGGCATTCTTGTGGAAAACAACGCCGTGCACCGTGCCTTCCCCACGCGATTGGGTGGAAGCAACGACCCCGGTGGCAACGTTGCGGGCTTTGAAGAACTCGTCATTGCCGACCCCTCGTTACAGATCAAGGGCGGCGTCCAGTGGGGCCTGTTTGGTTCGGCCGTGATGCATCTGGGGAACCAGGAGCACCAGGACAAGTGGCTGCCCGGCATCATGAGTGTTGAGATTCCCGGCTGCTTTGCCATGACGGAAATCGGTCACGGCTCCGATGTTGCCTCGATCGCGACTACGGCCACCTACGATTCTGAGACACAGGAATTCGTCATCAACACCCCTTTCCGGGCGGCGTGGAAGGAGTACATCGGCAATGCTGCGGTGGACGGTCTGGCCGCTGTGGTGTTTGCCCAGCTCATCACGAAGGGCGTCAACCATGGTGTGCACGCCTTCTATGTGGAACTGCGCGACCCGACCACGAAGAAATTCCTGCCGGGCGTCCAAGGCCTTGATGACAATATCAAGGGCGGGCTCAACGGCATCGACAATGGGCGGTTGGCGTTCAACAGTGTACGAATCCCCCGCACGAACCTGCTCAACCGCTATGGTGACGTGGCCGTTGACGGCACTTACAGTTCGCCGATAGCAAGCCCCGGGCGCCGTTTCTTCACAATGCTCGGAACACTGGTGCAGGGACGCGTCTCCTTGAACGGTGCGGCGGTGGCTGCTTCCAAGGTGGGTTTGAAGATCGCCATTCAGTATGCGACGGAACGCCGCCAGTTCAACGCTGCTTCGGACACTGAGGAAGTGGTGCTGCTTGACTACCAGCGCCACCAGCGCCGGCTGCTGCCATTGTTGGCCACCACGTATGCTGCAGCGTTTGCACACGAGGAACTGCTCGTGAAGTTCGACGATGTCTTTTCCGGGGCCCACGACACCGATGAAGACCGGCAGGACCTGGAGACGTTGGCGGCCGCGTTGAAGTCGCTGACCACCTGGCACGCCCTAGACACCCTGCAGGAATGCCGGGAAGCCTGCGGTGGTGCTGGATTCATGGTGGAGAACCGTCTCACATCGCTGCGTGCGGACCTTGATGTCTACGCCACTTTTGAAGGTGACAACACGGTGTTGCTGCAGTTGGTGGCCAAGCGTTTGTTGGGTGATTACAGCAAGGAGTTCCGCAACCTCGATTTCGGCGTGCTGGCACGCTTCTTCGCTGGACAGGCTGCCGACTTGACGATCAACAAGACGGGCCTGCGCCAGGTTGCACAATTTGTGGCTGACAGCGGTTCGGCGCAGAAGTCCGCTAAGGCGCTGAAGGATGCCGACACGCAGAATCAGATGCTGGCGGACCGCGTGCAGACCATGGTTGCCGAAGTTGCGGGTGCAATCCGGGAGGCCGCAAAGCTGCCGAAGGAGAAGGGCGCCGAGGTCTTCAACGCCCACCAGAATGAATTGATTGAGGCTGCCAGGGCGCATGCTGAACTGCTTCAGTGGGAGGCGTTCACGGCTGCTCTGGAACGCGTCAACGATCCCGGCACCAAGAGGGTTCTCACCCGACTGCGTGACTTGTTTGGGCTGACTTTGATTGAAAAGCACCTTGACTGGTACTTGATGAACGGCCGTATCTCCATGCAGCGCGCCCGCACCCTATCCCCCTACATCAACCGGATTCTGGCGAAACTGCGCCCCCACGCCGTGGACCTGGTGGATGCTTTCGGTTACGGTCCTGAGCACCTGAGGGCCACCATTGCAACGGGCATAGAGCGCGAACGCCAGGATGAGGCCCGCGACTACTACCGCGAGCTGCGTGCTTCATCTCATGCACCCATTGATGAGAAGACGCTCATTCAAAAGGCGAAGGCTGCTTCCAAGAAGTAGTAGCGGGAGGTATTCCCGCAACGTACGACGGCGGCATCCAGACTTTCTGGGTGTCGCCGTCGGCCTTCCCTACAGTGCCCAGTGCTGGTTCCGTGGGTGACAGGTTAGGCTAACCGCCACTTTCGTTTACGGGCGATCCTGCTAGCAACCGACACCATGGGGGTTGGTGATGCAATCGTCGGCGTAGAGACGGGTGATGGCGCGCCAGACGGTGAGGCCCAGAGGTGGTGAGGGAATGTTGCCTTGGCCGGGGATGGGAAGGAAGGGCCCTCCGTTGACGTTGTAACTGCCGGTGAAATGGGTGGTGAGGTTGATGCTGAGCTTTCCGGTGATGGCGTAAATGTGGCTCGTTTGTGTTTGTTCCCCGACACGGTCTTGGTGCAGCGGCGCCCCATGAATGGCCGTGGGCCCCCAGACGTCGCCGTCGCCGTAATCCCAGGTGTATGCCACGGGAACTGCGGTGATGGTGACTTGTTGTTCGAGAAGGGTCAGGGCGAAGGTCTGCGTGGTGGCGGTGGCGTAGACGTTGGTATCTTTCCCGCGGAGGGTGTGAGGCCCTGGCTGACTGCCGATGGTAGCGGGGGCGATGGGTGTGCGCTGGAACTCGCTGCTGATTTGGGCGGCGATTTCTGCCAGGATGTCTCTAGGTTTCTCGCCTTGAACGCAGACCGGGCCGGAATCGTAGGTCCAATTCGGAGGCGTGATGCTTCGCAGGCTTTTATACCAGTAGACGGCAGTGCTTTTCGGAGCGTCGGTGTCGGCTGGATTGTTGCTTGCTGCACACGGTGGCATGACGGAAGCGCATTCAGGGAACGTAACGCTGTCACCTGAAGTGCAGGCAACCCTAGCTTCGTAAATGAATGGATCCTGCGGACCAGTAGAGGGCGCTTTGCCGTATTGCGAGTCTGAACCTGGACGTGTATTCCATCCATTCAAATCCACAACCGTGTCGTTCCAGTCCGCTCGCGGAGGTTGATCGGTATTGGCACAGGCAGGCACAGGCGTGAGGCTGGAAAGAATGATCACTGCGAGAAGCAGCCCAGTTGTGCGCCGAGCGGTTCCAATTGGCCGTGTCATTCGTTGGTGCCTTTGCTGCCTTTGAGGTGTTCAACCGTGACGGCGATCCAACGGTCAGTAGAATAGTTGGCCACTAGAATGTCAGCAACAGCAGGTTTCGCACCTCTGTCTTCAACAAGGCTCTTGTCCCCACTAAAGAACTTAACGTTCTGCTGGCGAACCATCGAGATTACTTGATATGTTCCATCATCTACAGGTACGAAGGTTGCCGTTTGGGACAAGACATACATCTGGCCACCGACAATCCACCGCCCTTCAGAGTGCCACGCAACCACTGTCTCTTTCATTGCGTCGCAATTAAGACATCCAGAACCCGTAACTTCGGTCATAGGTGCCGGGTCACCGGTTTCGAAAGCATAACCGAGGGTGGCATACCAGTGTTCTGCGAACGCGAGTAGGCCTTCTTTGCTGAACTCTTTAGCTCTTTCCGGCAGGACGGGAACGGGTACGTTTTGAGCCGGGCCGTTGGCCGTTGCTGGTTGATAGACGACAACGCTGGAGGGAGTCGCCGTGGCTGATGCAGAAGCCGCAGTGCCAGTCTTGGTTGGGGAATTGGTGCCGGTACTGGTGGCTTCTGGCGGCGTGGGGGTGGTGCTGCACCCGGTCAGTATCAGAAGAGCAGCAACAAAGATGGTCGCGCTGGCCGTTCCATTTTTCCGGCCCGCTCGGAGCCACTGTCTGATGGTGCTATTCCTCATCGCAGGCCCCTGCCCGTGTTGCTGATAGCGGCATGGCATCGTCCTTGACGCCGCTCCGCTGTGGTTTCCTACCAAAATACACTGCCCCGGCAGGACGTGCCAGAAGTTATCCACACCACGTCTATGGCAAGCAGCAGCACCACTCACAAGTACGGCGGCACAGCGAAAAACCACCTCGAAGGCGCCACCGCGATAACGGACGATTACGCCATGCTTCGGCACAAAGCCTTCGACCATCATGTCGGTCGCTAACCAGCCCTCAGGTACAACTTGGAGCTGAATTGAGCGTGTTGGTGTGTTGCTTCCTGCACAGGGTGGGGTTGGGTGTTTGGTTGTGCAC
>NZ_JAUNVV010000136.1:0-3086 GCF_030540645.1 Arthrobacter sp.
GCGGGCCAGCAAACCCAAAACCTGGTTGCGTATGGAAGGGCGCACGGGGGGCGTGGCATGCGGCCCCAGCAGTTCCAACCAGTGCTGTTCATGGCGTCCTTCGGCCGCGGCCAAAGCCATCAGGATGGCGTGTTCCTCACCGTCGCGGCGTTTCGCCAAATCGCGGTAGACAGAAGCCTCAGCGCGCTCATCGGCTAAATATTGGCGCCAGCGCTTGATCTGCCCGGGCGTGGGCGTGCTTTCAGTCATGGCGACAAACTCCTCAAGTCAGCCATCACTGTAGCGCTTTCTGGCCGTGACTTTCGGCCGGGGAACCTTGTACGGAGTTTTCGGGAAGCCGCAAACACGGCCAAGGCCTTCTCAGTCAGGTTGTGTTGCAGCCCAGCGGTCGCTGCACGCTGAAACAATGGCAATGGCCTCTTCAACGCCGCCCCACCCCAGGACTTCAGTTTGCGTGTCGGTTTGAAAGTCCTTGTAGTGGTTGAAATGGTGCTCGATCTGCTCCAGCAAGCGGTTGCCGACGTCATCGAAGGAGCGGATGGCGTCGCCTGTGTCGCGGTCGTCCACCGGGACCGTGAGAATCTTGTAGTCCATGTCCTCACCATCACGGAAGTTCAGCAATCCGAGGATGCGGGCATGGACCACCAAACCGGTCACGAGCGGCGCCCGGGTGATGCACAGGATGTCGAGTTCATCGCCGTCTTCATCCAGCGTCTGCGGGATGAAACCGTAGTTGACAGGCTTGGCGAAGATCCCTGGATCCACCCGGTCCAGATGGAACAGGCCGGTGGTGCGGTCCCATTCAATCTTGTGGCTGGAACCCTGGGGGATATCGATTACCCCGGTGACAAGCCCTTTGCGGAAATCGCCACAGGCCAGAAGCTTGTTGTAGTCAGGCATGATGTGTCCCCTCGTCCGGTGCGGCCCGTGAGTCAAATTGACCGTCGGCCGGGCCACCATGTTTGTGGCGGCCGCGGGGTGCCGCAGTCCTCCTGTGTGGAACTTCAATCAATCACAATCATCTCGCGCTGACAAGGTGTGTGCATCTGGCGCTGACAAGGTGCGGGGGTTTTGCCACCGTCGTGCCGTCCGAACCGGACCGCGCCGAAGCTACAACGCGGGATGAAAGGGAAGTGACTGTGCGGCAGCCGTTTCCGTCAGATAAGGGCCCGACGATCTTCCGGCCTGACGCGACAAGGCGAACCACTGGCAGTCTCCGGTGGGGGAGTGAGCCCGCCTGACCCGGCCGAGGTACGCACCGTCAAGAGTGGCCACTTGGATGACCGGCGAGCCTGGCCACAGCCGGGCCAACGCCAAGCCGTGGCTGTCGGCAAGCGAAGCCAGCGCCTCTTCCTGGAGTATTTGGAATTTCACCCGACACACCAGGGCTTGCGCTTCCTGGAGAACCCGCCATTCATCGGCAATCATGATTGCCCCCTTCAGTTCCTGGAAAGCCTGCGGTGCGCGGCGCGGGTGCTGCCGGCGGCCGTCGTCCCCAGACGTTGGGCCTTGTTGGCCTCGTAGTCCGAAAAATTCCCTTCAAACCAGTACCACCGTCCCAGGTCATCCCCGGTGCCTTCCCACGAGAGGATGTGCGTGGCCACACGGTCAAGGAACCAGCGGTCGTGGGCGGTGACCAGAACGCAGCCGGGAAACTCCAGCAATGCGCCTTCAAGGGAGGCGAGGGTTTCGGTGTCGAGGTCATTGGTGGGCTCGTCCAACAACAACACATTGCCTCCCCGCTTGAGGGTCAGGGCCAGGTTGAGGCGGTTCTGTTCTCCGCCGGAGAACAAGCGGGCAGGTTTTTGCTGGTCCGGGCCCCGGAATCCAAAGGCTGCCAGATACGCCCGCGACGGCACATCAACAGTGCCAACCGTGATGAAATTCTCGCCTCCTGAAACGACCTCCCACGCCGTCTTGTCCGGATCCACTCCGGCACGGGACTGGTCCACATAGGCAAATCGAACAGTCTCCCCGACCTTGAAGGATCCCGAGTCGGGGGTCTCCTCTCCGGCGATCATGCGGAACAGGGTGGTCTTTCCGGCACCGTTGGGGCCCAGAATGCCGACAATGCCGCTGCGCGGCAGTGAAAAGGACAGGTTACTGAACAGGGCCCGTCCGCCGTATCCCTTGTTCACGGAGACGGCCTCGAGAACAAGCGACCCAAGTCGGGGGCCCGGCGGGATCTGAATTTCTTCAAAGTCGACCGTTTGCCGCCGCTCTGCCTCCGCGGCCATCTGCTCATACTGTTTGAGTCTCGCTCGGGACGTGCCCTGCTGTCCGCGGCCCCCAGCACTGATCCAGTCCATTTCCTGTTGTAACCGCCGGCGGAGCCTGGCATCCTTTCGCCCCTCCACGACAAGACGCGATTGTTTGGTGGCCAAATATGTAGAGTAGTTGCCCGCGTAGACGTATGCCTTCCCGCGGTCAATTTCCACGATCTGCTGGGCCACGGTGTTGAGGAAGTACCTGTCATGCGTGACAGCCACCACGGTGCCGGGGTAGGACAGAAGGTGCTGTTCAAGCCAGGGGACGCTTTCGGTGTCCAAGTGGTTGGTCGGCTCGTCCAGCAGCAGCACATCGGGTCCCTGAAGCAGAAGCTTGCACAAGGCCACCCTGCGCCGTTCCCCTCCGGAGAGGTTCTTCACCATGGACGCGGGCGGCGGGCAGCCCAAAGCCTGCATGGCCTGCTCAATCCTCGAATTCAAGTCCCATGCCCCCGCGAGGTCCATGCGCAGTTGCAAGTTGCCCAATTCCTCAAGAAGTTCATCAGTGCTTTCATCGCCCAGCCTCTCACTGAGCTGATGGAACAACTCGGTCATGGCCAAGATCCCGGCAACCCCGTCCTGAACATTGCCGAGCACGGTTTTGCTGTCATCCAGCGGCGGATCCTGCAACAGGATGCCCACACTGATACCGGGTTCAACCACCATGACACCCCGGGAGGGCTGCTCTAAGCCCGCCAGAACTTTGAGCAGGGTCGACTTCCCGGCTCCGTTGGGGCCCACCATCCCCACCTTCACACCCGCAATAAAAGTAAGGGAGACATCGTCGAGGATGGCGCGGCCGCCAAAGACCACTCCCAC
>NZ_JAUNVV010000136.1:3186-4264 GCF_030540645.1 Arthrobacter sp.
ACCTCCCAAAACGCTTTCGCATCTTGTTCAAGCAGGAGCCGTTGGCGGGACTGTCCGCATTTTTCTAGGTGGGACCCTCCACCCTCTTCTTAGTTGAATCGTACTCCTCCAGCCTCGCAGCGGGGTCGTTCGAAGGCTGTTTTTTTGGTATTGCCGGGGGTAGCATTCGGGTAATTGCTGGGGATCCGAGGCAATTTGCCACGGCAGTGGCGGCATGCCGGTGGATGCCCAACACCAGTGAAAGGAAAACAGATGCCTGTTCGGAGAATAGCCCTGGATGTGGACAAGGTCATCGACCAACCTGAAGTTCTGGACTTGGCGCTTGCGGTGGAGAAGGTGCCGGGCGTGGAAGCTGTCAACATCACCGTGACGGACATTGACGTTGAAACCGTCGGCATGGACGTGACAGTCGAAGGAAACGACATTGACGTTCCGGCGCTCATGCGCGCGATCGAGAAGGTCGGGGCCGTGTGCCACAGCGTCGATCAAGTGGTAGTGGGGGAACGCGTCATTGAACGGGTCGTGAGATCGCGTTGAACTTTTCATGGCTCCGGCGGCAGCCACTGCTGCCGCCGGTGATGGGGCTGACAGACGGCCTGCTGAACTCTCTCGCCCTGGCTTCCTCCTCCATACTGGGCCAAGGTGGCCGGGTCAGCCCAGACTTGGCGTTCCGGATCGGGATAGCGGCACTGGTGACAGCGGCATTCACCATGTTCGTAGCCGACTACGCGGATCGCAGGCGGTCTCTCATCAGGGCATCGCGCCAGCTGAACCTGACGAAGCGCGGCCAATTGGCAACCACTGAGCTGGGCCGCATCCAAATGCGACGTGCACTGATCGCGATGGCCGTTGCATCCCTGGCCAGCTTCGTGGGAGCCACCACCCCACTTTTAGTGGGGGCCCTGCTACCGGTCCCGCCGTGGACAATCTTGGCACTGGCCATCATTGCACTGGCAGTCTTGGGGTGGCTGCTGGGTAAGGCCCTTGCCGGAAACCGCTTGCGCTGGGCAGTGTCCATGGGGATAGGCGGCCTGGTGGTCACCTTCATCGGCCTGCAGCTGAAGATAGCCTGACCCGT
>NZ_JAUNVV010000035.1 GCF_030540645.1 Arthrobacter sp.
AGCTGGGCGGCCCGGCCGGTGCCTGTCAGCAGGCCGACGGGTGTGGCCAGGCCCAGAGCGCAGGGGCAGGCGATGATCAAAACGGCGACGGCGGCCGTGAACGCCGATTGGAGCTCGGCCGAGCTAATCACTGGCAGGCTGAACAGCAGCCAGAGGCCGAACGTCACGACGGCAATGATGAGCACGACCGGCACAAAGACTGCACTGATCCGATCTGCCAGGCGGGCGATCGGAGCCTTGCCGGCTTGGGCCGTGCTGACGAGTTTGCCCATCTGGGCGAGTGTGGTTTCGCTGCCCACACGGGTGGCACGGATAAGGAGGCGGCCAGAGGTGTTGATCGTGGCGCCGGTGACGGGGTCGCCCACTGAAACGTCCACGGGCACGGATTCGCCCGTGATGAGTGAGGTGTCCACGGCAGAAGTGCCGTCGGTGACGACGCCGTCCGTAGGAATCTTTTCGCCGGGGCGGACCACAAAGATCTCATCCACGGCCAGCTCAGCCGCGGGAATCTTGACCTCGATGCCATCGCGCAGCACCGTGGCCCCCTTGGCGCCCAGTTCCAGCAGTGCCTTGAGGGCATCGCCAGCCTTGGCCTTGGCCTTCGCTTCAAGATAACGCCCCAGCAACAGGAATGTCACCACCACAGCTGAAACTTCAAAGTACAGCGGCGCGTGGCCCTCCATGGCCCTGCCGTGGGCTGTCAACATCGGATCCATGGCCATGGTGACGGCTGAGAACAAGAACGCAGCGCTGACACCGATCGAGACAAGCGTGTCCATGGTGGAGGAAAAGTGGCGGGCGTTAATGGCGGCCGCACGGTGGAACGGCCAAGCTGCCCACGTGACAACGGGCAGGGTTAGGATGCCAACAACCCAGCCCCAGTGCGGGAACTGCAGGGCGGGGAACATGGAGAACAGGAAGACCGGGATGGTCAGGATGGCAGCTGTGACGAGCCGGGGAAGCAGCGTGGCAGCAGCACCGCCGTGTGCCTTGTGCTCCTGCGCTGCACTTTTTGGGCCAATACTTTCGGGGCTGGCATCCGCACGGGAGCCTTCCCGGGCGGCGTCCTCCCTAGCGGCACCCTGGTGGGGGTTGGGTGCGGGCCGGGTGCCGTCGTGCTTCAAGGTGGCGCTGTAGCCGGTGGCCTTGACGGTTTCGATAATTTGCGCATCGCTGATGCCGGCCGGGACCGTGACCACGGCTGATTCCAGCGAGAGGTTCACGGAGGCGCTGACGCCGTCGAGCTTGCCCAATTTCCGTTCCACCCGGGCCACGCAGGAGGCACAGGTCATGCCCTCAATGTCGATTTCGACTGTGCGCGGGCCCGGTGTGGCGGCTTGGGACAGAATATCTGCGGCGCTCACGGCGATCCTTACTGTGGTTTAGGCGTTGTTGGCGACGACGAGGTAGCCGGCTTCAGCGACGGCTTCGCTGACTTCGGCCGGATCAAGGGTCAGGGTGGAGGTAATGGTGATCTCGGAAATGCCACCGGAGTTCAGCTCCACGGAGACGTCTTCCACGCCCTTGAGCTCGGTTAGTTCTTCAGTGACGGAGCTGACGCAGTGTCCGCAGGTCATGCCGGAAACGTTGACGGTGATGGTTTTGCTCATGGTGCTAACTCCTCAGTAGGCGGGAGATGGCGGCAGTGGCTTCCGTGACCTTGTCCGAAACGATTTGCGGATTACCGGTCTGAAGGGATTCGTTGGCGGCCTCGACCACGCAATGGGAAATGTGATCCTCAAGCAGGCCGATGCTGACGGCATGCAGGGCCTTGTTCACGGCCGCCATCTGGGTGAGGATGTCAATGCAGTACTTGTCTTCCTCGATCATTCGGGCAATGCCGCGCACCTGGCCTTCGGCGCGCTTGAGGCGGCGCAGATATGCCTGCTTGTCCTCCGAGTATCCCCGGACCTGTTCGTCATTGTCCATGACTTGAATATATACCCCCATGGGGTATCCGTAAAGTGCGGGCCAGTCGCAGTGGATGTGGGCCAATGAATAGATGTTACCGGCGGGTAGACCCTTGCTGCCCCGAGGCTGCCGTGTTCGAATTCATAGCATGACAAACGATGAAGCGAAGCCAAAAGGAAGCCGCACGACACTGCTGGCGGTGGGCACTAAGAAGGGATTGTGGCTGGGAACCAGCGCCGACCGCAGCAATTTCACGTTTACCGGTCCGCACTTCCTCATGCATGAGATTCCCAGCATTGGTCTGGACACCAGGGGTGGCAGCACCCGGATTCTGGTGGGCCTGCGCAGCGAACATTGGGGGCCCACGGTGGCGCACTCCGACGACTTTGGTGCCACGTGGCAGGAGCCTGAAAAGGGGGCCATCACGTTCCCGGAGGACACCGGCGCAGCCCTGGAGAGGGTGTGGCAGATACAGCCGGACAGTGAGGGGTGCCCGGGTGTTGTTTGGGCCGGGTGTGAGCCCATTTCACTGTGGAAGTCCACCGACGGCGGCGAACACTTTGAACTGAACCGCGGCCTGTGGAACCATCCGCACCGCACTGAATGGGGTGCCGGATTCGGCGGTGCCGCGGCTCACACGGTGCTGCCCAACCCGGCGGACCCCAACAGCATCCACATCGCCATGAGCACCGGCGGGGTCTATCGCAGCACCGACGCGGGGGAGTCCTGGGAGGCGCGGAATAAGGGGATCAGCGCCTATTTCATGCCGGATCCACTGCCGGAATTTGGCCAGTGCGTGCACAAAGTTGCTCGGGATCCGAATAACCCGGATGTCCTGTACGCACAAAATCACCACGGCGTTTATCGCACGGACGATGCCGGTGACAACTGGATCTCCATCGCCGAAGGCCTGCCCACGGACTTTGGCTTCACGGTGCTGACCCATCCGAGCCGCTCCGGTACAGCCTGGGTTGTGCCGATCATGGCTGACGGTGAGAGGATCCCGCCCCAGGGGCAGCTGGCGGTTCACCGCACGGACGACGCCGGGAAGTCCTGGACACGGTTGGCCGATGGTTTGGCGGAACCTGACTACAACGTCGTGCTCAGGGACGCCGCAGCCGTGGACACTGCAGAACCGGCAGGGCTGTACTTCGGCACCCGCGGCGGCTCGGTCTATGCCAGCGCCGATGAAGGCGGGCATTTTGCCGAAGTCCTCAGCCACCTGCCGGACGTACTTTGCGTCCGGGCTGCCGCCGTCGAACTTTAAGCCGTTGAATACGAGCGAGGGTGGCGTGGTTGGTGAAGTGACGGTGCTGGTGCCGCGCCTGCTGCAGCCTCTGGTGGATGGAAGAGAAGAATTGCGCTTTGACGTGGGAGGTGGTGCATCGGTGGAGGAACTGTTGGATGCCATTGGCTCCGAGTTTCCCGTTTTTGAGCGCAGGCTGCGTGATGAAACCGGAAAACTGCGCAGGTACGTGAACATCTACCTCGACGGGGAGGACGTTCGGCGGCTGGCTGGGCTGCAAACAAATGCATCCGCCGGCCAGGAACTGATGGTCATCCAGTCCGTGGCCGGAGGTTGAGCGTATCGAAACCTGGATTTCGACACGCTCAATCACTGGGTCAGGGGTGCACCATTGCCTTCAAGGCCCTTGGATTGGTGCCTGCCAGGAGTGCGGCCTCGACGTCGTCTAGGCTGTGCGTCGATGTGACGAGCCCGTCAAGGTCAACCTGGCCCGAAGCGGCCAGGGCGATGGCGGTGGGCCACGTATTCGAGTAGCGGAATGTCCCTGTGATCATGAGCTCACGCCCCTGAACCAGCGGCACGGGCAGTGCGATGGTGTCCGCCCCCATGCCCACCAAGACGCAACGCCCGCGTGGCGCGAGGCGCGGCAAGCCCCCCAGGATGGCCTGCTCCGCACCCGTGGCATCGATGAACACGTCGAACTCCGCTACCACGGGAGGCTGTTCGGCAGCCGTGAACGTGTGCGCGGCGCCGTACTTTCCGGCAACGCTCAGCCGTTCCGCACGCACATCCGTCAAGGTGACCTCGGCCCCGGCCAATTGGGCCACTTTTGAAATGAGCAGGCCGATGGGCCCTGCACCCGCCACCAAGACCTTGTCGCCAATGTGGATCTTTCCCGCAGAACGTGCGGCAAGTGCCACGCTGAGCGGTTCCAGCAGGGCCGCAGCGTCGTCGGAAATTGAGTCGGGGACGGGGTGGCAGAACGCTCCCGGATGCACTGCGTATTCGGAGAACACGCCGTCAATGGGAGGGGTGGCGAAGAAGCGGACGCCGGGGTCCAGGTTGTAGCAGCCCGCCAGCGTCTGCGGAGACAGTGGGTCGGGGATGCCCGGTTCCAGTGAGACGCGCTGTCCCGCGCTGCGGTCCACAACGCCCTCGCCCAACGCGACGATGACCCCTGCCGGCTCGTGTCCGAGCACCAGCGGAGCGTCTACCACGTACGGACCGATCCTGCCCTCCGTGTAATAGTGGGTGTCCGATCCGCACACGCCCACGGACGTGATCCGCACCAGCACCTCCCCGGGGCCGGGGGAAGGGACCGGGCGCTGTTCGGTGCGCAGCTCGCCGCGGCGGACAAGTACCGAACTTGTCATTGATGCGGGCACAGCGTTCCTTGATGTTTGTTCAATGGCCATGTCCTATTTCACCGCACCCATCGAGAGTCCGCGAACAAGCTGCTTTTGTGCCACCCATCCGGCGATGACAACCGGCAGTGATGCCAGCACGGATGCTGCCGACAGCTTAGCCAGGAACAGGCCCTCGCTGGTCATTTGGGAGACCAGGAACACCGGAACGGTGGCGGCGTTGGCGGCCGTCAAGTTCAAGGCGAAGAAAAACTCGTTCCAAGCGAAGATCACGCAGATCAGTGCGGTGGCTGCCAGCCCCGGTGTGACCATGGGCATCAAGATGGTGCGCATGGTCTTGATCAACCCGGCGCCGTCCATGGCTGCCGCCTCAAGGACTTCAGCGGGAACTTCCTGGAAGAAGGAGCGCATCATCCAGACCGCGATGGGCAGGTTCATAGCTGTGTAGAGGACGATGAGCGTCCCAATGTTGTCCAGCACCTTGAGCTGCCCGGCAATCACATAGATGGGCATGATGACGGCTACAACCGGGAGCATCTTCGTCGAGATGAAGAAGAACAGCACGTCCTGAGTTTTTTTCACTGGTCGGATGCTCACGGCGTAGGCGGCGGGTACAGCCAGCAGGATCACCAGCACAGTGGAGACGCCCGTGGCAATCAGTGAGTTGAGGAAGTACGCTCCGGCGCCGCCGGCGAGCACCGCTTGAAACTGTTCGAAGGTCGGGACAAAGAAGAACACGGGTGGGTTGGATGCGGCGGCCGATTCGGGCTTGAAGGCCGTCATGACCAGCCAGATGACGGGGGCGAAGAAGATGAACGCAACCAGCCACGTGACGGTGGTGATGCTGGAACCGGCGAAACGTCGTCGTGCTTCGCGGGACTTCCGCTCGTCGGATTTGGGGGTGGGGTTGGTGATGGTGGTGGTGGTCACGGCTTAGTCCTTTGCGTCAAAGCTGCGGAAGATCAGGCGGAGGGCGAAGGTGGCGATGATGATGGTGGCGATGACCACCACAACACCCATCGCGGCAGCCTGGCCGATGTCGAAGCCCAGGAAGGCCCGCTGGTAAATGTAGAACGGGAGGTTGGCGCTGGCTGTGCCCGGCCCTCCGGCTGTCATGAGGTAGATCTGGTCGAAGGTGTTCACCACGTAAATGGTGCCTAGCAGCACGCCGAGCTCAATGTAGCGGCGAAGTTGGGGCAGGGTGACCCAGAGGAACGTCTTGGTCCAGCCAGCGCCGTCGATTTGTGCGGCCTCAAGGACATCCTTGGGCTGGGACTGTAAACCGGCCAGCACCAACAGCATGGTGAAGGGGGTCCACTGCCAGACAAGGGCCATGAGGATGGAGACGATGGGGTGCGACGCCGTCCAGTCCACGGGCGGGATCCCCACTAGGGAGATCACCCAGTTCACCAAGCCAAAGCTCGGGTTGAGCATGGAGATGCTCCACAGGGTGGCGCCGGCGACCGGCATGATCAGGAACGGGGTGATCAGCATGGTGCGCACCACGCCCTGGCCGCGGAACTTGCGGTCGAGTAGGAGCGCGAAAATGATGCCCAGGATCATGGCCAAGAATACACAGCCCAAGGTGATGACAACGCTGTTCAAGGCTGAGCTGCGGAAGGTGGAGTCCATGAAGATGTCCACGTAGTTTTGCAGTCCGGTGAACTGATTGCCGTCGGGCCGCAGCAGGTTCCAGTTGCGCAGCGAGTACCAGATGGTGACCAGGAAGGGCAGCTGCGTAATGACAATGGTGAAAATCAGGGCCGGAAGCAGTGGACCGCGCCGGCGCCAGCCTTCGGCCCGCGACCTGCCTGCGTCGTCCTTGGCGCCTTTGCGGGCATGTTGTTTTAGGTTGTGTCGGTCAACCAGCGTGGTAGCCATTACTTGCCTCCTTCTTGATATGACTTTGCGACGGGCTCGGCGTATTGCTGTGCCTGTTTCAGGGCCTCGTCAACTGACTTCTGCCCCGCAATGGCTGCTGAGATTTGCTGGCTGACCCGCGTGCCAAGGTCCTGAAACTCGGGGATGCCCACAAACTGCAGTCCCGGGTAGGGGACTTTGTTGACCATGCTGGTGTCCTGCTTGGCGCTGTACATGGCATCGAGGGTAGGGGCCGCATAGGCCTTGGCCACGGCAGCGTATTCGGGGATCTCGTAGGTGGACTGGCGGCTGCCAGGTGGGACGCGTTCCCAGCCGATCTTGTTGCCGACCAGCTTGATGTAGTCCTGGTTGGTCATCCAGGAGATGAAGTCCCAGGCGGCGTCCTTGTGCTCGCTGGTGCTGGGGATGGCCAGCGACCAGCTGTACAGCCAGCCGGCGGCCGCGGTGTCCTTGACGGGTGCCGGGGCATACCGTGACTTCCCTGCAACGAGGGAGGAGGCGGGGTCCTCAATGCTGGAAACCATCGCCGTTGCGTCGTACCACATGGCTGCCTTGCCCTGGCTGTAGCGGGTGATGCAGTCGCCGTAGCCGCTGGTAGCGGCCCCGGGCTGTCCGGCGTCGTGCAGCAGGTCCACGTAGTCGGTGACTGCCGCCTTGACCTCCGGCGTGTTCAGCCTGGCGTTCCAGTCCATGTCAAACCACTGGCCGCCGTACGTGTTGATGACAGTGTTGAGCGGGGCCATGACCTCGCCCCAGCCTGCCAGGCCGCGCAGGCAGATGCCGGCAAAGTCCTTGGCCGGGTCATTGAGCTTGCGGGCAATTTTGCCAATGTCGTCCCAGGTGGGGTGTGCCGGCATGGTGATGCCGGCTTTCTTGAACAGGTCCTGGCGGTAGACAAGGAACGAGGACTCGCCGTAGAACGGCACCGAGTACATGTCGCCCTTGTAGCTGAGCGCGTCCTTGATGGTGGGGATGAAATCTGCCGTGTCGTAACCGTCGGTGGCGTCCGCGAGGGGCTGGAGGTTGTCGATCCAGCCGTTGGCCGCCCACATTTCAGTTTCATAGTTGGAGATCATGACGACGTCGAACTCGCCGCCGCCGGTGGCCACCGACGCAGTGATCTTGGCCCGGGCCTCATTTTCCGGAAGCGTCACAAACTTGACGTCGACGTTGGGGTGTTTGGCCTTGAAGTCATCTTGCAGGGAGACGGCGTCCTTCATCTGGGGGTTTGCCACAATGGCCACCACGATGGTGTCCTTGGCGGCGCCGGCCGGTGCACAGCCGCCCAGGGCAAGCGCGGCTGCTGCGGCAACGGCCAGCAGTTTGGCCGTTGCGGTTCGGGTGCGTGGTTTGCCTGGGGCCGTTTGGGTTGGCGGCTTCGGTGCACGGAATGGGGGGAACTTCATTGGTCACTCTCAATCTCATTGCTCATTTGAGAATCTAACTTCTGCTCATTTGTTAAGTGACTCTAGTCATATATACTCGTTTGAGCAAGAGCAACAGCTCAAATGTTTCAGTTGAAGAAGGCGTACCGTGACGGAAATATCCCATGAGGAGCTGCTTGCCCGCATTGGGCAGGCCTATTACCTGGACAACCACTCAAAAGTTGAAATTGCCACCGAACATGGAATCTCCAGATTTCAAGTGGCCCGATTCCTTGATGAGGCGCGTGCCGCAGGCATTGTCCACATTGAAATCCGCCGTCCTGGCCGCGGCGTGGAAATCGATGCCGATGCGCTCGCCGCGATCCTCGGCCTGCAGCGGGTGGTGGTGGTGAAGACCGTGGAGGACGACTTCCAACAGCGTGACCTGCAAGCCTTGGCCGTTGCCGAGGAACTCATGCATGAAACCCGCACGGGCATGACTGTGGGCATCTCCTGGTCGCGGACCCTGGACCTGGCAGCCCGCCATGTGGTCCAGCTGCCCAAATGCAACATCGTCCAGCTCGCCGGGGCGCTGCCTGTGCCCGGTGGTGGCAACCCCCTGGAGCTCGTCCAACGCCTGGGGCGGGTGGGTGATGGCAGGACGTGGCCCATATGGGCGCCGTTGGTGGTGGACAGCGCGGCCACGGCGTCCGGCCTGCTCCGGCAGCCGGAAATCGCCGAGGCTAGGCGAAAGGCGGACTCGCTTGACCTTGCAGTTGTAGCGATCGGGGCCTGGGCTCCGAACCTCTCAACTGTCTGGGACCGGGTGGACAACGAAGCCCGGCAGGAAGGCAGCAGAAAGGGTGCCGTTGCCGAATGCTCGGGCCGGCTGATCGCCGTCGACGGCACACCCGTGGTGACCGAACTGGACGCAAGGGTGCTGTCCGTCACGGTTGAACAGCTCAAGCGCACGCCCAAGGTCATCGCGGTGGCGCAGGGTGCAGAGCGTGCCGAAGCCGTGCGGGCCTGCCTCGCGGCCGGGATTGTCCAGACGCTTGTTGTGGACGAGTCGCTGGCCCTGGCGCTTCAGGCTGCTTCAAGCCAGGGGGTGCCGGCATGAGCGCCGACCTGGTGGTGGGGATAGATTCCTCCACCCAGTCCTGCAAGGTAGTGGCCGTGGACCTGGCAACCGGCGCCCAGGTCTCCACCGGTTCCGCAGCACATCCCGACGGCACCTCCGTTGACCCGCACCTGTGGACCTCGGCACTGGAAAAGGCGTGGGCCGCTGCGGGCATTCCGGCTCTGGGAGAGCGGGTTGCGGGGGTGGCAGTCGCCGCCCAGCAGCACGGCATGGTGGGCGTCGATGAAGCCAACGAGCCCGTCCATGACGCTCTGCTGTGGAACGATGTCCGCAGTGCCGAAGAAGCCGCCGCAATGGTTGCTGCATTGGGTGCCGAGACGTGGGTGGACACCGTCAACGTCGTCCCGGTGGCCTCATTCACGCTGACCAAACTGGCATGGCTGGCCCGGCACCACCCCGCAGCGGCTGCCCGGCTGAAGACCGTGGGGCTGCCGCATGACTGGCTGAACCTGCAACTGTCCGGGGCGTG
Organism: Arthrobacter sp.; assembly: GCF_030540645.1. Classification (GTDB taxonomy): domain Bacteria; phylum Actinomycetota; class Actinomycetes; order Actinomycetales; family Micrococcaceae; genus Specibacter. Next base: position 9,377 of record NZ_JAUNVV010000035.1, read on the forward strand.
GAGCACCGACCGCAGCGACGCCACCGGCACGGCGTACTTTGACCCGCTGGCCAACGAATACCGCCCCGAGCTGTTGGAACAATTCTTTGGCGCCGTCCCCTCGCTGCCGCCCGTTCTTGCACCCGAGGCAAGCGCCGGAAAACTGCTGCCGCGCTGGGGCTCGAGTGCCGCCGTCGTCGGTGCAGGCATGGGGGACAATGCAGGGGCCGCGTTGGGTCTGGAGCTCGAGCCGGGGGAAATCGTGGTCTCAATAGGCACGTCTGGAACGGTTTTTGCCGTCTCGGAGACCCCAGTGCGCGATGTTTCCGGGGAGGCTGCAGGGTTTGCCGACGCGACGGGCCGGCACCTGCCGCTGCTGGCAACGATCAATGCGGCCCGCGTAATGGTGGCGGGCGCCGCGATGCTCAACGTGGACCTGGCCGAACTTGATCGGCTTGCGCTCGCAGCCGCGCCCGACGCCGGCGGGCTGACACTGCTGCCCTACCTCGACGGCGAACGCACACCAAACCTGCCCGAAGCCACCGGGACCATCGTCGGTTTGACCCGTGCCAACATGACTCCTGGAAACGTCGCCCGGGCGTCGGTGCTGGCCGTGTTGAACTCGCTGGCCGACGCGCTTGCCTCCATGGCAGCCCTTGGGGTCCCGGTGGAGCGTGTGCTGCTCATTGGCGGCGGGGCAAAGTCCCGGGCGTTGCGTGAGGCAGCTGCAACGGTGTTTGGCGTCCCCGTCGAAGTGCCCGAGCCACGCGAATACGTTGCCCTGGGCGCAGCAAGGCAGGCGGCTTGGGTGGCCACCGGGAAACTGCCTTCGTGGGGCAGGCGGATCGAGGAGTCCTTCACGCCCGACGGCGCATGGGGCGCCACGGTGCGCGAACGCTACATTGCGGCCCGAAAAGCGGTTTACGGGCGGTAGCGGCGGACGCCCTCGGAGCTGGCGTGCGCCGAGGGCGTGCCATGCTGGCGGCGGGCCGTGAAATTTCATGGCCCGCCGCCAGCATGGCACGCCGCCGGTGTCCGGGTGCCGACAAGTTATCCACAATCAGCGCAGCCATCGTTGAAATCACGCCATGGCAGGTCAAGGCTTGAACCATGAAAACTTCGGAGTTGGCGGTAAAAATTGACCGCGAGTGGCCCCCGGGCAGGACTATCGGCACCACCGCGGAGCTCACCTGCGTTGGTTTGGGCCCGCGGCTGTTGCAGGCTGGGGTGAAGGCAGGGCTCCTTTACCGGATTCGCCACGGCGCCTACATGAAAATGACTGAGTGGCAACAGAAGCTTCCTTCTGAAAAGGACGGCCTGCGCCTGGCAGCTCATTTCACGGCGACGCACGGCAACGTCGTCTACAGCCACCTCAGTGCAGCGCGCCTGCTGGGGTTGTCCGTTTGGAATGCGGGCCCGTGCATCCATGTCACAACCCGTTCCTCACGCTCGGCAAAAAGTGCGACACCGGGTGTGAGCGTGCATCGCAGGACGCTCCAGCGTATGCAGCACCAGCGAATCCGGCATCACCGGCTTGGAACTGTCAGGGTGACGAGCCTGGAGCAGACCATCGTGGACTGTGCGCGAACCGAGTCCTTCGTCACGGCTGTCATCATTGGGGATTGCGGGCTGCACCGCGGAGCGAGCATGGAGACGCTGCACCACTTGGTGGATTCGCTGCCGGGCAGGAGGGGGGTGCGCGCTGCACGGAAAGTTCTCGCCGCGCTGAACATTGGTTCGGAGTCCGCAGGGGAAACCCGTTTGCGGCTGGCAGTGGCGGAGATGGACGTGCCCCAGCCGGAGTACCAGGTGTGTTTGCAGGCTGCGGGAAACAATTACCGGGTGGACGGCGCCTGGGACGACATCAAATTAGCGCTGGAATTTGATGGCAGGACAAAGTATTTCAACTACCAGCGTACCGACGAGGCCATCTATGAAGAGCGCCTGCGGGAACGCGAGCTCATGGAAGCTGGCTGGAGCTTTCTCCGCATCCAGTGGAGCGACCTGGCCAATCAGGACTTGCTCAAACGCCGGATTATGGCCGCGCGGGACGCGGCCCGGCGCCGCAGCGGCCTCCCGTGAGCAGGAACACTCATGCTGAGGGCGTGCCAAGCTGGCGGCGGGCCGTGAAATTTCACCACCCCCCGCCGGCATGGCACGCCGTCGGCGAACCGGCTCTCGGCGAACTGGCCGAAGCGAACCGGCCGGCAGCTGGAAGCTACCTGCCCAGCGCCACGAGCTCTTCAACAGCAGCCCGCGCCCCCTTCTCGTGCAGGGTGTCCAGGGTGCGCAGGTAGGCGTCTGTGAAGCGGGCGTTGTCCACCAGGTCGCCAAATACTTCCCGGTTGCGCAGGAACGCCAGCTTGTCCCCGTGCTGCAGCGCTGCCGCGGCCATGAGCGGCTCCTTCAGGCTGTCGACAACTTCGATGGGCGCACCTGTTTCGTCCGTCCCCTCGGCGTACCGTGCCCAGGAGGCGACGATGCCAGCGGAACGGGCGATGTCGCCGTCGTTCTGCAGGTTGATCCAAATGACGGGGACCAACCACTTGGGGATCCTGTCGGAGCTCTCCGCGCAGAGGCGGGCGAGGGTGTCGCGGACGTGTTCGTTGGCGAAGCGCTCAATTAGGGTGCGCTTGTAGAGGGGCAGGTCCACGCCGGGCAGCGGGGAGAGTGCAGGTGTGCCCTCAAGGTCCATGTAGTCGAGCAGGAACTGCACGAAAAGTGGGTCCTGGCAGACTTCATGCGCGTAGTTGTAGCCAGCCAGCGTGCCAAAGTAGCACAGCGCCTGGTGGCTGGAGTTGAGCAGGCGCAGCTTCATGAGCTCATAGGGTTCGACGTCGTCAACAAGCTGCACGCCGGCATCCTCATACGGCGGGCGACCCAGCGTGAAGTGGTCCTCCAGGACCCACTGTTCGAAGGGCTCGCACACCACCGGCCACTGGTCGACAATGCCGAATTCCTTGGCAATGGCACTGCGATCCCCGTCCGTGGTGACGGGGGTGATCCGGTCCACCATGGAATTGGGGAACAGCACATTCGCGCGCATCCAGGCTGCCAGGTCGGGGTCCCGCAACTCGGCAAACGCCGTGAACATCCTCTTGGCCACGTCGCCGTTGCCTTGGATGTTGTCGCAGGACATGACAGTGAAGGGTGCAATGCCACGGGCACGACGGCGGGCAAGCGCCTCCGCGACGAGGCCAAAGGTTGTCCGTGGGGCTGCGTTGGGACCAAGGTCGTGGACAACGTTGGGGTTTCCCGCGTCGAATTCGCCGGTGACGTGGTGGAAGTTGTAGCCGCCCTCGGTCACTGTGAGGGAAACGATGCGGGTTTCAGGGGAGGCCATCTTTTCAATGACGGCCTCCGGGTTGGCCGGGGCGAAGAGGTACTCGGTGATGGAACCAATCACGCGGGCCTCGCGCCGCCCGTCGGGGTGCTTCAGGAGCATCGTGTAGAGGCAGTCCTGCTCGGCCATGACCTGGGCCATTTTCTCATCGTGGGGCAGCACGCCAACCCCGCAAATACCCCAGTCAAGTGCTTTTCCTGCGTTCATCAGCCGGTCGAGGTACATCGCCTGGTGGGCGCGGTGGAAGCCGCCAACGCCAAAGTGGACGATTCCGGTGCTGACCTTCGTCCTGTCATAGGTGGGGACGGCAACGGACTCCGGCAGGTGGGCGAGGCTCTCGGCATTGAGTTGCGGCATGGTGGCGCTCCTTTGAGGACGTGATCTTCATCCCACTGTATCAAATGAGCGTTTAGGTGAATCTCATATGAGCGATCGGTGTAGTCCTGAACGCTGCGTCTATTCTGGCAGGAGGTTATATTGGCCAGTACGTGATGCAGGATCAAGCACATTAGGAGGGCCCATGGCCAAGGAACTTGCCAGTCAACTCATTGAGCAACTACAAAATGCCGGTGTGCAGCGCATCTACGGAATTGTAGGTGACAGTCTGAATCCGCTTGTGGATGCCGTGCGTAAAACCGGAGGGTCCGCTCAGGGCGGCATTGACTGGATCCATGTCCGGCATGAAGAAGCGGCAGCATTTGCTGCCGGAGCAGAAGCTCAGCTGACAGGAAAGTTGGCCGTGTGCGCCGGGTCATGCGGACCAGGAAATCTGCACTTGATGAACGGTCTGTATGACGCCAATCGCAGCGGAGCCCCGGTGCTGGCGATCGCCTCACACATTCCAAGTGTGCAGATTGGTGGTGAGTTCTTTCAGGAAACCCACCCGGACCGGCTCTTCGGGGAATGTTCGGTGTACTCCGAACTTGTCAGCACCGCAGAGCAGGCTCCTAGGGTCATGCACAGTGCCATGTCGCATGCGGTGGGTTTGCGCGGGGTAGCCGTGGTGACATTGCCCGGTGACATAGCCAGCCTCCCGGCGAGTGCGCCCACGCCGCAATGGCGCTCCTTTGCCCCCGCCGCACTGGTGCCAGCTTCCGAAAGCGTGGCAGAGCTGGCCGAGGCCATCAATCACGCCGAGAAAGTCGCGATCTTTGCTGGCGCCGGGGTCGAAGGCGCCCATGCGGAGGTCATCGCTTTGGCGGAACGGCTTAATGCCCCCATTGGCCACAGCCTCCGCGGCAAGGACTTTATCCAATATGAGAACCCCTACGACATTGGCATGACAGGGCTGCTTGGCTACGGCGCCGCAGCCGAAGGCATTGCGGGCGCAGATTTGCTCATTCTGCTGGGAACGGACTTTCCTTACGACCAGTTCCTGCCAGAGACCCGTACCGCACAGGTGGACCGTGCGCCGGAGCACCTAGGCCGACGCACGGATGTTGACATCACTGTCCATGGTGACGTGCTGCCCACTCTGCAGGCGCTCATGCCACTAGTTTCCGCCAAGGAAAAGTCAAAGTTCCTTAATCAGATGCTGAAAAAACATGACCGACTCATGAACAAATCAGTAGGTGCTTACACCCATAAAGCTGAGGCGTTGGTCCCCATCCACCCCGAATATGCTGCTTCTTTACTCGATGAAATCGCGGATGAGGACGCCATCTTCACAGCCGATACCGGCATGTGCAATGTGTGGACGGCCCGCTACATCAACCCGCTGGGAACCAGGCGGCTCATTGGTTCGTACCTCCACGGCTCCATGGCCAACGCACTGCCGCAGGCGATCGGCGCACAAGCGGCACACCCTGCGCGGCAGGTCATCTCAGTTTCCGGGGATGGCGGACTTTCGATGTTGCTAGGAGAGCTGATCACGGCGGCCGCGCATCAGTTGCCGGTCAAAGTAGTGGTGTTCAACAATTCCACTTTGGGCATGGTGAAGCTAGAGATGTTAGTGGATGGACTGGCCGACTTCGGTGTGGACGTCCCAGACACAAACTACGCTGCCATCGCCACGGCTATGGGTATTCACGCCATCCGTGTAACGGATCCAGCTGACATTGCTCCTGCCTACCGGGCCGCATTTGCCCATCAAGGACCAGCACTGGTGGAAATCATCACAGACCCCAATGCGTTGTCCCTCCCGCCGAAAATCAAAGGCAGCCAAGTCCTTGGATTCGCCACAGCCATGTCCAAAGTGGTCTTGAACAAGGGTGCAGGGGAGGCTGTGAGCATGGCTCGCAGCAACCTGCGCAATATTCCTCGAAGTTAGAATTTTCCCTAGAGACTCAGCCTTCATCCAAGCAGAGCTTGCCCTTCCACATCTTCTTCAGGAGCATTAATGCCCATTGCCGCACTGATCCTGGCCGCTCTGGCAGCCCTTATTCACGTCTATATTTTTGTTCTGGAGTCGCTGCTTTGGACCGCTCCAGCCACTCGTAAAACATTTGGCACCACCGAGGCTGGGGCCGCGGCCACACGGGAGCTTGCCTTCAATCAGGGTTTCTACAATCTGTTCCTGGCCTTAGTGACAGTGGCTGGAATCATTGCGGGCACCACAGGTCACAACGGGGTGGGTGCGGCATTGGTGTTAGCGGGGTGCGGGTCCATGCTTGCGGCCGGGCTGGTCCTTCTGATTTCAGCACCCAAAAAAGCCAAGGCGGCACTCATCCAGCTACTCTTTCCGCTTCTGGCTGTGCTGGGGGTCCTGACGTGGTTGATATTCTTAAACTGAGTGCAGCAGCGGCCTCAACAGGGCAATAATGTGATCTTGGCGGTGAACACGGGACACCGAGGTATAAGTAGGGGATGATGGAAAGGATGACTTCCCCCCAAAACACTCCCAGCCCCGCCGTCTCCGCTTCTGCCGCGACCGCACCTGCCGCGACCGACTCCAAACGGCGTCCGGTCCGCCGCCCGGCCCAGGTCATGCCCGCCACCGAGGGCTGGGATCAGGCGAAGAACCCAGCAGGCCGCCCGCTACTGCAGTTCAAGTCGCCGCGCGTCTCCCAGCCGCCGGTGCACCTGGCCGACCTGACGCTGCCCGAGCGGGAGGCGAAGTTTAAGGAGATGGGTCTGCCCGCATTCCGTGCGAAGCAGCTCTCAGTGCACTACTTCCAGCACTACACCACCGATCCCGAGCAGATGAGCGACCTCCCCAAGGACCGCCGCGCCGAGATCACCGAGACGATGTTTCCGAAGCTGTTGACGGAGATCAAGCGCCTCACTACAGACAATGGCGATACCGTGAAGTTCCTGTGGCGCCTGTTCGACGGCTCGCTCGTGGAATCCGTCCTCATGCGCTACCCCGGCCGCATCACCCTGTGCGTGTCCAGCCAGTGCGGCTGTGGCATGAACTGCCCGTTCTGCGCCACTGGACAGGCCGGGTTGACCCGCAACATGTCCACCGCGGAGATCCTCGACCAGATTGTCCAGGCCAACCGCGTCATCGCCGAGGGCGGGCTGGGGAATCTGCGCCGCGACGGCGGGCATGACGCAGAGCGTGTCACCAACATTGTGTTCATGGGGATGGGCGAGCCGCTGGCGAACTACAAGCGCGTCATGAACGCCGTGCACCGCATGGTTGCCGACGGGCCAGAAGGTCTGGGCATGTCCGCCCGCGGCATCACGGTCTCCACCGTGGGCCTGGCCCCGGCCATTAACAAACTGGCGCAGGAAGGCCTGGCCATTACGTTCGCACTGTCGCTGCACGCTCCGGACGATGAACTGCGCGACGAGCTCATCCCCGTCAACGACAAGTGGAAGGTGGACGAGGTTCTGGACGCCGCTTACAACTACTACAAGGTCACAGGCCGGCGAGTATCCATCGAGTACGCGCTGATCAAGGACATGAACGACCACCCGTGGCGTGCCGAACTCCTCGCAAAGAAGCTCAACCAGCGCGGCCGCGGCTGGGTCCACGTGAACCCGATCCCGTTGAACCCCACCCCCGGCTCCATCTGGACGTGCTCGGAGCCGCACGTCATGCAGGAATTCATCGACACGCTGATTGAAAACGGCGTACCCACCACTTTGCGCGACACCCGCGGCAAGGAAATCGACGGCGCGTGCGGCCAGCTCGCCGCTGCCGAATAGCGCAGCCCAGTCAAAGCAGCACTGAAGAACGACGCCGGAACCTGAGTTCCGGCGTCGTTCTTGGGTATGCGGCGCTTGGGTTGCGGCAAGAGAGGGGTCCCATCCCCGAGGAAGGGACCAACTGGCGAGAAAGGCGTTTCGTTGCTGTCATGTGGCAAGTTGTCCCCGTCCGCAGTGAGGAAGGGGTGACTTTGCCCCGGTCTCATTTCACCTTGTGCACAGTGACGTAGGCGGTGGTGGAACCGGGCTCGATCTCGGTGCGTCCCGCGTCTTGGATGACGGGGCCGGCTGACTTCCGTGCACCTTTGCGGAACTCATTGGACGGCAGTTCCAGAATGCCCACGGGGAAACCGTCCGCCGCCCACGCCTCCACTACCGCAGGCTTGGACTCCAACAACCATGCGAAAAGTGCGTGCGCGGCCTGTGCTGCGGCCTTACCCGTAGACATGTCCAGGGAGGCGTTGAGCGCAATGTTCAAGGACTGTGGAGGCAGGGGATCACCGGCCGGCAGCGTGGTGCCTGAAACCTGCAGCTTGGCCAGCAGCTTCGGCATTTCCGCGGCGGGCATGGGAGGCAGACCGATGGCGCTCGCCTGGCCAACGGTGGACAGCACATGTTCCGGAAACGCAGCCAGGACCTTGGCGAACATCTTCGCGTCGGCACGCCGGACCGACTTGGCAAAGGCGCCTGCCGCCCATTGCTGCCAATCAGGGTTGTCGGGGTCGCGCATGAACGCCTGGACGGATGCCAACGCGGCGGCCGCAATGCCGTGTTGCTCGCTGGCCGGTTCCTCTCTGTCGACCAGCAAAATGATGGGCTGGACCAATTCGTGCAAACTGCGTTCGGTGTATTCACTCACCCATCAAGCGTAGGGGCATTGGCGTGTGGGAAGCTGGAGTTTGGTCCGTATCAGCCGTACATGATGTACAAAAAGTTGTCGCCAAGGAGCGCCCATGCCCAAACCACTCACCGTTGCCGCCCGTGCGAATGTGCAGCCGTTTGCCGTCATGGACATCCTGGCCCGCGTGGCCGAGCTTCGCGCGGAAGGCCGTAGCGTTGTTTCGCTGTGTGCGGGGGAGCCGGGCGGAGGGGCGCCCAGCGGTGTTTCAGCCCGGGCCGCGGAGCTTCACGCCTCAGGTACGGCGCTGACGTACACCCCGGCGCTGGGCGTGGCAGATCTGCGCGAGGCCATCGCAGGGCACTACAAACGCTGGTACGGGATTGACGTGCCAGCGCGCAATGTTGCCGTCACCACCGGTTCGTCCGGCGCCTTCATGCTAGTTTTCCTGGCAGCGTTCAACCCGGGCGACAAAGTGGCCCTGGCCCGCCCCGGCTACCCGGCCTATAAGAACATCCTGAAGGCCTTGGGCGTTGACGTCATTGAGCTCGACGCCGGGGCAGACTCCGGTTTCCAGCCCACCCCCGAGCTGCTGGCGGCCGCAGTTGCCGAACACGGTCCGTTGACGGGCCTCGTCCTGGCCTCGCCCGCCAACCCCACCGGCACCATGGTCTCCCGGGACGAATTGGCCGCGCTGACCACTTGGTGCACGGAGCAGGGGGTGCGCCTGGTGAGCGATGAAATTTACCATGGCGTCACGTACCCGGATGCCGGCGCGGCGGACCCCCGCGGTGTGTGCACCTGGGAGCTTGACCGCTCCGGCGTGGTCATCTCCAGCTTCTCCAAATACTGGGGCATGACCGGTTGGCGGCTCGGCTGGGCGATCGTGCCCGACGACCTGATCCAGGCTGTCGATGCGCTGGCCGGAAATGTGGCCCTATGCCCGCCTGCACCGGCGCAAATTGCTGCCGTGGAGGCCTTTAGTGAGGAGTCCTACGCGCAGGCCGACGCGGCCGTCGCCGAGTTTTCCCGCACCCGCGACTACGTGCTGGGCAAAGTGGCCGATCTGGGCTGGGTGGATGCCGCCCCGGCCGACGGTGCTTTTTATTTCTACGCCAACCTTGGCCCGGCGCTCGCAGGTTTCAAGGACTCGGTGGAATACTGCTCCGCCCTGCTTGAAAATGAGGGCGTGGCGCTGGTTCCGGGCACCGATTTTGACGGCGTGGACGGGGGCGCCGCGGTTCGGCTGAGCTTCGCCGCCGGGTACGACGCCGTCCGCGAGGCACTGGAGCGGATCGAAACGTTCCAGCGGGCTTAGGCAGGCGGCGCCCTGGTTATAACGGGCTCAACCACCGGCGGCACCCAAGGAGCGCTTGAAGCGCAGCTTGGGTGCCGCCGTCGTACTTTGTTTGGAGACTACTTCTTCAGGTGGTCCACCAGGGACTCGGCGATGCCGATGTACTTGCCGGGGGTGAGGGCCAGCAGGCGGGCTTCGGCGTCGTCGGACAAGCCAAGACCGGAGACGAACTCCTGCATGCGGGCGGCGTCCACGCGGTGGCCGCGGGTCAGGTCCTTCAGGCGCTCGTACGGGTCCGCCATGCCGGGGACACCGGCGATGGCTTCGGCCCGCATGACCATCTGGATGGCTTCGGCGAGGACTTCCCAGTTGTGGTCGAGGTCATCGGCAAGCACGGCTTCGGCCGTGTCCAGGCGACCCAGGCCGCCTAGTACGTTGTTGATGGCCAGCAGGGAGTGGCCGAAGGCGACGCCGATGTTGCGCTGGCTGGAGGAGTCAGTGAGGTCGCGCTGCCAACGGCTGGTGACCAACGTGGCGCCAAGGGTGTCCAGCAGGGCGTTGGAGATCTCCAGGTTTGCCTCGGCGTTTTCAAAGCGGATCGGGTTGACCTTGTGCGGCATGGTGGAGGAGCCGGTGGCCCCCGGAACCGGAACCTGGGCGAAGTAGCCGATGGAAATGTAGCTCCACACGTCCGTGCACAGGTTGTGCAGAATACGGTTGAAGCGGGCCATGTCTGCGTAGAGCTCGGCCTGCCAGTCGTGGGACTCAATCTGCGTGGTCAGCGGGTTCCAGCTCAGGCCGAGGGACTCCACGAAGCCCTTGGCGACGGCCTGCCAGTCGGCGGTGGGAACGGAGGCGTAGTGTGCCGCGTAGGTGCCGGTGGCGCCATTGATCTTACCCAGGAATTCTGTCTTGGCCACGCGGTCCAGCTGGCGGGTCAGGCGGTGGGCCGTGACGGCCAACTCCTTGCCCAATGTGGTGGGGGTGGCAGGCTGGCCGTGGGTGCGGGAGAGCATCGGGACGGCGCGGTTTTCTTCGGCCATGGCCGCAATCTTCTCCACGAGCGTGCGGGCCGCCGGCAGCCACACATCCTCCACTGCGCCTTTGATGCCGACTGCGTAGGAGAGGTTGTTGATGTCTTCACTGGTGCAGCCAAAGTGAACCAGCGGCTTCAAGCGGTCCAGGCCCAATGCGTCGAGACGGTTGCCGATGAAGTATTCCACGGCCTTCACATCGTGCACCGTGACTTTTTCAATGTCCGCCAGTTCCTGCACGGAAGCGGCATCAAATTCGCTCACGATAGCGCGCAGCCCGGTCTGCTGTTCGGCCGTCAGGGGCTCGGTGCCGGGCAGAGTGTTGTTGCTGGTCAGGTGGATGAACCACTCAACTTCGACTCCAACGCGGTCACGGTTCAACGCAGCCTCGGAGAGATAGTCCACCAAAGGTGCTACGGCACCCGAATAGCGGCCGTCGAGGGGCCCCAGGGCAATGCGCTCGGAGGAAGCGGCCAGCGACAGGCGGCCGGAAGGGATGCGGGATGCGGAGTGTGTGGATTCAGACATGCGCCAATTCTTTCATGAACCGCCAATTCCTCCACAGCGGAGGTGTGCAGGCTGTGCTTCCACAAAATGATGGCTGGCTGTGGCAGTGAACACCAGGGATTCCTAGGCTTGTATCGAGAACCCAAAAAGGAGGCATCGATGAGGAACCCATGGTGGCCGGAACCGGGGCTGGGTGGGGTTGGAGAGTTCAGTGGGGTTGCGGGCCTGGGGGGCGGGGATGCGGCGCGGGCGGGCCCATCCGCCGAAGCGGTGGCCGTTGTGGCGCAGCGGATGGCAGGCCTTGCACAGGAGATGGAGTTCCTTCGAAGAGAAATGGCGGGGCTCGAGGCAACGGACTGGCATTGCGCAGCCGCCACGGTGTTTCGCCAGTCCCTGTCCGCCTGCAGCATGGCAGTGGCGGCTGCTGTTCGGAAGGTTGAATCCGCGGCTGCTTCAGTCGGAAGCTACGGCACCTTCCTGCAGTCCTCACCGGCGTCGTCCGTCCAAGGTGAACCATGTGCGGCGCCGAATGCTCAGTTGCGGCAAGGAGCCGGAAGCGGGATGGAATTCGGGCCACGATTTAGTCACGGGTTTGGACTCGACTGGGGCGCAGGGTTTTAGCCGGGTGCGGTGCTGAGAAGCCGGGGTGAGAAACAGGGCTCGTGAACTGCATTGAAAAGCGGAGGATGGGGGTGCAGGCATGGGGCACGATCCAGGGGTTGAAACCTCCTTCTCCATTGAAGGAGGGGCGGGATCAGTCAGCTACACCTTGGCAGAGATAACGGATGCGGGGGCTCGGCTGGCCCGTTTGGCCCAGCAGATGGATCCGCTGGTGGACAGGCTGCAATCGGAGTGGCTGTGGTTGACCGATGCAGCCCAAGGCGCGCCGGTCTTTCCGTACGGGCCGTTGGAAGACATTCAAAATGCCCTGTGGTCCTGCAAAGCTGCGTTGGCCGACACCGCTGGACTGGCTGGGAAAGCCCGGCAGGCCAGCGCGAATTATGCCCTCGCGGAAGCGCAGGCCATCAACGTGGCAGCATTGGCCAGCAAGTTGGTGGCCTTGGCGGAGGGACGAAATACCAGAAACTTGGCACTCTTGGCCCCCTGGACTCTGGCGGTGAAGGCAGGTCAGCTGGTGGAGCGTGTCAAGAAGCAGGGGTTGCGTGACAGCGTGGAGCAACTGCTTAACAATGGTGGAGCCACTGTTGCCGGTGCTCTAGGGACCGTATCAAGCCTCGCCTACCTGATGTCTGTACTGAGTCGAGGCGATGCAACAACGTCAGGCACGCAGCCCGCCTATTTCCTGCGCAAATTCTTTGATACAGCAGGTTTGACGCGAGCTGGCCAGCTGTCTGTTCGTCGGGTTCCTGTCCAGGAATGGGATGCCAATGCAAAGCAATGGCCACCTGGCCATGCGATGGCGGATCCGCCAGCCGGGGAGCCGTGGGAAGTTGAGGCTAGTATTCATGGCATGCTTGCCGGCAGCCAAGACGCCTACGGGTATCCTCCCGGCTCCATTGGGGTGGTCCGGGTGGCGCGTGCGGACGGACAGATCGCATGGGTGGTGCATTTACCGGGAACAGAGGACTGGTCCACGATAGACAGCACGGTTCCGTTCGACATGGAAGGCAATATGGAGGCCCTGACTGCGAAGTGGAAGGAACACTTCACGCAGAAGCAGGTGCTGGTGCAGGAACTCATCAAGTCAGCTCTTGAATCCGCTGGTGCACTGCCGGGGGAAGACGTCGTCCTGACGGGGCACAGCGGGGGTGGGATCCATGCTGCCGCAGCGTCGGCAGACCCGGCCTTTCTGGAGCAGGTCAACGTCAAAATGATTGTCATTGCGGGTTCTCCGGCAAAGAATGCAGGTGTTCCCGGCACGATTTCCGTAGTCGATTTGGAAAATGACAATGACATCGTCACCGCTGTGGACTATGGGCCTCCACCCGCGTCCCCGAACTGGGTGAGCGTTACTTCACACCGTCCACCGACTGCCAGGGGGGGAAGTCTGGGTGCCGTGGTTGAGCAGGCACACTCCTTGGAGAACTACATGAAGGACGCAGCCAGCCTTGACTCAAGTGATGCTTCTGCCGTGCAGGCACCTTTGGAGACTTTGCGAAATGTTCTTGGAGCAGGTGTTGGAGTTGGCGCCGTGGTGAAGGGAACCAAGTTTGTCTATCAAGGTAAGGACTCCCCGGATCGGCCCAGGAAAGCCAAGCCAGTTGCCCCGCGCCCAGTGCCAGTGACCGGAGAGGACTACGCGCCGGGCTTACGCTGACTGGTTGCCTACCGGTGGGCCTGCGATTTACCCAGATTGCCGGCAATCATGGAGACCACGCTGATGATCAGGGCAGCGAAGATTGCCGTCCAGAAGAAATCGTCAATCGTGAACTGGATGGGGGTGAATGTGCTTACCCATGCCGTCAGCCACAACATGGCCGCATTCACAACGATCGTAAATAGACCCAGAGTCAGAATGGTCACAGGCAGCGACAAAAACTTCACAATGGGTTTGACGAAAGCATTGACCACACCAAAAATAAGTCCGATGAACAGATACGCCAACACTGTGTTGATGGTGTTCGCAGTCCCCTCCGGGCCGGCCACGTTATTGCTCACAATCGACGTGGAGGCAATCTGCATGCCTGGAAGAATCCAGGCGGCCAGCCAAAGGGCCAGGGCGTTTATTATTACTCGAACTACGAATCGGCGCATATGCTCATCGTTCCACAGTCTGGCGATAAAGAGCCTTCCCGGCTGGTGCAGGCTTAAGCTTTAGATATGACCGAGACAAACAGCACGGCGCAATCCAGTGTGCAACCGCGGCCCGTGGTGGGCCTTCTGCCCAAATATGCGGCAGGCAAACCTCCAGAGGCGGTGCCTGGGCTGGAAAGCTTCAAACTTTCCTCCAATGAAAACCCCCTGGGACCGGTTCCGGCCGTTCTGGAAGTACTGCGCTCGGCAAGTGGGGTTAACCGCTATCCGGACACCAGCTGCACACTGCTGCGCAACGCCTTGGCCACGTTCCTAGACATACCCGCGGACGACGTCGTAACGGGTGCCGGCAGTCTCGGCGCACTGAACCAGATCCTGGCGGCGTTCGCAGGTCAAAACAGCGACGGCGGCCAAGACGAAGTCGTTTACGCCTGGCGTTCCTTCGAGGCCTACCCCATCTGTGTGGGGCTGGCCGGGGCGAAAAGTGTTCAGGTCCCGGTACGAGCCGATGGCAGCCATGACTTGGATGCGATGGCGGAAGCCGTCACGGAGAACACGAAGGTGGTGCTGCTGTGCACGCCAAACAATCCCACCGGACCGGCACTGTCTGCTCAAGATGCCGAGGGCTTCATCCGCAGCATTCCAACAAACGTGGTGATTGTGGTCGATGAGGCGTACACGGAGTTTGTTCGAGCCGAGCAGGCCGTCGATGGCCTTGCCCTCTACCGCAAATACCCCAACGTTTTGGTGCTCCGAACATTCTCCAAGGCTCATGGCATGGCCGGATTGCGGGTGGGCTATTCCATTTCCCAGCCGGGCATCACCCAATATCTCCGCGCCGCGGCAACACCCTTTGCGGTCTCGGGGGTTGCTGAGCTGGCTGCGGTGGCGTCGTTGGAGAACTACGCACAAGTTGTGGAGAGAGTACAAAGCCTGGTGGATGAGCGTGACCGTGTCACTGCGGGACTCGCGGCTCTTGGCTGGTCCATCCCTGACGCGCAGGGAAACTTTGTCTGGCTGGAACTCGGTGCCAACACCCAAGAGTTTGCGGCATTGGCCCAGAGTCATGCGCTGTCAGTGCGGGCCTTCGGTGACGAGGGGGTCCGGGTGAGCATCGGCGAAACCGAAGCGAACACCCGATTCCTTGAAATCTGTGCTTCTTATACAAAAGCGCCACGACGTTCCTAGCGGTTAACAAAGGCATGTTTTGCCTGTCTGTACCGATACAGTTGTAAATCGAAAACGAATATATATACACCGCCAGGAATGCATTCCTGAAAAGGTATATATCGACACCAACGAGTCGGGACAGGGCTTTTTGCCTCTGGAATTCGGCAGACGAGGAGACAGCATGGGCTCCGCCCAAGAAGCTGCTGCAGGGATAGTCCGCACGGACACGGACACCACAGATCCGGATGCATCGACGCGCCCTCATGCGGGGGAGTCTGCTGGTGTTTTGCGCAGCAGGGCTGTGGGGCCGCTGGAGGCCGTCCAACTGCTTGACGAACACGGAAATACCCACCACGACGCAACCTTCAGCCCCTATGTTGAGGCTTTGGATGCGGATGCCCTGCGCGGCTTTTACCGGGACATGGCCACGGTGCGCCGCTTTGACACCGAAGCAACTGCCCTGCAACGCCAGGGTGAGCTGGCCCTGTGGGTCCCGGTTGTTGGTCAAGAAGCAGCCCAGATCGGTTCGGGGCGGGCCATGAACAAGGCCGATTATGCGTTCCCCACTTACCGCGAGCACGGTGTGGCACTAACGCGTGGCTTGGACTTGGCTGACTTGTTGAAGCTCTTCCGAGGTGAATCCAATGGCGGCTGGGACCCTCGTGAGTGCAATTTCCACCTTTACACGCTCGTGTTGGCAGCCCAAGTACCGCACGCCGTCGGCTATGCAATGGGAATCTCCCGCGACCTTGCGGCCGATCCCACCACCGAGCCAGCCGCCGTCACGGCGTATTTTGGTGATGGTTCCAGCAGTGAGGGCGACGTCCATGAATCGATGGTCTTCGCCGCCTCCTACGACGCTCCCGTGGTGTTCTTCTGCCAGAACAACAACTGGGCCATCTCGGTTCCCTTTGAAGTTCAATCCAAGATCCCGTTGGTTAACCGTGCTGGAGGCTACGGAATCCCCGGGATCCGTGTTGACGGCAACGACGTCCTTGCCGTCTACGCAGTGTCCAAGTGGGCGCTTGACCATGCACGCAACGGTAACGGTCCGGTCTTCATTGAGGCCTCCACCTATCGTTTGGGCGCGCACACCACGGCCGATGATCCCACCAAGTACAGGATGAGCGCCGAAGAGGAATCTTGGAAGGCGAAGGACCCGCTGCTGCGCCTGGAGGCATACCTGCGCTCCGAAGGCCTTGCCGATGACGACTTTTTTGAACAAGTAAAGAACGACGGCGACGAGCTGGCTGCGCATGTCCGCAAAGCAACGCTGGCGTTGGGTGGGGCTGACATCCGGCAAAAATTCGCCACCGTCTACGCCCAGGCACATCCCCTGGTCGCTGAAGAGCTGGCTTGGTTTGAAAACTATGAGGCGTCCTTTGGCGATGCCCCATCCGAGTCTTCCACCACCCAGGGCGGTGCAGCATGAGCACTATGACCATTGCCAAGGCCATCAACGAGGGCCTGCGCGCCACCTTGCGGAACGATCCCAAGAGTTTTCTGATGGGTGAGGACATCGGCTCGCTTGGTGGCGTGTACCGCGTCACTGAGGGACTTAAGGCGGAATTCGGCGCCCACCGTGTCATGGATACCCCGCTGGCCGAGTCCGGCATCGTCGGAACCGCCATCGGCATGGCCCTGCGAGGGCACCGTCCCATCTGTGAGATCCAGTTCGACGGCTTCGTGTTCCCAGCCTTCAACCAAATTACGACGCAGCTGGCAAAGATCCACACGCGCTCAGACGGCCAGCTCAGTGCCCCCGTCGTCATTCGCATTCCGTACGGTGGCGGTATCGGCTCCATTGAGCATCATTCGGAGTCGCCCGAGGCGCTGTTTGCGCACACGCCCGGACTGCGCATCATCACTCCTTCCAACGCAAACGATGCCTACTGGATGATCCAACAGGCCGTCGAGTGCAAGGATCCGGTAATTTTCTTTGAACCCAAGCGCCGCTACTGGCTCAAGGGCGAGGTTGACACTGAAAATGCCCCGGGTGACCCTTTCAAGGCCCATGTGGTGCGCGAAGGAACCGACGCCACTTTAGTGGTCTATGGCCCGCTTGTGCCGGTAGCCCTGGCCGCAGCCAATGCGGCCGCCGAGGACGGGCACAGTGTTGAAGTCATTGACCTGCGCTCCATCTCTCCGATCGACTTCGATGCGCTAGAGGCATCCGTGAACAAGACTGGCCGACTCGTTGTGGCCCATGAAGCCCCCACCTTTGGTGGCATCGGTGGCGAAATTGCTTCCCGTATCAGTGAACGCTGCTTTTATTCGCTCGAAGCCCCGGCCATCCGCGTGGGCGGGTTCCATATGCCCTACCCGGTGGCCCGCGTTGAGGAACACTACCTGCCGGACATCGACCGCATGCTGGAGGCGTTGGACCGCGCCTTCGCATATTAGGAAGGCCGCACCATGTCGAACCTTTTCCTGTTCAAACTGCCTGACGTTGGGGAAGGCCTGACCGAGGCTGAAATCGTCTCCTGGAAGGTCAAGCTCGGAGATATCGTCGCCATCAACGACGTGATCGTGGAGATCGAAACAGCCAAGTCGATCGTGGAATTGCCTTCTCCGCACGCCGGGATGGTGGCCCAGTTGATGGTGGCCGAGGGTGAAACGGTGGAAGTTGGCACACCCATCATCGCCATCGGCTCCGAAGTTGCGGCGGTGGACGCCCCCGTGGCCCCGGCTGCTCCAGTCGCTGCCGCTGATTCTGCTGATACCGACGTCATGAAGCCGCTGGTGGGTTCCGGGCCCAAGGCCGACGCCGTCAAGCGCCGTCCACGTCTTGGTGCGTCTTCCGCCGTGCCCGCCCAAGTATCCCCGGTGGCAGCCCAGAGCGCAGTAGTGGTCGCTGCGCCGGCCAAGCCAAACCATGTGCTGGCCAAGCCTCCAGTCCGGAAGGCTGCCAAAAACCTGGGTATTGACTTGAATGATGTTTCGGCGACTGGTTTGCGCGGTGAAGTGACCAAGAAGGACCTGCTCAGCTACCAGGACCAGCGGACGGCCGAGCAAGACGGGGCCGGTACGTTTTGGGCACCAGCCAAGGGAAGTGGGCTGGCCGATGATCCGCGTGTGGAGCGAATCAAGGTCAAGGGCGTGCGCAAGGCCACTGCCAAGGCCATGGTGGAAAGTGCATTTTCTGCCCCTCATGTGAGCATCTTCGTGGACGTCGACGCTTCCCGGACCATGGAGTTCGTCAAACGCCTGAAAGTCTCCCGGGACTTCGAGGGCATCAAGGTCTCACCTCTGCTGATTCTGGCCAAGGCGGTGATTTGGGCGGCGGCGCGCAACCCTTCCGTCAATGCGACGTGGACGGGGGACGAGATCATCATCAAGCACTTCATGAACCTGGGCATTGCGGCAGCAACTCCGCGGGGGCTGATGGTGCCGAACATCAAGGATGCACAAAACCTGTCCTTGAAGGAGTTGGCCATTGCGCTGAACTCCTTGGCCGCCACAGCCCGCGCCGGCAAGACGCAGCCTTCTGATATGCAGGGTGGCTCATTGACAGTGACCAATATCGGAGCCCTTGGCATCGACACCGGTACACCCATCATCAACCCAGGTGAGGTTGCGATCGTCGCCTTCGGCACGATCAAACAAAAGCCGTGGGTGCTTGATGGTGAAGTCATCCCGCGCTGGATCACCACCCTGGGCGGTTCTTTTGACCACCGTGTGGTTGACGGCGACCTGTCGGCTCGGTTCATGGCTGATGTAGCGGCGATCATGGAAGAGCCTGCGCTCCTACTGGACTGATCTGTTCAATTGAGTGGATCAACTGAACGGACGGCGCGACCTCCCAGCCCACTCATAAAAAACAGCCAGCTTGTGTCCCGGGACATCCCAGTCCCGGGACACAAGCTGGAACCATGAGAGAAGCCCAGTTCATGGCGGGCGGGCGCAGCCGCTCAACTGTTGGCACGTGGTTCCACTGGCAAGGCCGGGCCACGGTGGCGCTGTTGATGGCAGCAGTGCTTCTGGTGGTTGCCTTCTCCGCCGTCGCCTATGCGGCCGTGCCACCCAAGGGTGCTGTAACCGACGTTCATGTCGATATCATCGGCGATTCCCTCAGTACGGGGTTCAAGACTCCAGGGGTCACCTGGCCGGACCAGGAGCAGACGCTCATCGCTGACATGGGGTTCAAAGCGGATATTACCAACGCTTCGGAGAACGGTGCAGGCTATGTCCAACCGGGGGAGGCCGGTGACGTGTTCTTGGATCTGGTCAACCGGATCGTCAACTCGCAGTCGCAGGTGGTGGTCCTCTTTGGCTCCGACAACGACACTGGACAATCAGGACTTACCACCGCTGTACAAACGGTCTTGGAGCGGGTCAAGGTATTGGCTCCGCAGGCCAGGGTGATCATGGTAGGCCCCACGTCCGAATCAAATGACGCTGATGGGCAACTGACTCCGATCATTTCGGCTCTTTCTCAGTCAGCATCCACCAGCGGGGCGGATTTCGTTGACCCGGTAGCCCTTGGCTGGTTCCAGGGCGCGGCGAAGCAGTACCTGAGCAGCGACCTGGAGCACCCCAACACCCCAGGTGAAATGTACTTGGCTCAGCAGATGAAGGCGGTCCTGAAACCCGCGATATCGCACGCCATGCATCAGGACAGGCTCTGGGACGGTGCCTAAAGTTCGGCCAAGGCACTCGCCAGCACGGGTGCCAGTCGCTTGACTCCTTCGCGCAGAGCCTCCGGTGGCACCGCGCTGAAGGCCAAGCGCAGTTTGTTGCTTGGGCCGTCGTCAGCAGAGAAAGCGGCGCCAGGGACGAACACCACACCAGCATCGATCCCTTTGTGCAGCAGTGGATAGGTGTCGATTCCCTCAGGCAAGGTGAGCCAGACAAAGAACCCACCTTCGGGACGGGTCCAGCTGACTCCGTCAGGCATGAATTCATCAAGCGCGGCAAGCAGGGCGGCACACCGCTGGGCGTACAGTTCCCGGTAGGTGGCGATTTGCCCCTGCCAGTCATATTTGTTCAGGTATTCGCTGACGAGAAGCTGATTGAATGTGGGTGGGCACAGGGTGACCGCCTCGCTGGCCAGGTAGTAGCGCTGCTTGAGATGGGCTGGCACGAGAGCCCAGCCAATGCGCAGTCCGGGAGCGAAGATCTTTGAAAAAGAGCCCAAATACAGCACATCTTCGGGGTTTGCGGCGCGCAATGGCTGCGGCAGGACGCCGTCGAACTTCAACAGTCCGTACGGGTTGTCCTCCAATACCAAGATATTCGCTTCACGACATATGTCGACGATTTCCTGCCGACGTTCCGGAGCCAGCATAACCCCGGATGGATTGTTGAAATTGGGGATCGTGTAGAGCAACTTGATGGTTTTGCCTTCGCCTTGCAAGCGGGCGATGGTGCTGCGGAGCTCGTTCGGAATCAGCCCGTGTTCATCTCCGGCAACCGGCTGGATGTCCACCTCGTATGCTTCAAAGGTGTTGAGGGCGCCAACGTAGGTGGGGTCCTCCAGCAGGATCACGTCGCCAGGATTGCAAAAGACTTTGGCGGCGACGTCCTGCGCGGACTGTGAACCGGCTGTAATCACTACGTTGTCCGGGTCTGCGTCAACGATGCCCTCGGCAGCCATCACCTGACAAATTTGGGTGCGCAGCTCCAAGGTGCCCTGACCTCCGCCATACTGCAGCGCTTCCAAACCGTGCTCGGAAATAATGGCGGCGGCGGTGGCTGCCAGCCGGTCCAACGGAAGCGACTGCAAATAGGGGTTGCCGCCAGCCAGGGAAACGAGGCCCGGCTGCATGGATATTTCAAACACATCACGCACAGCTGATTGCTTGATGTTGGCTGCACGGGAGGATAGCAGCGACTCGTGCCGGTGAGCGGATTGGGTCGGCACAGTTCCTTGCTGGGCCCGGTCCAAGGCGTCGACGACTTCTTCGGACAATGATTCGGCGGCTGCATTGGCGCCAGAGCTTGGAGTGTTCACGTGCTCAGGATATAACCATTGTTGCTAAATAGGCATCAAAAGTTTTTCTAAGGTGACTGCTATTTCAGACTCAGCGCCTCACTCAACGTTTTTCCGTTGATGGTAATGGCCACAGGTGCGCCGGCTGCTTTCTGGGCCGTGAGGGAAAGCTGCTGTTCCACGCGCGGGATGTCGCATTCCCCGCCCATCGTGAGGGTGCCGACCAGGTGGGCAGTGACGGTGCTCCCGGTGCGGTCAATCGACTCCACCGTGAGCCGGGACTGCCACAGTGTGTTGACAAGCCCCGACTGGCCGATTTCTTCGGAGTGGTTCTCCAACAGCGTCCGCAACGCCCCCTCCACGGGGTCCGTAAAGCTGACTGCCGGGCTGGTCACGGCAACGGCGCTGTCACCGCAGCCGACCGTGGGCCCCGAGGTCCCGCCGTCGGCCATGGCAATGTAAAACAGCGTGACGGACGCGCTTTTGGGAAGCACGGTCGGCTCCATTGAATCCGTTGGAACGTTCGACGCCGGAGCCAGGGTTCCGCTGGCTGCCGCGCCCGGTGTCGTGGTTGCCGAGACCGCTGTGGTGGCGGGGGAAGGCGCCGTGGCCGATGGCGTCGGATTGCCCGTGCAGCCAGCCAAAATCAAGGCCCCAGTTGCCAGCACTGCGGTGATTGACCACTTTCCCATGCTGCGCATGGTGACCTCCCGGTGAACTTGGGGACAAACAATGTCCCATGGAACCAAGTTAGGTGCGGTGGGCTGGCAGAACCAGAGGTTGAGGGAAAAGGGGACTCAACCGCAATGTTGTCGCGGTCAGGTCACAGTGCTCGGGCGCGCACAGCCGCTAGATTCCGGACAAAGGCAGTCCGAGGGCGGTGGAAACAGAGTGATGTGTCACGTGTCCGCTGGCAACGTTCAGGCCGGCTGCCAAGGCAGGATCGGAGGCCAGGGCCTTGGCTACCCCGAGATTCGCCAGTGCCAGGGTGTAGCGCAGGGTCACGTTCGTCAGTGCGTAGGTGGAGGTGTTGGGGACTGCCCCGGGCATGTTAGCCACACAGTAGAAGATTGAGTTGTGGACTTTGAAGGTGGGGTCTTCATGGGTGGTCGGGTGGGTGTCTTCAAAGCAGCCGCCCTGATCCACGGCAATGTCAACCAGGACTGAGCCAGGCTTCATGCGGGAGACCAGGTCATTGCTGACCAGTTTCGGGGCTTTCGCGCCGGGAATCAGCACAGATCCGATGACAAGGTCTGCCTCCAGCACTGCTTTTTCGATTTCCAAGGTGTTGGATGCGAGGGTCTTCAGGCGTCCCTGATATTGGGCATCCAATTCCTGCAGGCGGGGGATGTCGATGTCAAGGATGGTCACGTCCGCGCCGGCACCGATGGCCATGGCGGCGGCGTTGGAGCCTGAAACACCGGCTCCGAGGATCACCACGTTCGCTGGGCGGACTCCGGGAACCCCGCCTAATAGAATGCCGCGGCCACCGGCCGGAGCGGTCAGGCATTGGGCGCCGACCTGCACGGAAAGGCGGCCGGCAACCTCGGACATGGGCGCAAGCAAGGGGAGTGAGTGTCCAATTTGGACGGTTTCGTAGGCGATGGCGGTGACCCCACTGTCCATGAGGGCGTGTGTCAGTTGGGGGTCGGCAGCCAAGTGCAGAAAGGTGAACAGGACCAAGCCGCGGTGGAAGTAGGAGTACTCGCTGGGAATTGGCTCCTTGACCTTGACCACCAGAGCGGAGCGGGCCCACAGGTCGCTGGCGTCCGACACCAGCTCAGCTCCTGCGGCGGCGTATTCGGCGTCACTGATGCCCGAGCCGACACCGGCATTGTTTTGCACCAGCACGGTGTGGCCGTGCTTGACGAGCTCATGAACGCCGGAAGTGGTCAGAGCCACGCGAAATTCGTTGTTCTTGATTTCCTGCGGAACACCAATGATCATGTTCTTCGTCCTTAATCCCCCGGAAATCCCCGGAATTGAGCCAAGCGCCATCCATGGGCTGAGACTAGCAGAAAGGCGCGTGACGCACCCGGCTAC
>NZ_JAUNVV010000036.1:0-27697 GCF_030540645.1 Arthrobacter sp.
CTGGGCGATAGTCATATACCCGTCCAGATGAATCAGCCCGCGCCGGGGCTTACGGAAGAACAACCCCTGTTTCGCAACCAGATCTGAGTGGCTGGGCTTTTGCCCGTCAGGATCCAAATGACTCATAATCCGGTTACCAATACGACGCAAACAATCCGGGCCCTCCCCCAGCCCGGCCTCCACCAACACCGTTTGAACCTCCTCCAAACACTCCTGATCAATCCTGCCGTTCGCAGCCAAACGGGCCGCCTCATCCACGAACCCGGCAACCAGTAGCCCCTGCTCCTGCGAGACCTCCCCACGGAAGAAGACTTCCCCCAGCCCGGGCTGACGCACCGGGGCAATATCACCACTGAACACATCAAGCACCGGTAACACCGCCCCCGCCATGCGAATCCTACGATGCGCCTCAGCCGCACTGACTTTCAAGGACTGCACCAACAAATCCACCGGCCCACGCACCCCAGTAGATACATACCGGCCAGCCTCGGCACGAGAAACCAACTCAGCCACCACCTGCACAGCCAACGCCTGCCCCACCCGCGCCAAATGCTCCAAGTCCTGCGCCCACCGCACACACTCCCGATCAGACAAAACCCCCACATCAACACCAAACGGCAACCCACCACCACTGCTCTCGCCACCACCAGAATCATGGACCGTACCGGCACCGGCTCTGCTGGTGCCATCAGCAGTAGAACCGGCACCAACTGTGGCGGTGGCACTGGCGGAAGAACGTACTAACGCCGCGGCAAGGTTCAAGAGCTGGTGAACATGCCCACCAACCCGCAAATCCCCTGAACTGGGGGCCGAAAGTCCCGGCCTCCCTGCCGTTTCATCCATACATATATTCTATTAAAAGCCACTGCCATCCACCCCCACAAGAACCCCGATTGTGGATACCACCACCCACCACCCCACCCTGTGCAGGAAACAAAAGACGCAGGCAATACCCGTTTCACTCCGTTCCCAAACGGTTCCAGCACTTTCGCCAAGGAAGGCGCACTTTCACTGTCGATGGATAGGTTTCCGCAAACCGCGTTTATTCTATGAGTTATGCAAGTTGCAGCAAGTAGATTCAAAGCCGTCGCACACGCGGTGGTTCCCCGCCATCCAGCACAAGCAATTGCCGCTGGATTCGGTATGGCCATTCTGGTCGGAACGCTTGTTCTCATGCTGCCCATCGCCAAGTCTGGGTCCGACGGGGCCAGTGTTTTGGAAGCCCTCTTCACGGCCACCTCCGCCGTGTGTGTCACAGGGTTGTCGGTGGTGGATACAGCCCAGTATTGGACACCTTTCGGCCAGGCCACGATTTTGGTTCTCATCCAGGTAGGCGGCTTCGGCATCATGTCGTTCGCTTCATTGCTTGGGGTGCTGATGGCCCGGCGTTTGGGACTCAGATCCCGAATTCAGGCTGCTGCGGAAACCAAGAGCGCCGGGTTCGGTGATGTTCGATCCGTGCTCTTTGGAATTCTTCGCATCACCATCGGCGTCGAATTAGTGGTTGCCGTCATTTTGGCCCTGCGGTTTGGCATCGGCTACGGATACTCACCCATCCACGCAATCTGGTTGGGTCTATTTCACTCCGTGTCAGCCTTCAACAATGCCGGATTCGCACTCTTCAGCGACAACCTCACGAGCTTCGTCGGAGATCCTTGGATTTGCCTGCCAATCGCATTTGCCATCATCATCGGTGGGCTGGGATTCCCAGTGCTCTTCGAGCTGGGACGCCGCTACCGCAGGCCCCTGCACTGGAGCATGAATACCAAACTGGTACTCAGTGGCACGGGGACCCTTCTAGTCATGGGTACTCTATTTATCAGCACGCTGGAATGGAACAACCCCAGAACCCTCGGCACCTTGTCCACGGCGAATAGAATTCTGGCAGGGTTCTTCCAATCAGTGATGACCCGCACGGCTGGCTTCAACTCACTGGATCTAAGCCAGATGCATCCAGCCACTTGGCTGGGTATGGACATCCTCATGTTCATTGGCGGCGGTCCCGCAGGTACTGCGGGGGGCCTAAAAATCACCACCTTTGCAGTACTCTTCTTTATCCTCCTCACCGAGGTTCAAGGCGGAACAGCAGTGAACATTTTCGGCAAACGGCTCTCCCGTTCCGTGCACCGCCAAGCCATCACCATCGTTCTGCTCGCCGTCGCATTGGTCATTGGTTCCACCATGGCGCTGATGCTGATGACGGACATCGGCTTTGACCGGCTCTTTTTCGAAACCGTCTCGGCTTTCGCCACCGTGGGACTCTCCACCGGGATTACTGCCTCCCTCCCACCCGCCGGGCAACTCTTGCTCATTTTCCTGATGTTCATCGGCCGTCTCGGCCCTGTGACGCTGGCATCAGCCTTGGCCCTAAGATCTCGTCCCCTGCTCTACGAATTTCCGAAAGAGAGGCCACTCATTGGCTAGACATCCACTTTTCCCACACAAGTCGATGGAGCGAATCGCGGAAGCAAACTCCGTCGTCGTCATCGGGCTGGGCCGGTTCGGGGGCGCACTGGCCTTGGAACTAGCGGCAGCCGGAACTGAAGTTCTGGGCATTGACATGAACGAAGACGTCGTCCAGTCCTTCAACGGCCGGCTGACCCACGTCGTTCGGGCAGATTCCACGAAGGAAGAAGCCCTGCGCCAACTTTCAGTGCACGAGTTCGAACGTGCTGTCGTCGGCATCGGCAGCGACCTTGAAGCGAGCATCCTCACCACCTCATCGCTGCTCCGATTCAAGAAA
The DNA here is from genome assembly GCF_030540645.1 of Arthrobacter sp. Classification (GTDB taxonomy): domain Bacteria; phylum Actinomycetota; class Actinomycetes; order Actinomycetales; family Micrococcaceae; genus Specibacter. The sequence continues at coordinate 2,744 of NZ_JAUNVV010000036.1, forward strand.
CCCACCATCTGGGCCAAGGCGGTCAGCGCCGCCCATGGCCAGATCCTTGAACAGCTCGGCGTGGAACATGTTGTCCGTCCGGAAGAGGACATGGGACGCAGGGTTGCCCACTTGGTTCGCGGGGCCATGCTGGACTATATCGAGTTCGAAGATGGCTTTGCCATGGTCAAGACACGCCCGCCCAAGGAGGCACTGAACAAACCTCTGGGCGTGACAGGAATCAGGGCCAAGCACCACATCACCGTGGTCGCAGTAAAACGCCGAAACAGTGAATGGGACTACACCACCCCACAAACCGTGCTCAATGAGGATGACGAGATCATCGTCGCTGGCGCAACGTTAGCGGCTGAAAGATTTGCCACACTTATCTAAACGGCCATTTCTGGTCGGCGCCCACCAGCCCGACCTGTGCAGGAAACAAGCCGTGCAGGAAACAAACTGTGCAGGATACAAAAAATGCGCGCAACCTCAGCCCCAAAAAAGGGCCGGGTTGCGCGCAGTTTACGCAGGAACTAGAAGTCCCAGTCGTCGTCCTCGGTGTTCACGGCCTTGCCGATCACGTAGGAGGAGCCGGAGCCGGAGAAGAAGTCGTGGTTCTCGTCGGCGTTCGGTGAGAGCGCGGACAGGATCGCCGGGTTCACATCAGTGACTGCCGCCGGGAACATGGCCTCGTAGCCAAGGTTCATCAGCGCCTTGTTGGCGTTGTAGTGCAGGAACTTCTTCACATCTTCGGCCAGGCCGACGGAGTCGTACAGGTCGTGGGTGTACTGGACTTCGTTTTCGTACAGCTCAAAGAGCAGCTCGAAAGTGTAGGCCTTCAGCTCTTCCTTGCGCTCGTCCGAAAGGCCTTCCAAGCCCTTCTGGTACTTATAGCCGATGTAGTAGCCATGCACGGCCTCATCGCGGATGATCAGGCGGATCAAATCTGCCGTGTTCGTCAGCTTGGCCCGTGAGGACCAGTACATGGGCAGGTAGAAGCCCGAGTAGAACAGGAAGGACTCCAGCAAGGTGGAGGCGATCTTGCGCTTGAGCGGATCGTCGCCGTAGTAGTAGCCCTCGATGATCTGGGCCTTCTTCTGCAGGTTCACGTTCTCTACCGACCAGCGGAAGGCTTCGTCGATTTCCTTCGTCGAGGCCATGGTGGAGAAGATCGAGGAGTAGCTCTTGGCGTGCACCGATTCCATGAACGCAATGTTCGTGTAGACGGCTTCCTCGTGCGGGGTGATGGCGTCCGGGATCAGCGAGACGGCGCCCACCGTGCCCTGCAGGGTGTCCAGCAGGGTCAGACCGGTGAACACGCGCATGGTCAGCAGCTGCTCATCCGGTGTGAGGGTCGCCCAGGACTGGATGTCGTTGGACAGCGGCACCTTCTCCGGCAGCCAGAAGTTGTTGCAGAGGCGGTTCCAGACTTCCACGTCCTTCTCGTCCTCGATGCGGTTCCAGTTGATGGCCTTAACGTGGCTTGCCAACTTCAGCTTTTCCGGTGTCATCGCTTTTCTCTCTTCACTAAATACTGATGGCTCCAAGAGCCCAGTCAATCCTAAGCCGAAGGTACGACGGCGGGAGGTACCCGCCGTCGTACTCTTCAGTCATGCGGCACTACAGCATGCAGGAAACACAATTTTCCACTTCGGTCCCTTCCAGCGCGAGCTGGCGGAGACGGATGTAGTAAATGGTCTTGATGCCCTTGCGCCAGGCGTAGATCTGCGCCTTGTTGATGTCACGCGTGGTGGCGGTGTCCTTGAAGAACAGTGTCAGGGACAGGCCCTGGTCCACGTGCTGGGTCGCAGCAGCGTAGGTGTCGATGATCTTCTCAAAACCGATCTCGTACGCGTCCTTGTAGTATTCAAGGTTGTCGTTCGTCAGGTACGGAGCCGGGTAGTACACGCGGCCCAGCTTGCCTTCCTTGCGGATCTCAATCCGCGAGGCCACCGGGTGGATGGAGGACGTGGAGTTGTTGATGTAGCTGATGGAGCCCGTCGGCGGGACTGCCTGCAGGTTCTGGTTGTAGATGCCGTGCTCCATGACGGAAGCCTTCAGCTCGCGCCAGTCATCCTGCGTGGGGATGTGGACGCCTTCAAACATCTCGGCGACCTTCTGCGTCTGCGGCAGCCATTCACCGTCCGTGTACTTGTCAAAGAATGCACCGGAGGCGTAGGTGGACTTCTCAAAGCCGGCAAACGTGGAGCCGGTTTCAATGGCCAGCATGTTCGACGCCCGGATGCAGTGGTAAACCACGGTGTAGAAGTATATGTTGGTGAAGTCCAGGCCCTCTTCCGAGCCGTAGTGGACCCGCTCACGGGCAAGGTAGCCGTGCAGGTTCATCTGCCCCAGACCAATGGCGTGCGACTGGTCGTTGCCCTTGGCGATGGACGGCACGCTGGTGATGTTGGACATGTCCGACACCGCAGAGAGCGTGCGGATGGCCGTTTCGATGGTGCTGCCGAAGTCCGGGGAATCCATGGCCTTGGCAATGTTCAGCGAGCCCAGGTTGCAGGAGATGTCCTTGCCGGTCTCGGCGTAGGAGAGGTCGTCGTTGTAGCTGGTGGGCGCGGAAACCTGGAGGATTTCCGAGCACAGGTTGCTCATGATGATCTTGCCGTCGATCGGGTTCGCGCGGTTCACCGTGTCTTCAAACATGATGTACGGGTAGCCGGACTCGAACTGGATCTCAGCGAGGGTCTGGAAGAACTCGCGGGCCTTGATCTTCGTCTTCTTGATGCGGGCGTCGTCCACCATTTCGTAGTACTTCTCGGTGACCGAAATGTCGGAGAACGGCATGCCATACACTTTTTCGACGTCGTACGGGGAGAACAGGTACATGTCCTCGTCGCGCTTGGCCAGCTCAAAGGTGATGTCGGGGATGACCACGCCCAGGGACAAGGTCTTGATGCGCACCTTCTCGTCGGCGTTCTCCCGCTTGGTGTCCAGGAAGCGGTTGATGTCCGGGTGATGGGCGTGCAGGTATACGGCTCCTGCACCCTGGCGGGCACCGAGCTGGTTGGCGTAGGAGAAGCTGTCTTCAAGAAGCTTCATCACGGGGATGACGCCGGAGGACTGGTTCTCGATCTGCTTGATGGGCGCGCCCACTTCGCGGATGTTCGTCAGCGCGAACGCCACGCCGCCGCCGCGCTTGGACAGCTGCAGTGCGGAGTTGATGGAGCGGCCAATGGACTCCATGTTGTCTTCGATGCGCAGCAGGAAACAAGAGACAAGCTCCCCGCGCTGTGCCTTGCCGGCGTTCAGGAACGTGGGGGTGGCAGGCTGGAAGCGGCCTTCGATGATCTCGTCGACGATCTTGGTGGCGAGTTCCTCGTTGCCGCGGGCCAGGTGCAGGGCAACCATGCACACGCGGTCTTCGTAGCGCTCCAGGAAGCGGTTGCCGTCAAACGTCTTCAGTGTGTAGGACGTGTAGAACTTGAAGGCGCCCAGGAAGGTTTCGAAGCGGAACTTCTTCTTGTAGGCGTGCTGGTACAGCTCACGGATGAAGTTCATCGTGTACTGGTCAAGCGTCTCGCGCTCGTAGTATTCGTTCTTCACCAGGTAGTCCAGCTTTTCCTCCAGGTCGTGGAAGAACACGGTGTTGTTGTTCACGTGTTGCAGGAAGTACTGGCGGGCGGCCGCCTTGTCGGCGTCGAATTGGATTTCACCCTTGGAGTTGTACAGGTTGAGCATGGCGTTGAGCTCGTGATAGCCGAGCTCCTGCCATGCCGCAGGCATGTCCTTGGACGCCTTCACTGTTGAGTCGTGTTCTGAGACAATCGTGTCCAAAATTCTTCCAATCCTTCGCGAACCCTGTCCACGTCTTCCGACGTGCCCATCAGTTCAAAACGGTATAGATGCTGTACATTGCACTTCTCGGCGACGATATCCCCGGCAAGGCAATAGGTGGTTCCAAAATTCGTGTTCCCGGCGCCAATGACGCCACGGATCAGTTCTCGATTTTCGGGTATGTTCAGGAATTTGATGACCTGTTTTGGTACCGCCCCGCGTCGTGTTTCCCCGCCATAGGTGGGGAGGAGCAAAACGAAGGGCTCTTGAGCCAAGAGCGTGTCCTCGTATGTGTAAAGCGGGATCCTCGCGGCGTCAACGCCCAACTTCAGCACAAACCTATGGGTGTTATCTGATGCTGATGAAAAGTAGATCAACGGGCTGCTGGTTTTTCGAGAGACTATCCGACCAACAGCAGCTTCGGCTGTAATGGCTGACATGGCAAACGCTTTCCAACTACTTGCTTGCGGTTGTGGGGCCAACCCTTTGACCGGTCAGCCCCACCTGTGTGCACTGGGCACTTGAAATTTTGATGATTGGCCCTCAGAAACAGGACCCGATTGAGGGTGGCTACGCCACGCTGACGGCAGCATCCTCGGTGGCTGCGGCCAAAGCTGCAATCTTGTCCGGGCGGAAACCTGACCAGTGATCGGCGTCCGTAATCACAACGGGTGCCTGCTGGTATCCCAGGCTGAGTACATGCTCCAGTGCGACGGGGTCGGTGGAGATATCCACGCTCTGGTAAGTGATGCCCTTCTTGTCCAACGCACGGTATGTGGCATTGCACTGGACGCATGCAGGTTTGGTGTAAACCGTGACGTTCATGATCAAGTTCCCCTTATTTCTATGGCTACCTATGGCGGCCTTTAACGGCCTACTCGCTGTCGGTGGGACCAACGGTAATTGCCACGGTCTCGCCAGCTTCTCGAGCTGTTCCAGCGGATTCCTTGGAACCGCTTGAATTCTGTATTAGATACTACATGTAGTGCAGACACTCGAGGTTGACCCCTACATGATGTATTACAAGTATGTCATTTTATGCACCGTCCGTCCACAGGTTAGGGGATTTAAAAGCCCTAGAAATCAAGGAAGATGCTGTCTTTTCCACAGCTTGTGGAGTACTTGATCACAAAAATTGGGACGGCGTGTCGGCGCACGTCGGCGTGTCGGCGCCAGGACCGGAACAGGTGCCGGACTGGCCCGCGGAACAAGCCAAGCACGGCGCACGCAACACTCACGCAACAACGCTTACGCGAGTGCCGTCTATGCTTGCAGGGAGTTGGCCGGAGGCCAGAAAAAGAGGTTCCCGTGATCAATCCCGTCCATCTTCAGACCTTGCTGGAGGTTGTCCGCCGCGGCTCCTTCGCTGCCGCCGCCTCCTCACTGGGGTACACGGCGTCGGCCGTTTCACAGCAGATGTCCGCCCTTGAACGTGATGCCGGAGTGACCTTGTTCCGCCGTTCTGCCCGCAGCGTGCAGCCCACGGAAGCCGCACTGGTCATGTCACGTCATGCGGCCAAGGTGCTCACCGACATTGACGCCCTGTTGGCAGCCAGCGCAAGGAGTGACGACGGCGACAGCCAGGAGTTGCGGTTGGGAATTTTCCCGTCGCTGGCCACCTATGTGTTGCCACGGTTGCTAAGCAGCCCCGAGTGGCCCACCTTGGGTATCAACGTGCACGTTTCCGTGGGTGAACCCCAGCAGACCATTGGTGATTTGCGCAGCGGCGGGGCGCTGGATGTGGCCCTCGTGTACCAAGTGGGGCAGTCGGGTCTGGCGTGGCCGCACAGTCTGAACCGGCAGTGGATTGGCGATGACAACTTCAGGGTGGTGCTGCCACGGTCCTGGGGCATCCGTCCCGGCTCGGTCATGGCCGCCGATCAGCTTTCGGACATGCCGTGGATCATGCACCATCCGGGGACCAGTGATGCGTCCGTCATTGAACGGCTGTTTGCCAGCTGCAACCTGCATCCGCGCGTGGCGGTCTACAGCGATGACTTCAACGCAAGCCTGCAGCTGGCCGGCGTCGGGCTCGGTGCGGCTCTGGTCCCTGAACTGGCGCTGCGCAACAAACCAGACAACGTGGTGGTCCTGGACGTGCCGGAAATCCGGCTGGCCAGGAACATCTTTGCACTGCTCATCAACGACGCCCGGACGGCACGCGTCGAAGTGTTCGTGGATAAGCTGGCCAGCATTTTGCAGGAAATGACAGGCACCAGCTCCGTGGACCTGCGGCCCTAGTTTTTACTGTGCCGTCTGGACGGGGCCACAAGACGTTTGATGAGTTGCTTCTTCAGCACCCCGAACGGCGGGTAGATCAAGGCGAGCGTATCGGGTGCCAGCGACTTTTCCAGCACCGCCTTGTGGTGGGAGAAGGTTTCGATGGAGTGGTGCCCGTGGTAACTGCCCATGCCGCTCTCCCCCACTCCGCCGAAGGGCAGCCCCGGTACGGAGAGGTGGGCCACGGGAACCCCGAAGTTCAACGCGCCCGACGACGTCTGTTCCGTGAACTGCGTCCGCACGGCCTTGTCTTGGCTGAAGACATACAGCGAAAGCGGCTTGTCCCGTGCGTTGATGAAGGTGATGGCCTCCGCCAGCGATCCCATAGTGACCAGAGGAAGTACGGGACCAAAAATCTCGCTGTCCATGAGCTGCGCCTGCGCATCCACGTGCAGCACTGTAGGTTCAATGTAGCGCGTGGCAGCGTCCGTGCCCCCACCGCTGACAAGTACGGAACCGGTTCCTTCAGCCAGGTCCGCAGCCAACATGCCTGCAATACGGGCAAAGGCGTCATCATGGATGATCCGTCCGTAGGCCACGCTGTGCGCCGGATCTGGGCCGTACAATTCCGCAATCGCGTTCGGCAGTTCCGCAGCCAAGGCAGCCAGGGCTTGGGAGGTCCCGAGCACGTAGTCCGGAGCCACGCAGGTCTGCCCGGCATTCATGAACTTACCCCAGACGATCCTGCGTGCAGCGGCGGCCATGTTCACTGTTTCGTCAATGTAGACGGGCGACTTGCCGCCCAGTTCCAGCGTCACGGGTGTCAGCTGCTGGGCGGCGGCAGTCATCACAATGCGCCCCACCCGAGAATTTCCGGTGTAGAAGATGTGGTCAAAGCGCTGTTCCAGAAGCTCGGTGGTTTCCGGCACGCCCCCCTCAACGATGCTCAGGGCGCCGGCCAAATACTCTGGAACCCAATGGGCCAGCGCCGCGGAACTGGCAGAGGCCATTTCACTGGGCTTGGCCACCACGGTGTTGCCTGCTGCCAGCGCCCCGATAGCCGGGGCCAGGAGCAGTTGGATGGGGTAATTCCAGGGCGCAATGACCAGCACCACGCCCAACGGTTCAAGGATGGTGGAGGCCTTGGCTGGCTGCAGGGCCACCGGCACCGCTGCCCTGCGGGGTGCGAGCCATCCTTCCAGATGCTTGATGACGTGGCTGATCTCGCTGGTCAGGAAACCGATCTCGGTCAGCCAGGATTCGCTCGGGTGCTTGCCCAAATCTGCTGCGAGGGCATCGGCAAAATCGTCCCCGTGCTCCCGCAGCATGCGGTTCATGGCCGTCAGTTGTTGAACCCGCCAGGCATGGGGCCTGGTGATTCCACTGTTGAAGGCCGTCCGTGCTGCTGCCACTGTTGTTTCTACGCTCATGTCTTCAATCTAGCCGGGACGTCAACCTGGCGCCTAAGTTAAACACCTGAGTTAAACGCCAAAGGCGTTCCCGTCCCCCGAGTTGCGGGGACGGGAACGCCTTGGCGTCAACACATACTTGCTAAAGCCGAAAATGCTTAGACGAGCTGTGCGCGAACTTCCTTCGTGGCCTTGACGAGGTTGCGCAGGGACTCTTCGGTCTCGGCGTAACCACGGGTCTTCAGGCCGCAGTCCGGGTTGACCCAGAGCTGGCGTGCCGGGACGTGCTTGACGGCGGTGCCGAGCAGTTCCGACACTTCGGCCTGACCGGGGACGCGGGGGCTGTGGATGTCGTACACGCCCGGGCCAACGCCGCGGCCGAAGCCGTGGTTTTCCAAGTCATTGACAACCTCCATGCGTGAGCGGGCGGCCTCGATGGAGGTGACGTCCGCGTCCAGTCCGTCAATGGCATCGATGATGACGCCGAATTCGGAGTAGCACAGGTGTGTGTGGATCTGGGTGCCGTCGGCAGCGCCTGCCGTGGTCAGGCGGAAGGAGTTCACGGACCAGTCCAGGTAGGCGGCCTGGTCGGCGCGGCGCAGCGGAAGCAGTTCGCGCAGGGCCGGCTCGTCGACCTGGATGATCTTGATGCCGGCGGCTTCCAGATCTGCGATCTCGTCACGCAGCGCCAAGCCCACCTGATTGGCGGTGTCACCCAGGGGCTGGTCGTCGCGCACGAAGCTCCACGCAAGGATCGTGACCGGTCCCGTGAGCATGCCCTTCATGGGCTTGGCCGTCAATGACTGTGCGTATTCGGCCCACTTGACGGTGATGGCCTTCTCGCGGGTCACATCGCCCCACAGGATGGAGGGGCGGGTGCAGCGGCTACCGTATGACTGGACCCAGCCGTGGACGGTGACGTCGAAGCCTTCAAGGTTCTCGGCAAAGTACTGGACCATGTCGTTGCGCTCGGGCTCGCCATGCACCAGCACATCGAAGTCGAGTTCTTCCTGCAGGTCCACTACGCGCTTGATCTCTTCCTTCATCAGCGTCGAGTATTCCTCGCCCGTGATGGCGCCCTTGTTGGCGCGGGCGCGGGCCGAGCGGATTTCGCTCGTCTGCGGGAAGGAGCCAATGGTTGTCGTCGGCAGCGGCGGCAGTGAAAGCGATTCTTCCTGCGCGGCTTCACGCACCGAGTACTCGGAGCGGCTGAAGTCGGCCGGGGTCAGTGCGGCCAGGCGGGCGCGGACCTCGGGGCGCTTGACCCCGGCGGCGGTGGCACGTGAGGCGATGACGGCTGTTGCTTCAGCGACGGCTGCCGCGGACGACGCCGGGTCCACCAGGTGCGCGGCCAGCGTCACCACTTCAGTGACCTTCTGGTCTGCGAACGACAACCAGCTGCGCAGCTCTGCGGAGAGTTGGGTTTCCTCACTGACGTCGTGGGGGACGTGCTGGGTGGAGGTGGACGTGGATACGGTCACGTTCAGCCCGGCTGCCTTCAGGGCTTCCAAGCGGTTGACGGACTCGGCCAGGTCGTTGCGCCAGATGTTGTGGCCGTCAACGACGCCTGCAACAACGGTCTTGCCTGCGAGCAGGGCCAGTTCTTCCGCGGAAGGGACAGCACCCTTGAAAGCGTCGATGTGCAGGGCCTCGATGGGGGCTGCTGCGAGGGTCGGCAGCAGTTCGGTGAGGGCGCCGAAGGGGGTGGAGACAAGGATGGCCGGGCGGCCTGCAGTGGCTGCAAGGACCTCATAGGAGCGGGCCACTGCAGCCTGGACCTCGGAGAGCGCAATGTCCTGGTCGGTGACGAGAGCAGGCTCATCCAGCTGAACCCATGAGGCACCGGCAGCGCCGAGGCGGCGCAGCAGTTCAGCGTAGACGGGCAGCACGTCTTCAAGGCGTGAGAGCGGGTTGAAGCCGGCCGGTGCGTCGTCGGAGGCCTTGCTCAACAGCAGGAACGTCACGGGGCCCACCAGGTAGGGGCGGGTTTCGAAGCCGTTGGCGAGTGCGTAGGCGAACTGCTCAACAATTCGGTTGGAGGTCACCGAGAAGTTGGTCTCGGGGCCAATTTCCGGCACCAAGTAGTGGTAGTTCGTGTCGAACCACTTTGTCATTTCCAGCGGCTGCTGCTCAACCGTGCCGCGGGCCAGGGTGAAGTAGGCGTTGATGTCCAGCTGGCCATCGGCGTTACGCAGCTCACCGAAGCGGGCAGGCACAGCGCCAATGTGGGTGGCGGCGTCGAGCACCTGGTCGTAGTAGGAGAAGGTGCCGGGGATGGCGGCGGCTTCACTTAGGCCCAGCTCGGTCAGCTTGCGGGCGGTGCCGAGCTGGATTTCCTGAGCGGCTGCCTCCAGGGCTGCCTGATCGATCTTGCCGGCCCAGAACGCTTCAATGGCCTTCTTCAATTCGCGGCGGCGGCCGATGCGCGGGTAGCCAAGGAGTGAGGCTGCGGGGAATACGGGTGTGTTTGACATGGCGTTTCCTTAGTGATGGTGAAACAAAGACGATTCAAATTTGTGGGGCAAAGTGCCTGGCTAGGCGGTGGTTCAGGCCGTGACGAGATGGTCCGTAGCCACCCGGGTGGATTGGGAGGCCCGGGCTGCACGGGAAGGTATCTGCGGGCGCCCCGGTCTGAGCAGTTGCAGCTTGTCCAGCACTTCCAACGCGGCAGCGTGCTCGTTGAAGGTGTAGAGGTGGATTCCGGGAGCCCCGGCATCCAACGCCGCACGGGCCAGGCCGACGGTTTCCTCCACGCCGATGCGGCGGCTTTCCGCAGCGTTCTCGGCCCTGCCCAGTGCATCGAGCAGCTTTGCTGAAGGCTCGACGCCGGTCAGGTCGCCCAGGCGCTGCACGCGGCGCAAGCTGGTCAGCGGCATCACCCCGGGAATGATGGGGATGCTGACCCCGGCACGCCGGGCCCGGTTGACCAGATCCTTGTACTGGTCCGCGTGGAAGAACACTTGCGTGATGGCGAAGTCGGCGCCGGAGCGCTGCTTGGCCAGCAGGACTTCGATGTCGTGTTCAATGGACGGCGATTCCGGATGCCGTGCCGGGTAGGCGGCCACACCGATGGCCACCTTGCCGGCACAAAGCAGCGCCGAGCGGCGCTGCTCCACACGGCGGATCAGCTCAATCAAGTCCTGCGCGTAGGTCAGCGAACCAGCCCTCGGCTGCTCCGGGGCCTCGTTGGGCAGGTCCCCGCGCAGTGCCAGGATGCCGCGGACTCCATGGTCCAGGAGTTCGGAGATGACATCGGCAAGTTCATCTGCCGTGCTGCCGACGCACGTCAGGTGCGCCAGTGGCAGCAGTGAGGTTTCGGTCAACAGGCGGTTGAGCAGGTCCACTGCCGTGTCGCGATTGCTGCCGTTGGCACCATATGTGACCGAGACGTAGTCCGGGTTGGTGCTTTCAAGTTTACCGATGGTGTCCCACAAAGAGAGCGAAGCAGCTTCATTGCGGGGCGGAAATAGTTCGTAGGAGAGGGCTATCGGCGCACTGTGTGATGACGGCGCCGAAGCCTGGATAAGGCTCGGAGGAGACATTTGCTTGGGGTCCTTGAGGATGGGCCGGAAATTCACGCCAGGGTGTCTAGATCACCGCAGGCATGAACTACCGCATTTTCGTAAAAGGTCGGGTGGGGAACCCTGGCCCGCTGTGCACGCACAGTCGCCTAGAAGTTGCCATCCACCAGCAAATGTCAGGCCCACATGGGGGCACCCACACCCTTGGCTAAGCAAAGGTCGCTGACACACGTTGAGGTACATAACGTAAGACCAATACTAACCAGCATTTTTTGTCAATACCAAGCCCAGACCGAATTACGACGCAAGTTTACGCAACATTTCGTGTTTACGTTCGGCGTATGGCGGGAAGTGATCCCCTAAACCGAACTATTGCAATATCCCATCCTGTCTCTACGGCAACCCAGCCACGTAGTTCTACCAGGGTTTGGCGTATGATTCCGGCTCGTCTTGGTCCATCTGTTCCAGCTGTTCCTTGATCTTTTGCCGCTGCCCGCGTTCCTGCTGCGCCTTTTGCCCGGTCTGCTCCAACTGCTCCAACTTGCCAGCCGGCGGCGGATCTGCGGGCTCCTGGCCGTCGCTCTGTGGAACATTGACTTCTTCGCCTTGGCCTTCGGACTGTTTCTTGCTCAGGCGTTCATCGGCTTCGCGCAGCGTCTGCCCTTCGCCCTCCCGGTTGTTCTTGCTGTTCTCCACAAAGCAGTCAGGCGTTGCCTCTGCCACGACTTTGCTGCCTTCGGCGAAGAATTCCTTGGCCGACGCCGCGTCCCCGGCCTTCTGCCTTGCCTCACCCAATTTTTCCAAACTGAGCACAAGGTTCACCCGAACCTTGCACGATTCCCCCTCCGGAACGAGGTCCAAGGCCAGGGCAAACTGGTCCCGGGCTTTCGCAAAATCGCCGTGCAGCACATGGCCGTCTCCTTGGGCAAAGTGCGGCTTCCAGCGTTCAACGAGGTTGGGCATCCCCATGGCGCGGGCGCCGCCTAGGGTGCCATCGGCGTCGTTCGCTGCAAAGGCGCCTACAGCCTGTCCTGCCGAGACCGGCAATGACATCAGCTTCACGGCAAGCAACACTGCTGCAAGCACCACAGGTGCCGAACGCAGCAGGAGGGTGCGGCGCCTGCGCACTGCCCGCTGCTTTTCCACGTCGGCAAGCCGCTCACGTTGAGGCTGATTTTGCACTACCGGCTCGGCGGAAGTCTTCACGGTGCCCGCTCCCCCCGTCATGGCGCGTCCACCCGGCCTCGTGTTGAACGGCTGCGCCGGGTCGGGCGGGGATGGGACAGCATGCCACCAGGGAATCTCCGCAAGGCTGCGCCGAGTCGCACGGCTTCCCAAGCGGCGACGCCGAAACCTGCCAACGCGAAAAGCCAGTACAGTTCCCAGCGTCCGGCACCGTCCTGTTCGCTGCTTCCGGCCTGTGCAGCTTTGGTGGGTGTTGCGGCCACCAGTGCCGCCGAAATATCTGCCGGATTGCCCCTGTGGATATAGGGCACCCGCAACTGCTTGGCCACGGAGGCCAGCGCCTTTTCATCGATGCGTGACGTGGCAGGGGTGTAGCCGGCGGACTTGTCCAAAATATAGGGCCCGGGCTTGTCTGCACTGTAGGAGTAGTCGCGCATGTGCCCACCGGCTGCAGTGCCATAGCCCAGCACGGCACCCCCATCAATGAGTTCGGTGCCGTGCGTGAAGCGCTTCGGTGCCGAGGCCGCTGTTTGTTCGCCGTCTCCCAGATAGAACACCAATCGTGGCCGGTTAGGGCGGCTTTCCCGTGCTGCGGCCAGCCGCTCGCCCAGCACCTCCGCAGCGGCAGAAATACTGCTTCCCTTGGACGTGTAGGAGGAGCCCGGGGCAAGCACTTGCGTCAGTGTGCGCAGAGCGGTGGCATCCGTGGTCAATGGCAGCAGCACCTTCGCTGTGCTGTCAAAGCTGATCAGGGAATAGCGGGCCCCGGGTAATTCGGCTGCCACAGCGTTGATGTCCGCTTGCATTCCCGCCAGGCGGGGGGACGCGCCGTCGTAGTCCTCCGCTGCGGAACTTGGCGAGACGTCCACCACGAAGAACACGTTCAGATCGCTGCTGACCACGGATGCGTCGGCACCCGCCAGACCGGGCCGGGCCGCTGCCAGGAGCAACAGCACCACGAGGGCTGCACGACGCCAGGTGGTGGAGCTGCGGTTCTTCGCCAGTGTCCAGCCCGTGCCCGCAAGCAGCAGCACGGCGACCGGCCAAAACAGCCAGGGCGTAACGATGGGCAGGAAACTCATGGCCGCACCCGCCGCACCCATGCGGCCACCGATGAAGTTGCCCGTGCGGTTGCCGATGTGGGTACGGACAACAGCGCCCAAGCCAACAGTACCAAGGCCGCGATCCCCAGGGGCACGCCGGGATGGTCAACGAGGCTCTTGTGCGGGGCACCCAGCAACCGCGACGCCTCAGTGGCCTGCACTTTCTCCACTATGGAGGCGACGGCCTCCTCCGACTCCAGCGCATAGTAGGCTCCGCCGGTTGCAGAAGCCGTCTGCTTCAAGCCACCGGCAGCGTCTCCAAAGAGTGGGAACATGCCAAATTCGTTGGAGCCGAAGTCACTGCTGCCGTAGTCATTGGGGTTGAACGCGTAGACGCGTGTGTTGGCAGTTTTGGCCAGTTCGGTGGCTTGTTCCAGCGTAAACAGGGGGCGTCCGGCCAACATGTTGTCGGTAGCGAAGATGATGGAGCGGGACCGCTCCTTCTCCCCCGCAGAATTGTCCCCCACAGCACTTTTCGCCGCGGTATTCTCCGCAGCCGGGAACCCCTTGACGCAACTGGCCAGGCCGTCGCCGATGAGCGAGGATCCATCCGCCTCATGGGTGCCGGCCAGGTAGTCAATGGCAATGTCGGCGGAACCGAGGGCCTTCGTGGCTACGGCAAGTTCCCCGGCCACAAACTCATAGTCGTCGGTGAGGGGAAAAACCATGACAGCGCTGGAATCAAAGATGGTCATGGCAATGCGTTCGCCCTGGAACTTGCCCACGAGCTGGGAAAAGACACCCATGATGGCCGCGTCCGTGTCCAGCATGGACCCTGACACGTCCAGACACAGCATGATGTCCCTATTGAACTGCTCGGGAACCGTGCTGCTTTCACTCACGGGCCGGGCCGCCGCGACCAGCAACGACACCGCCACGACTGCGAGCGCCACCACCGCAGCGACAAGCCGCCTACGGTAGGAGGCCAGCGCCTGCTTGTAGGCGGGCAGTTCACTCAGCCGTTCGGCGTGCGCCACCGGGGTATGTAAAACGGCAACACGCTGGCGCCTCCACAGCAGTATCGCCACAGTGGCCACTGCGGCCAGCCCCAAGGGCAGCAGCCACCAGTATTTCAACGCCATTGGCCCACCACCTCCCGGGCCTGTTGCGCGGAGGAAGCCACGCTCTGCGTGCCTGCACCAGCACCTGCACCTGCACCAAATTGTGCTGGATACCAGCGTTCCACCGCATCTGCCACCAACGGCAGCTGGTGTTCGCCGACCTGGTGTGCACGCAGTTCGGCGAGTGTCATACGCTGAGCACACAGCCCCGTCATCTCTTGCACAAAAGTGCGCAGAGCCAAGCTGAGCTCAAGGTGAGCGGACCGTCCGTCCAACTGGCCGCCGTCGTGCCTGTGCTCGATATCCGTGATCAGCGCCCAGTATCTGTGCCGAACAGTTTCGGGATTGCGTGGGGCGGTGAACTCCGGCACGTCCGCGGTGGCGCCCACCCGGGTGGAAATCCACACCCAGGTGCACCATCCCAGACAAAGCAGCAGCAGGGCGATTCCGGCCAGCGGCCACCACGGCGAATAGCCCACCGGGGCGTAGAAGACTGGCTCGTTGAAGATTGGCGCGTTGAAAACGGTGGTGTTAAAGACGTCGGTGTTCAAGACATCGGCAGGGAAGCTGGCGGCGGGAATTATGGTGTCAGCGGCCACGGCGGTGCCTTTCCAGCAAAAGGAAGATCTGCCCTATAACCTCGCTCGTGGTGGCGATGGACGCTGTGGCTATGCCATGGGCGGAGAGCATCTCGGCCAGGCCGCGGGCGCGTTCGGCCATGGCGTCGGCATAGCTGCGGGCCAGCACCGGGTCCTGCGCCAGGAACGCCAGCACCGGTTCCATCCCGGCAACGTCAAGCGCCGTGCCCTGCACTGCCTTTGGCCCTGCCAGTGCGGCGTCGGCGATGTGCACCCACAGGACTTCGTGCTGTGCGTGCAACCGACGCACCACTTTCGCCAAGCGTGGATCAGCCAGCACGTCGTCGGCGATCACCACCAGCAGCAGGCGTTGGCGGTAGTGGGCTGCCGCGTATTCCAGCTGGGACGAAAGGTCGCTGGGTTCGTGATCCAAACCCACCGCGTCCATGTGGCGTAACAGCATTTCCACATGGTGTTCAGTTCCCTTGGCGGGCAGGGCAGCGGTCCCGGCGGCGTCGCCATGGACCAGCGCGACCGAATCCCCATGGCCCAGCGCCAGCAGGCCCAGCACGCCCATGGCCATGACCGCCAGGTCCTTCTTGGGTTCCCCACCCTCGGCCAGTGCCGCCATGTTCCGGCCGGTGTCGGCCACCAGGAGCAGCTGCTGGCGGCGCGTGGCAACGTAGCGTTTGATCAGCGGTTTGCCTGTGCGCGCCGTCGCCTTCCAGTCGATGTCTCGCACCTCGTCTCCCGGGACGTAGTCGCGCAAGTCGTCAAAATCGAGCCCGTTGCCACGGAAGATCGAGGCGTATTCACCCTCGAGTAGGCCCCTGGCCTTACGGTGGGCAAAGATGTGCATCTTTGACTTCACCGCCGTCAATAGGCTGCCCACGCAGCCCTAAGGTGTCTGCACGGAGTCAACGATGGCGCCAATGACTTTTTCCACCGGGATGTTCTCAGCGACGGCTTCAAAGCCAAGGATCAGCCGGTGCCGCAGCACCCGCTCAGCCAGCGCCTTGATGTCTTCGGGGATGACGTGGTCGCGGCCCTGCAGCAGTGCCAGGGCGCGAGATGCCTGGGTGAAGGCGATGCTGGCGCGGGGGCTGGCTCCGAATTCAATGAGACCGGCCAGGGCAGGGTCAATATAGGCCCCGGCGTGGCGGGTGACATAGACCAGGCCCACAATGTAGTTCACCAGGGAGGGGTCCAGATACACCTTCTTCACGGTGGCCTGCAGAGTTCGCACCTCATCCAGCGTTGCCGCGGCCGACGGCGTCGCGTCCGGCAGGTAAACGCCGGCGTCCATGCGCCGGATCACCTCGGCTTCCTCCGCGGGGCTCGGGTAGTCCAGGACGTCCTTGAGCATGAACCTGTCCATCTGCGCCTCAGGCAGTTGGTAGGTGCCCACTTGATCGATGGGGTTTTGCGTCGCCATGACAAGGAACGGGGACGGCAGCGGATGCACGTGCCCGCCAATCGTTGTTTGGCGTTCCTGCATGGCTTCCAGCATGGCCGACTGGGTTTTGGCGCTGGAGCGGTTGATCTCATCCAACAACACAATGTTGGCGTGAACAGGGCCCAGCTGGGTGACAAAGGTGCCCTGGGCGGCGTCGTAAATTTGCGTGCCGACAATGTCGCTGGGCAACAGGTCCGGGGTGCACTGGATGCGGCGGAAACGGGCATCGATGGAATCTGCCAGTGTTTGGGCGGCTGTGGTCTTGGCCAGCCCGGGCACCGACTCCAACAGCACATGCCCACCAGTCATCAAAGCGATCAACAGCGTCTCGCGCAGCCGTGCCTGTCCCACCACCTTGTGCTCAAAGCTGTGGGCGATGCGCTCCGAAAGCTGCTGGGCACAAGAGAGTTCCGCAGGGTCGAGGTAGAAGTGGACACTGGTGGACAACACAGACGTGGGCCTTTCGCCGGGCACAGTTATTGACTAAATCCTTGGGGCCAATCACATCCGATCACGGCCGAGGCCGCAATGGGGAGAACTTCCCATGCACACCTGTTGGGGGCGCCGGGCAGGTACTACAGTATGGAACATGAACCAGTTGCCAGCCGCGTATGCAGAATACCTTCAGGACAAGGACGAAGGTTTCATTGCCACCGTCCTGCCCATCTTGAAGCAGTCCGTCGCCGAAAAAACGCACGGCGTCCACGTCACCGTCAATTCCCACACCGTTCAGGCCCGCACGTCCCCGGAGGTGCCTTTCGGAGAAGTACAGGAGGATGTGGTCGACTGAACGGCAGCTGGAGCTGAGGACCAAGCCTGCCGTGGCGCCAATCACGCCTTAGGGCTTGGCGTCCAGCAACAGTTGGGCCGCCGTGGGGTTGAACGTCTTTTCCATGACCAGGCACGCCGCGCCGAATGCTTCCTCCCCGGAACTGGCAATCGTGCCCACCACCTCCACCGAATGGACGCAGGTGGTGACACTCAGCTGTGCCAGCAAGGGCGGAATCTGAGCCAAGTGGCTCGCTGCAAGGGCGGGCCAGAACGGACCGCCAAAGACAACCCGCTCCACATCAAGCAGGTTAGTCAGGACTGAAACCACCCCTGCCATCCTGCGCGCGGACTGCGCCAGAACTTCGACTGCGGCAGGATTTCCTGCGGCGGCAGCGTGGGCAAGGGCCTCCAAGTCCTCCGCCAGCGGCTTGGGTGAAAGCTTGTCCGCCGCCGGAAGCGCTCCGACCTCCCGCGCTTGGGCCACTATGGTCTCGGGCATGCAGGTGACCTTGACACAGCCCCGGCGCCCACAATCACAAGGGGGCCCGTCCGGATCAGCAATGATGTGCCCAATCTCCCCGACGTTCCCTGAGGAGCCGCGCACCACTTCGTCGTTGAGCACCAAGCCGGCACCTATGCCCGTGCCAACGTAGACATACACAAAATCGGCTGTGCTGTCCGCACCACCGGCCCACAACTCGGCTACGGCACCTGCCGTCACATCCTTTTCGATCACCACGGGCAGGCCCGTGCTTTCCTGCAGGATGTCCCGCAACGGCACCCTCGTCCAGCCTGTCATATGCGGCGGATCCACAACGGTACCGTGAGCGGCGTCCAACGGCCCCGGAGTAGCCACACCAACACCGGCAATTCGTTGCTCATCCACACCTGACTCGGCGATGATCCGTCGAACCGTGGCACCCATGGCGGCAACGGCGTCGGCCGGGCAGCTCAGTAGATCTGTGGGTTCCTCCTGCGAGAAGACCACGGTACCCACGGCGTCAAGGAGCGCGTAGCTGGTGCGGGAGGGATCAATGTGCAACCCCACCGCATACATGCCGCGGGGGTTAAGCCGCAAAATGGTGCGCGGCTTGCCTGGGCCGGATGTTTCCTTGCCAGCTTCAACAATCAACCCGTTGTCAAGGAGCCTGCGGCAAATATTGGATACGGTTTGGGCGGCGAGCCCTGCCGAGGCTGCCAGTTCCACCCGGCTGAGCCCTTCCTCAGAGCGCCGGATGGAGTCCAAAATGACTGCCTGATTAAAATCGCCCATCTTGGGAAGATTCGTACCGCGGCGCCGCTGTGGCACACCAAGTTCAGGGTCAGTCAACTAATTCTCCTTGCCGGATGGATGGTATGCATGGGCCCCCATATCCTCCAATACCCAGCTGCCAGATTACCCCCAGCTGAACCGGTGTGTACGAACGCCACGGGCAACATCATGATCTTGTGCTTGGACTCAGTCCGTTTCCACTGCGGAGCCTGCCACCTTCGTGGACACGGTCACCGTGAACTTGCTGTTGCGCCCCTCCACACGGGTGGGCCCCACCGTTTTGGCCAGCGCCTGTTTGTAGTCCAGGTGACGGTTGTAAACGCACCACAATTCCCCGCCCGGAGCCAGCACCTTGGCGGCTGCGGCAAACAGCTTCAGCGCGATGCCGGCATGGACCGTGGCCCCGACGTGGAAGGGCGGATTGAGCACAATCAGTCCGGCCGAACCCGCTGGGAAACTGGACAGCGCGTCGTCGCGAATCACCTCAATCTGCTCCTGCAGCCCGTTGGCCTTTGCGGTGGCCAGCGTTGAAGCCACCGCAGCAGCTGACTGATCGGTGGCCGCAATGTGCAGTCCGGGTCGGGCTTTGGCCAGGGCCGCCGCGATGGTGCCGTTGCCGGCTCCCAAATCGATGGCGGTTTCGGTGTCTTGACGCATCGCCGGGATGAACTCCAGCAGGAACCTTGTTCCCACATCGACCTTGGTGCCGCCGAAGGTGGCCCCATGCGCACACAGCCACAGGCCCAGCTCCTCGTGGAACTCTCGCCGCGGGAAGCTCGACGCCGGGCCCTCCTTGAGCGGTCCGCTGACGAACAGCGGGCGGGACTTGCGCCATGCGCGCCCGGCCGTGACGGAGGAGAAATGCCGTGACAGGACGGTGTTCATGGCAACAGTCATGTGCTTGATGCGCCCTCCCGCAAAGATCTGCACGTCCGGGTCGGCATGGGCACTGATCAGCTCAGCCACTTCCGCCACTTCTTCCAGGCTGCGCGGAAGTTGCCACAGCACCACGCGTGCGCCGGCAAACAGCCGACCATCCAAGGGTCCGCTGGCGTAAGCACCGGCCAAGTCCATCCGTGCGGCATTGGCGGCAAGGGCCCGCTCCCCGGACAGTCCGTCCTGGTGCACCCGCAGCCCGCGCAGCCCGTGAAGTGTTGCCGCAGCCAACGTCAATGCCCCGTAGCGGTCTCCCACCACCACCACCGCACTGTTTCCGGGGCCGCTGCCCGTCCGGGCCAACGCCTCAGCTGCTTCGTTGAGGATCAGTTCATCGGTGGCGTCGTGGGCAAACAAGTTTGCTGCCTCAATGTCGGGAAATCTACGCAGTTGCCCGAAGTCGAAGTTGGGCCCCGCAGTGCTGTTGTTATCCTCCACCGGGCTACTCTACAGGGCGGGTTTCCGGGCTCGCACCCTGCTCCCGGTGACCTTGTCCCCGTCTCTGGTGACAGGGGTCACGACGGTCGTATACTTGTGGCAGTCACCTCAGTCACAGATACGTCGCCGTCATTGACGACTGGAAGGATGATTCACATGAGTGAAATTACGCCGTTGCGAAGAGGAATTCGCGAAGGCAGCGGGTTAAAGCGCGTTGGTGGTGTGTGGGGAGAAATGCTTGCGGAATTCCTCGGCACCTTCGTTTTGATTTGTTTTGGCGACGGAGTCGTCGCCATGGCCGTGGCGGCCCTGCCAGGCAGCGGCCGCGCAGCCACCGACACCACCATCTTTGCCGCTGCCGGGGACTGGCTGCTCATCACGTGGGGCTGGGCGTTCGCCGTTGCCCTGGGCGTGTATGTTGCCGGCGGAGTGACCGGAGCTCACCTGAACCCAGCAGTTACACTGGCATTCGCCGTGCGGCGGAAGTTCGCGTGGAACAAGGTCATACCCTACGTCGTAGCCCAGGTGGTAGGCGCCTTTGCCGCCGCAGCACTGCTGTACGTGGTGTACTTCAACGCCATCGACGCGTTCAATGCGGCGTCCAAAACCCAACGGAATGAAGCAGGGGGTCTGGCAACGTTCTCCATCTTCGCCACGTTCCCTGCCCCGTACTTCAAGGGCAACCTGACTGTGCCGTTGATTGACCAAATTGTTGGCACCGCGTTCCTGATCATCTTGATCGCCGCGATTATCGACATGCGCAACTTGGCGGTCAAGGCCAACCTTGGCCCGCTCATGATTGGTTTTGCCGTGGCAGCGATCGGCATGTCCTTTGGCGCCAACGCCGGATACGCCATCAACCCCGCCCGTGACTTTGGTCCACGCGTCTTTGCGTGGATGGCTGGTTGGGGTGAGGTGGCCATGCCGGGCACCATCACCGGAGTGCCCGGGGCGTTCAGCTGGTACTTCTGGGTGCCGATCGTGGGCCCGCTCATTGGCGGCGTCATCGGCATCCTGGTGTACGACTGGTTCATCGGGGACATCCTGCATGCGCGCCGCATCCTGGCCGACCGCGCAGAACAGGCCGCCCGCAAGACGGAGCTGGAACCACCACCATCAGAGCCTGGACCGGCAACCCAGGAGTACTAGGCCTGGCAGAACTAAAGCAGTTCCAACGCCTCCACATAGAGCCATTGCCGTCCTTCACGGACAAAGCTGCTGGTTTCAGTCAATGAATCCTTCAGCTTGCGGTTTGCAGCGGAGCGGTAGTGGGCACGGAAGCTGACAACTCCTTGGCTGTCAAACAACCCACCAGCACTGGTGCCGAGAATTTCCAGCAGGTACCACTGCTGGTCAGCATCAAGCTGGAGGGAAGCAGGCCGGGTGGAGGGGTGCCAGGTATGCAGCAGGTAGCTGGCATCCCCCACGGCAAAGGCGCTGAAGCGTGAGCGCATCAGCGCCTCCGCTGTGGGCGGGTACAACTGCTGGTCCGTGCCCAGGCTCCTGATGAACTTGGCACAGCAATTTTCATAACTCTCGCCGCTTTGGCAGGGGCACCTCATCGCTCGGGCCGCGTCTGCTCGTGGAACCACTCAATGTGGCCCCTGAGCTCCTGGGCTGCGCGGGCGCCGTCGTGCTCCAGGACGGCAGCAAATATCCGATCATGCTGTGCACGCAGCGTGGGGACGATTTTCGCCCACCGTTCGTCACTGTCGATGGCGGCACTGACGTAGCCCTGGATCGCTGAACGCAGGGATTCCATCATGGCGGTGATGACGGCATTGCCGGCCAGTGCACTGAGCTGCACGTGGAAGGCCGCGTCAAGGACGTGGAATTCCTCCCTGTCCAGTTGAGGATCAGCCATGGCCGTGAGCAACGAGCCCAGCGCTGTCTCTTGATCGTGGTCGCGCGGCTGGATCGCAGCCTCCCCGGCCGCCCACGTTTCCATCATGATGCGGGTCTGCACAATGTCGGCAACCGGAAAATGGTTGGTGGCCATGTGCAGACGCAGAGTGGAAGCCAGCCCCGCACTGGGATTGGCAATGACCACAGCCCCTGACCGCGGTCCGGAACCAGCAGCGGTGCGAACTACGCCCATGGCATCAAGGACACGGATGGCATCACGTACAGACGCCCTGGAAATACCGTGTTTCAGGGCCAGTGCACGCTCGCCCGGCAACTGGTCCCCCACCTTGATCCGCCCAGCCTTGAGCTCGTCTTCAATACTCTCCAGCACAGCTTCGTAGCTGCGGGTGGCGGGCTCTGCTGGCGGGTTTGGCGCAGCAAGCGGCGCGTTGTTTGGAATGGACACGGCACCATTGTCCCATTTTCCTGCCCTGCCGGTCTTCCAGCCTTCCCGGCCTGCCACCGGCACTACCGACTTGTGCGAGGCCGGCGTCGATCCCGGACGCCGGGGGCCTGATTGGATATGCTGAGCGCCAATTTAGGGCAAAGCTGTACGGCCTCCCTTGCCGCCCCCGCATATTCGTCATCGATGTCCACGTTGCCGCGCCCCCCACCGCCTGCTTGCCTAACCAGAGGGTAGCCCCAGTCGTCGCGGCCTAGGAGGGGGGTCAGAAGTTCGGTGCACAGTCCGCGCCCGTCACATCTGGTCCAGTCGATATGCAACGTCTCAGTCATGCCATCTCCTCGTTGTTTTCGTACAATTCCCGGCTACGTGAGCCTTCACATCGTCGGCGAACGTGCCCAGCGCGCTACCCACCAGCTGTGCCGTCCCATCCGGATGGTGGCAGGCTCCGCGCCCTGTCACCAAGTGGCTGAGCCTGTCCAGTTCCCCCACCAGTCGCGGATCGCAGCCACCGTGGGCAAGGGCGTTCATGACCCGGGCCATGACGGGAAGGCCAAACATGCAGGGGCCGCACTGCTTCGCCGACTCGTTGGCGAGGTAGCCCACAATCCGCGCGGTGGCCTCCAGGCCGCACTGCGAGGTGTGGAGTACATGCACCACCCCAGCGCCGGGTTGGACCGTGAGGCCTTCCGGCCCGGTGGGGGACAGCTGGTAGTCCAGCGGCCCCACCCACCGTCCGTGATAGCCGCCGACCATAACTGCTTGGACGGTGGCAAGGTCGACGGCGGCACTGGCCAGCACCTCCCCAAGACGTAAGTCCCCGGCGACTTCCAGGACCTGTTGACCAGCAGGCCCCGAAACGGAGAGCAGGCGGGTGCCGGGATCCCGATCCGATCCCTCGGTGCGAAACCATGCCGGACCGTAGCGGGCAATGAGTGCCAAGTGTGCAAGTGTTTCGACGTTGAACACCAGGGTGGGGCGGCCCTTTAACCCGGAATCACTGAGTCGGCTCCTGTGGTCGAAAGGAAGCGCAATGCCGTTGGCAATACGGTTTACGACGGCGCCCGCCTCGCCCGCGATGAACGTGTGGGGAGCCTCCACCACCCGTATTCTGCGAGCTTCGGGTCTTTCTGCAAGTGCACGTTCCACAGCCGGAATGCTGGTGCTGCCGGCATAGATGAACACCTGCCCTGCGGCGACCGCACGTGCAACTGCCAGCAGCCCGTCGATCACCAGGTGCGGGGCATGGGCCAGCAACGTCTTGTCCTTGAAACTCAGCGGTTCACCCTCGGCTCCGTTGGCTATCACCACCGGCTTGGCAGAAAACGGTGTTGCTGAAAAGGGTGTTCCCGCGCGGGCGCTGCCGGTGGCGGCAATCTTTCGCCACGACGCGAAAAACGCCCCGCCCCGCCCGGTCAATCCGGCAGATTCCACGGCGTCAATGAAGGTCCCGTCAATGTCGTGGGTGGCCAGGGCTCCGAACGCCTCAACATGCGCGTCCAACCCGGCATGGTTTCCGGCGGCGAACAGGCGGTGGGTAACGGTGGGGCCGCGGAGCTTGGCAGTCGCCGTCGGCCCCAAGGTCAGGGGCGTCATGCCAGGCCTCCTTGGCGGGTTTTGGCAGTTTCCAAAAAGTTGGCGGAAACACGCCACAGCAGTGCGGCGCCCACCACGGCCAGTGACCCCACGGACAGCAGCAGGAACCATGGGCTGGTCCCATTCGTGCCGTTGCCGATGGCGTGGGCCAGCGCGATGGGCCACATCGCATAGCTGAACCAGTGAACGGCACGAAAGGCCCGCTGGCCAATCCGGTGCCGCAGCAGGCTCGTGGCCACAACGGCCACCAGCAGATCGAACGCCACGGTACCAAGCCCCTGCCAGAACGGCTTGAAGGAGCCCAGGAACGGCACCACGACGTCCACAAGGTTGAGATTCGCGTACGAATCCAGGATCAAGGTTCCCACGTGGAGAATGAGAAACACAGTGGCCAGCAGCGCGATGTTCCGGTGCACCAAAGCCACTGAGAACCGTGGAATACGCAGCAACGGTCGCCCGGAGCGGGTCAGTATCCCCAACAGGACGGTCCCGGTGAAGAGCAGTAATGAAATGATGCCGCTCACCCGGCCAAAAGCCCACAGTGCGTTATCCATGCGGCGGCACTCCTGCATGAGCCAGCTTTGCCATATCCTCGGCCAAGGGCCAGCCACCCGTGGTGACCACCCTCCCCTGTTCGTCGACCAGGCGTGCTGCGATCCCGCAGCGCTGGAACCACTGCACGGCGGCGAATCCTCGGACAATCCCGGCCGTGCTGTACGTGTTGGCCCGCAGGCATGAGGGTGCAGCCACCGTGACGGAACGCCAAATTGCTTCGGCAGGTAGGCCGAACCGCGGATCGAGAATATGGTGGATAGGTCTTCCTGCATGCTGCCACCGGCGCTTTTGGGTGCTCGAAGTTGCCACCGCATGACCGGCACCCAAGGTGACCTGCTGTGCGGGGTCCTCGGGCAGGTCCTGCACAAGGACCTGCCATCCACCGGCCGGCGCAGGACCCGACGTGGCGATGTCACCTCCCAGGTTGACGAACACCCCGCACCCCAATTCAAGCGATACGCGGGCCGCGGCAAGGTCGGCCGTGACAGCCTTGGCCGTTGCGCCCAAGTCCAGACGCAGTCCCTCGGGCACGGTGAGGAATTCGCCCTCGAGGCGAACCCGGGACCATCCGAGGCTCCGAACCTTGGGCGGGGTGGGCGGTCCGGCAGTTCCAACGGGCAGGAGGCGGATCTCAGTCAAGTCCCGGTCATATCCGAGGGCATCCAGCTCATGGCCAAGCGTGGGGTCCACGTCGCCGTCTGTCCGCTGTGCCGCGTCAAGCGCACTGGCGATCAAATGGGTCAGCAGCGGGCTGACTCGCACACCGGAGGCAA
>NZ_JAUNVV010000036.1:27797-31569 GCF_030540645.1 Arthrobacter sp.
CATCAGTTTGGCCATCCCCTTGGCCCTCTGCAGCACTTTGTGATGGCTGTGTGTCTGAATCTGTGCCTGTGTCATTATTTTGGCTGGTGACGGTGTTCGAGGTCGCTGCATGGCTCGTAGTGGCCATGTCCACTGCCACAGCGGCAATACCGGCCGCGGCCAGGCTCGCTGCGGTGACTGCTGTGGTGATGCGTGTGGCCCACTGCCTGCCACTGATTTGTGCGCTCATGGCCCGCTCCTGTCTTTGCGATGAACAACCCTTCAGTCTCATCATCCACGCTGATTCTTTGCGTTTTCTTAGACCCGGGCTGGCATAGGCTCTATGGCTCCGAGAGCGGCAACACCACCGCCACCACGGCACCGCCGGCCTGCACCGATGGTTCCACCGATATTCTGCCGTGGTGCCGTGCAACAATCTCCGCGACCAGGGCCAGGCCCAGTCCGTAATGGCGTGGCATGCCGGCGTCTGTGGGAATGGGCCTGGCTGAAGCAAATCGCTCGAACGCCCGCTCCGGAGCCTCGGAATCAAAGCCCGGACCGTCGTCGAGAACGCGGATTGATGCGTCCCTGCCCTGCCTGACCACGGCAACTTCGATTCTTGTCTCGGCATGGTCAAGGGCGTTGGCAATCAGCGCCGTGAAGACTCGCCGCAATGCCACCTCCGAGCCGCGGACGCCAACTCGCCCATGGGAACCTGTGCGCGCGATTGCGATGCCCCGTTGATGGGCATCCGGCTCAGCCAACGCAACGGCGTCGTCGGCAAGAAGAGCCACATCCACTGCTGTGTGTTGCACCGCTTCGCGTGGATCCGCTGACAGCAGCAAGTCATCCAGTATCCGGGTCAACATTCTCGAGTCCTCCACCAGCTTGGCCACGCCAGCCGCAACCTCGTCATAGGACTGAGCTACTTCGCCACCATCCAACTTGCGGCGCAGCAGCTGCGCGCGAGTGCTGATCAGCGTCAGCGGAGTCCGCAGTTCATGACTGGCATCAGCCACAAAACGGCGTTGCAGGGCTAGGCTGTCGGCCATCGGTTTCATGGCCCGGCGGGCCATCCAAATCGACAGTGCTGCCGCAAGCACGGTCGAGACAACCCCCGCAATGGTCATGGCCAGCAGCAGCCGGCCCAGTTCTTCACGGCCTTCATGGCTGTCCACGGCTGCCTGTATGACATGCCCATCGTGGTACATGGTCAGAATCACGTACGACTTGCCGTCGATCGTGACGTTGCCCTGCTCCTGTTGCTGCGTCTCGGCAACGCGTTCTATGGCTGCTGCGTCCGGCAGCCCACTCGGAGCATCACGGGAAGTCAACAACTTCCCGCCCCTGCTGATCGTGACGAACACCCCCAACGGGGCATCGGATGGCGAATCGACATGAATGGCATCCGCTAACGACCTGTTGGCCGACTCCTGGACACCGGCCGCCACCATTGAGTAAACCAGCGTGCCCATCAGGACAAGTAGCACAACGATCACGGCCGTGAACTGCAGGGCCAGCCGAAGCGCGGTGCGTCCGAGCTCGGACGAATCCCGGGCCGTCAACTAATTTCCCTCAGCCGGTAGCCCACACCGCGCACAGTCAGAACGCAGGAGCGCCCCAACTTTTTTCGCAGGTAGTGCACGTACGTGTCCACCACGCCTTCGTCGTCGGCGTCGGTGAAGACGCTGTCTATCAAAACTTCGCGGGTAAAGACTTGACGGGGACGGCGGGCAAGGTGCAGCAACAATTGGTTTTCCCGCTCAGAGAGTACGACGACGCGGCCCCCGTCCAGCGCCACGGTGCGGCTTGCGCTCTCCAACAGTCCCCCGGGAAAACGCACAGTGTCAGCCGTGGCCGCATGTCGGCGCAGCAGCGACCTCAGCCGGGCCAAAAGTTCGTCAATGTCAAACGGCTTGCCCAAATAGTCTTCGGCGCCACGGTCGAGTCCTTCAACCCTGTCCGCCGGGTTGCTCAGTGCTGACAAAATCAACGCAGGTGTGGTGACTCCCCTGTCCCGCAGTCTACCCAGCACATCAAGGCCGTCGATGGCAGGGAGCCCGCGGTCCAGCAGCAGCACATCGAAGTGCCAGCTCAGCCCTTCGTGCAGGGCCCGCTGGCCGTCATGGACCACCACCACAGCGTATCCTTCGCTTTCAAGAATTTCCTGCAGCATTGAGGCCAGTCGCACGTCGTCCTCAACCACCAGCACGCAACGTTCATTCGACATGATGTGAAGTATAGGCGCCGTGCCTGCCCGGGCTACCCTGCCGTGCCCACATAAATACCTGTAACCTCGAGCGTATGAACCATATGGAGCGCCCGCGCGTTGACACGTTGGAAAAAGCCGAGTGCTGGGACTTGCTCAAATCCCATGTGATTGGTCGGCTCGCCGTCGTGGTCGATGGGCATCCGGATATTTTCCCGCTCAACTATGCGGTGGGCAACGGCCATGTGGTGTTCCGCACCGCTGGCGGAACGAAGCTCCAGGGAGCCATTGACCAGGCGTTGGTTGCGCTGGAGATTGACGGGTATGACGACCGTAGCGAGCATGCATGGAGCGTCGTGCTGCGAGGAACGGCCAGGGAAATCACGCACCCTGCGGAGGTCTCTGCCGCCAATGCACTTCCGCTGGAGCCGTGGCAGGGAGGGACGAAGGCGCATCTGGTCCGGATCGACTCCCTGAGTTTGAGCGGCCGCCGCTTCCCTGTGACCAAACCGGACATCTGGAAGACTCCCGTGTCCGATCCACGCCGGTCAACCTTCGAATAGACAACATCGCGGTCCCACGGTTCAGCCAACCACGCCGCTGGCCCCCAGCAGGTTTCCGATGATGAACGTGGCAGCCAGCGCAAGCGCACCGCCCACCACCACCCGGACTGCGGCGCGTCCTCGGTTGCTGCCGCCAAGGTAGGCTCCGAGCCACCCGGTCAGCCCCAGTGCCACAATGACGGCCACGAACGTGACGGGAACACGCCAAGACGGGGGCGGAAGCAGGATGGCCAACAGCGGCAGGATGGCTCCCAGCGTGAAGGCCACCGCAGATGCCAGTGCCGCGGACCAGGCGCTGACGACGTCGTCCTGGTCGATGTTCATTTCAATGGAAAGGTGGGCCGACAGGGCATCGTGGGCCGTCAGCTCCTCCGCAACGTTCAGTGCTGTTGCCCGGCTCAACCCTTTTGCCTGGTACATGGCGGCCAGTTCCGCCAGTTCCTCTTCGGGCTGCTCGGCGAGCTCCGTCCGCTCCTTTTCAATCAGCGCGTGCTGGCTGTCCCTTTGGCTGCTGACGGAGACATACTCCCCCAACGCCATGGAGACCGCGCCGCCAACAAGCCCCGCCACTCCTGCCGTCAGGATCGGGCCGGTGCTGGTGCTCACCCCGGCCACACCCACCACAATTGCGGCGACGGAGACAATCCCGTCATTAGCACCTAGAATTCCCGCGCGCAGCCAGTTGAGCCGTTGGGCGAGGTCTGGCCGGTGGGGCTCACCGCCGTGGAACGCCGCTTCCGGCCCCTGGCTCATGCCACACCCTGCGGTGCAGGCACGTCGTTGCAAAGTTTCATCATTTTCCGGCTTCCTTCAAAATTACCGTACACCCGCACGCATGAGTCCCTGGGCAGAGGTTACCGCTCCTTGCGCTTGAGCACCACCGTTCCGTCTGCCTCCACTAAGCTGAGAAGGCGCGAGGGCAGCAAAAAGTCCGGCCATCCGTGGGAAGGATGACCGGACTTTTTCTTTGGTGGAGCTGAGGGGACTCGAACCCCTGACCCCCTGCATGCCATGCAGGTGC
>NZ_JAUNVV010000137.1 GCF_030540645.1 Arthrobacter sp.
CTGGTCGAGTAGCGCTCGGCGAGGAACGAGCCCTGCGCGTGTCGAGACCTCATGCGTCTCACCCAAAGCCGCCCAGTGCTCGGCATGTCATCACCGACACCACTCCTCACCTCGTTCGCCTTGCTGGGGCTCCTTGGTGCCGCAGGTTCGCTCAGGCAGGTGCGCGACGTATTGGTGGGCGGGGATTCGCCGGGCCGGTGCCCCGCCAGCGCGTCCGGATGCTCGCAAGGAGCAGGGCCGGGTGCGCCATCACCAACGGTGACGCCATGAGGTGATAGACGCGTGCCATCGCCAACGTCGCACGAGCGTCACCGTGCGCGGCTAGCCGACCCACCTCACCGACCCAGGCTTCGAACAGCACTTGGACAGCCGACTGTCGCGCTCCGGAGGGCAGCAGGCGCAAATCTTGTCCCGTGGCGATTGCCCACGGCAGGTCAGCGACGCGCGCGCAGTGGCGTTGCAGCCGACGAAGTGCCATCGGGCTGGCAGCATTTCTCAGGCTGTCGCGCAGCACCACGGCTTGGCAGGCCGCCACAGTGATGCCCTGGCCGTAGACGGGGTTAAATGCGCACAGCGCATCCCCCACGACGAGCAGACCGGGTGGCCATCGACGGAGTCGTTCGTAGTGGTGCCGACGGTTACCCGTTTGCCGATGCAGATGCACGTCCCCGAGAGGCTCGCCGGCAGCGGCGACTTCGGCCACGGCGGGGTCCGTCAGCCCTTCAAAAAATTGCTCGAACCCAGCATGATCCCGGGGCGGACGCCGGTCACCTGCTCCCACCGCCGTGACAAGCCACCGCCCACCCTCCACGGGCAGCGCCATGCCGCCAGCAGGCGTCCGAGGCGTCATGAGCAGGACAACGCCCGCGGGCTCCACCGCGCCCGGCGGCACAGAGTAGGTGCGGGTGGCATACCCCACGTGGGCGTCGACCTCGGAGACCTGGACGTCACCCAGACCTTCGTTCTTCAGCCACACCGGTAAACGCGAGGAGCGGCCGGAGGCGTCCACCACGAGACCTGTCTCCCAGACGTTCCCATCGGCGAGGCTCACCTCCCACGTCTGCGCTTCCCTACGGCGGTGCAAGCCCACCACCCGGACTCCATCGCGGATCTCGATGCCCGGCAAGGCCCGCACACGACGGCGGACGACGTCCTCCAACAAGGGCCGGGTCACCGACAGCACCGTGTACGCCTTGCGACCGTAGTCCGACCACCCTGTTTCAGCGAGCCACGCAAGGTCGCCGGTATCGATGGCGATGGCACCCAAGCTTTCCAGCTCGGCACCGACTCCGGGGAGCAACTCCTCCAGTGCCAGCATGCCGCGATGAAGGAATACGTGAGGCTGGTTGCCCTGCGGAACGCCCGGTCGAGGTGCTGGCCGAACGGGCAGTCGGTCGCGCTCAAGCAAGATGACACGGCGCCCCGCACCGGCGCACGCCACCGCCGCGAACAGTCCCGCGAAACTGGCGCCCAGAATGACGACCGTTTGCGGTGTACCGGTCTCCTTGATCATGGTCCTCTTCCATCGCCGAACGCTTGTCAGTCATGGACATCCCCGGATGCAATCAGAGTACTGCGCCGTACCGCTCATTGGCTGAGGCGTAAACGGCCCATTCACCGGCTCAAGAACTCCCGGCATCTACGGATCGAGACGCGCCAGATAAGGCGTCCCTTTCACTCGCCAGTGCTCCATCGTCAGAATACCCCGACCGGGACAGGGGCGACTTAAACGCGGAAGTCTTGCTGCAGGTCTCCTACGAATTCGTGGCCGTTGCGCAGCGAGGCAAAACATGGGTGTCGGTGAATGGCTTAAATCCGCAGCTGTCCTTGGCCGTCTCACTCGTTTGACGTGCTCTGGGTCCGGCGGTGGAGACACCACTCCACACCCCATCTCCCCCTGTCTCGCGGCGGGGTGGCACTTGACGCGTCGCCGAATCCTGGAGTTTGGCATGAGGCCCAGCCGACGTACCGGTCGGTCCCTGTTCGTTTGAAGGCGAACCGGCACCGGAGTGGACCTCTGTCAGGAAGGCTTCCTCGTTGGTCGGCACGCTCTGAATTCCCAGCTGGAGCAAGATCCGAATCCACGCCAGACAACGTAGATCTGGCAGATCGATTTCGTACGTCCCGTTGGATCTCATCTCGCGGCACTGGCGCCAGCCTCGGCAGGTCTCAGCGGCACTTGAGTTCCCCCGAGGAACGGTTGGTTTTGCGCACAGATCGACTAGGAGCCGTTTACGCATTCCAGAACGTGAGGCTGTTGCCGCCCCTCCCGCGGAATGAACAAGGTGAGCACCCCACCCAGGAACGCCGCAGCGGCCCCAATGGCGAAGGCAAGGAGGAACGCATTCCGCGTGGGGACCTGACCTTCGCCGCCCGGGACAGGCATGGTGCTGCTGACGAGGACGATCGCCATCACGGCCCCCGAAATGGTTGTTCCCATGGACCGCATGAGTGCGTTGACCCCCACACTTGAAGCAGCTTCTTTGCGTGGCACATGCCTCAGGATGAGCGTGGGCATTGCGGCGTAGCCGACTCCGACGCCTGCGGAAGCTACGGACGC
This sequence comes from Arthrobacter sp., assembly GCF_030540645.1. Classification (GTDB taxonomy): domain Bacteria; phylum Actinomycetota; class Actinomycetes; order Actinomycetales; family Micrococcaceae; genus Specibacter. The sequence goes on from NZ_JAUNVV010000137.1 coordinate 2,561, forward strand.
GACGAACATCAGTTTCCATGGGGCATCAGACATGAACACTGCCAACAGATACCCGAGTCCCACTCCCATGGCCCCGATCGCCAAGGTGATCCGCCCTCCAAAGCGGGTGAGTAACATACTCGAAATTGGAGAAAATGCGAGCATTGCAAACCCGGCGGGCGCCATCCACAGACCAGTTGCCATGACCGACTGCCCCAGGCCGTGTGGGACCGAGGTCGGTGCCTGCAGAAGCTGGGGAATCACGATCGACTCCGTCATCATTCCAAAGCCGACGAGTAGAGCAGCAATGTTCGTGAGAAGAATCGGCAGTTTGGCCGTTGTTCGCAGGTCCACAAGCGGAGCTGCATGCTTCAGTTCGTAGCGTCCCCACAGGGCAAGGATGATGATCCCACCCACGATGATTCCGACAGTGGGTACTGACATCCAGCCCCAGTCGTTGCCCTTGGTCACTCCGACCAGGATCGCAACCAAAGCAGCAGACAATCCGAATGCCCCGGCGTAATCGAACGGTGCCGGATGTTTCAAGGTGCTTCGTGGCAGAACAGCGGCTGAGAGCACCAGCATCACTGCGGCCAGAATTGCTGATACCCAAAACAGTGCGTGCCAGTCGAAGACTTCGAACACCCACGCCGCGAGGGGTAACCCGAGAGCCCCTCCAACCCCCAGGGTCGCGCTCACCGTGGCAATGGCTGAGTTCACCATCCGAGGTGGAACTGCTTCCTGAACCAGGCTGATCGCTACCGGGATGTACCCCATGGCCAGGCCCTGCAGAATTCGCCCAATGAGGACGACGAGGAAGGAACCGAAAAGTGCGGCGAGTAGGGACCCCACAAGCAGAATCATCGAGGAAATAACGAGCAGGGCCTTCTTCCCGTGAATGTCCGCCAACCGGCCTGCAACAGGCATGGCTATCGCACCACCGAGCAACGTTGCCGTCACGATCCACGCAGTGTTTGAAGCTGAAGTGTGCAGCAAGGCGGGCAGGTCACTTTGGATGGGAATCACAAGAGACTGCATGAGAGACGCGCTCAGGCTGGAGAATCCAAGCACGAACACGATCAGCCACGGACGGCTGCGGGAATCTATCGGGGGCTCTTGCGCCGAGGACGCATGAGACATCTGAACCTCTGAAGTCACGAGAAATGTGTAGACGCTCCTCATTGCGAGGAGCGTCTGGACCGTACAGGATCGATTCTGGCAAGGACAAATACTGAAGATTGGCGGTGCTGACTGGGTGCACAGCACATAGACAGATCACCACGAGGGGAGCCACCCGGATCCGGGCGTTCGCCTATGCCGACGATGCCGTCCGGGTGCCAGGACAAGAGACGCCCTCAGCCAGCCAGCGGGTGTCAGCGGCGGATTCCGGCTTGCTATTGGATGTCATCTGGGCACGACTTCTTGTCAACAAGAGTTGCGTGACCTCTTTCAGGCTCAAGGGCACCCGGTGGAGACATCGCCGCACCACGAATGCTACTCGCAGGGGTCGCAATCGTAATTTGGACGGTATCTAAGATAGGGAGCCGTTTGTCCAAAGTAGGCTGCAGCTCGACAA
>NZ_JAUNVV010000037.1:0-11382 GCF_030540645.1 Arthrobacter sp.
AGGCGACCGTGACTCACGTCCTTCCTACGGGAACCGTGACGACCGTCCGGCCCGCACTCATGACCGTCCTGGCAGTGACCGCCCGAGCCACGGTGCACGCGAAGATCGTGGACCCCGCACGGCGCCGGTGCGCAATGCCGGTGATCTGCGCAGTTCCAACCGCCCCGACCGGGAACGTTCACCCCACATTGATGCAGACGTCACCGGTGAGGAACTGGACAAGGTAACCCGCGCCCAGCTGCGGATCCTTGACTCACGCAACAACGAGTGGGTCTCCAAGCACCTGGTCATGGCAGGCCGTTTGATCGACTTCGAACCGGAGCTTGCCTTCGAACACGCACTCGCTGCCAGCCGCCGTGGTGGCCGTTTGGCTTGTGTTCGTGAAGCTGTGGCCATGACGGCCTATGCCGCCGGCAAGTACGGCGAAGCTTTGCGTGAACTGCGCACCTTCCGCCGCATCAGCGGATCCAACGCGCACTTGCCACTCATGGCCGACTGCGAACGCGGCCTGGGCCGTCCGGACCGCGCACTGGAGCTGATCAACTCCGAAGATGCGCAAACTTTGGACACCGCCGGCAAGGTTGAATTGGCCATTGTTGAATCCGGTGCACGGGGTGACTTGGGTGAGATGGAAGCAGCACTGTCAGCGCTGGAAATCCCGCAGCTGGACATGAACCGCGCGTTCTCCTTCAGTCCGCGCCTGTTCCGTGCCTACGGCATGGTGCTGCGTGCCGCTGACCGCAAGGACGAAGCGAAGACGTGGGAGCGTCAGGCCCTGGTTGCAGAGGAAGCCCTCGGCGTTGACGAAGGCATGGACCAGATCATCATCGACCTGGGCGACGATGAGGACATCCCCTTGGAATCCCCCCGCGTGCGTGTAGCGGACGTGATGGCTCCGGCCACCGCTCCTGCCACGAACGACGACGCCACCCTGGCAGCTGCGGAACTCACCTCCGGTGACGCCGAGCAGGACGAACAGAACATCGATGACGCCGAGTCTTCCCACTTTGAGTCCGACGACGCCGAGTCAGATGCCGACAGCAGTGACGACGACGGCAGTGACCAAGACAGCACTGAAGAAGACAGCACTGAGGATGACAACCACTCCAACCCCTCCGAAGGCGAGGATTCCGGCGAGTTCAACCACAGTGAGAGCTAATCCCTTGATCAGTGGCTTTGATGCGGTTTTGGCGGATCTGGACGGCGTTGTATACGCCGGTCCAGCCGCCATTCCCGGCGCCGTGGAAGCGTTGAACAAGCTCGCCGACGTCAACGTGAAGCTGGCGTACGTCACGAACAACGCTTCCCGAACGCCTGCCAAGATCGCAGCACACCTGCGTGAGCTGGGTGCTCCGGCGGACGACGACCAAGTGGTTAGTTCCGCCCAGGCGGGCGCTGCCCTGCTGGCTCAAAAGCTGCCTCAGGGCAGCAAGGTCCTGGTCACGGGCAGCACAGCACTGGCGCAGGAGGTCCAGGCGTTGGGCATGGCCGTCGTTGACGGTGCCGCTGACGCTCCGGATGCCGTCATTCAAGGGTTTGACCCAGAGCTGGGCTGGAGGGACCTGGCCGAGGCCACGTTCGCCATCAAGGGCGGCGCGCTGTGGATTGCCACCAACACCGACATGACCATCCCGCAGGACCGGGGGATTGCCCCCGGCAACGGGACGTTGGTTGCTGCGGTGCGCACCGCCGTCGGGCATGACCCGCTGGTGGCCGGCAAACCTGAGGCGCCGCTCTTCCGCACGGCTGCCAGTCGTTTGGGAGCAAAAGCACCGCTGGTGGTGGGCGACAGGCTCGACACCGACATCCTCGGTGGCAACAACGCCGGCATGGCGACGGCGCTGGTGCTAACGGGTGTCGATTCAGCGGAAGCTGCGCTGCGGGCCTGCACCGCGCAGCGGCCCACTTTCATCATTGACACCTTGGCGCAACTGTTTACGGCTTATCCAGATGTGACGTTCGACGGCGGCACCGTCACCTGTGGTGCCGCTGCCGCGCGCACAACGACGGACAGCACCGGGGAGCAGACGGTGCACATTGCCGGCAGCCCCGAAGACTCCGATTCCTGGCGTGCCGCCTGCGCCACTTGGTGGGCAGCGGTACCGGACACAGACCAGGCAACGGCACCACGCCTGGTCTGGCACACCGAACTGCCATGACAGCGAACGAAGGCCAGTTGAGCAGCCACCCACCCAGCCACCCCACGGGGGATCCAGCAGTGGATGCCCTCGTGGCGTTGGCTGCGCAGACGGCCCACCTGCCAGCCGGAGAACATAAGGCTCGCTACACGCAGGTCCTCGAAGGGCTCGAACGCGAGCTGGACGCGGACCCCACAGCGGCGCTGCGCGGGGACGCCTCGTGAGCCGCCTTGACCAGGAACTGGTCAACCGCGGGCTGGCCCGCTCGCGCACTGTGGCGGCGACCCTCATCAAGGCGGGCCGGGTCACGGTGGAAGGGGTACCGGCCGTGAAGGCGGCCCAAGCGGTGGAGTCGGGCACCGCCGTCGAACTTCTGCCGGGCCATGAAGAGGACTACGTCTCACGCGCCGGGCACAAGCTGGCCGGCGCCCTGGCACATTTCCCACAGGTCACAGTGGCTGGGAAACGCTGCCTTGACGCTGGCGCATCCACCGGCGGCTTCACGGACGTGCTGCTCCGCAACGGTGCTGCACGTGTGGTGGCCGTGGATGTGGGGCATGGCCAGCTGGTGGAATCCCTGCGCCACGACCGCCGTGTGGACGTCCACGAGGGCCTGAATATTCGCTACATGAGTGCGGAGGACATCGGCGGGCCGGCAGAGCTGACCGTGTGTGACCTCTCCTTCATTTCCCTCACCCTTGTCATGACACCGCTTGCCCTGGCCACACAGGTCGGCGGGGAGCTGCTGTTGATGGTGAAGCCCCAGTTTGAGGTGGGCAGGGAGCGTCTGGCCCGCACCGGAGTCGTGAGCAGTGAGAATGAACGACGCCGGGCTGTCGCCTTGGTGGCGTCGGCGGCAGTTGCAAACGGGCTCACCCTGCAGGACATCGGCACCAGTGCCCTCCCCGGACAAGACGGAAATGTTGAGTATTTTCTGCTCGCCAAGCGTGTTGTGTCGGGCCCTGCGCCTAAGATCGAAGAACAGGGGCGTGCCGTGGAGAAGCTGTTGGCCCGGCTCTGGCCCTAAAGCGCACATGACCCGTCCGCGAAGTTCGCGGGACAAGCAGCTCTGAGACGGGCGGGCCGGGTGCACCTGGAACTGAAACCAAGCGAAGAGGAAACAGCACATGACACGGCGCGTCTTGATTCTGGCCCACACCGGCCGTGAAGAGTCGATGCTTGCCGCCCTCGAGGCGTGCGTTGAACTTCATGCAAACAACATTGTCCCTGTCATGTACGCCGAAGAACTGGTGGACATGACAGGTTATCTGGGCGTCTCCAGCGTCAAAATGGAAGTCCTTGACCAGGACGTCACCTTGGCCGACATCGAGCTTGTCATGGTGCTCGGCGGTGACGGAACCATTCTGCGTGCCGCTGAAATCGTCCGCGACTATGACGTCCCACTGCTCGGTGTCAACCTGGGGCATGTGGGGTTCCTGGCCGAAAGCGAACGCGAAGAGCTCATCCAGACCGTTGCAGCCGTCGTCGAGCGCAAGTATTCCGTTGAGGAACGCATGTGCCTCGATGTCATGGTGCGCGTTGCCGGCAAAGTCGTCGCGCACACCTGGGCCCTGAACGAAGTGGCCGTGGAAAAGGGCAATCGCGAACGCATGATCGAAGTGGTGACAGAAGTGGACGGACGCCCCCTGACGTCCTACGGGTGCGACGGCGTGGTCATGGCGACGCCCACCGGCTCCACTGCCTACGCGTTTTCCGCCGGCGGCCCCGTGGTCTGGCCCGGCGTTGAAGCACTGCTGATGGTGCCGATCAGCGCCCACGCGCTCTTTGCCAAGCCACTGGTGGTTTCCCCGACATCCACCCTGGCCGTGGAAGTCCTCACCCGCAACGGCGCCTACGGCGTGATCTGGTGCGACGGCCGGCGCACCGTGGATCTGCTGCCCGGCGCACGCATCGAGGTGTCCCGTTCCAACAAGCCGGTCAAGCTGGCACGGACGCAGCAGTCAACATTTTCCGAACGTCTGGTCCGCAAATTTGAACTGCCCGTGCAAGGCTGGCGGGGACCCTCGGTGGAAGTGACGGAGCCGCCCACCACACAGCTGCCCATCATCAAGACGCCCAGGCCAAAGTACCCGCTGGAAGGCCGGCCCCACAGTGACATGCCGCCACTGCCGGACCTGAGGATTCCGCCGCAGGAAAGCTCCTACTCCGGCACCACGGCGTTTTATGGGGAGGACCCGGCGTGATCGAAGAAATCCGCATCCGGGACTTGGGAGTCATCTCGGAGTCAACACTCCCGCTGGGTCCGGGCCTGAGCGTCGTCAGCGGCGAAACCGGTGCCGGAAAGACCATGGTGGTGACCGCCGTCGGGCTGCTGCTAGGCAATCGGGCCGACGCCGGGGCGGTGCGCAACGGAGCAAAGACCGCCTCCGCCGAAGCTACTTTGACCCTTCCCGCCGGACACCCTGCCCTGGTGCGTGCGCTGGAAGCAGGTGCCGAGGTTGACGAGTTCGACGGTGGCGCGCAGCTCATTCTGGCCCGCACCGTCAGTGCTGACGGGCGCAGCCGGGCCCATGTGGGCGGGCGCAGCGCTCCCATCGGGGTGCTCAACGAACTGGGGGAGGCCCTGGTTGCCGTGCACGGGCAGTCGGACCAGATCCGCTTGAAGAACCCCTCGGCGCAACGCGTCGCCCTGGATAAGTTTGCCGCCGAGGCGCACAAGGGATTTTCAGCCACGCAGCAGGCTTACCGGGGAGTGTTTGAGCAGTGGCGAGCCACCCAGGCCGAGCTGGCGCAATTGCGCTCGGCGAGTAGGGAACGGTTGCGCGAAGCTGAGGCGCTGACCACGGCACTGGCTGAAATCGATGCCGTGGAACCGTTGGAGGCCGAAGACGAAATGCTCAAGGCCCAGGCCGTGAAACTGGGCAACGTGGAGGAACTGCGCAAGGCGACCTTGGGGGCCCACGAAGCCCTCAGCGCAGCTGACTACGGCGACGGCATTGATGCAGCAACTCTCGTGGACACGGCCAAGCGGCTGGTGGAAACGGTAGCCGACAGTGACGAGGAGCTGGGACAAACCACCAAACGGCTCTCCGAAGTTGGCTATTTGCTGGCTGACATTGCCAGGGACCTTGCCAGCTACGCTACGTCCCTGGATTCCGAAGGACCCGGTCGGCTGGCCGAGGTTGAGGACAGGCGTGGTGAACTGGCCGTTCTAGTGCGCAAATACGCACCCAGCATTGATGAGGTCATCGAGTGGGCGGACGCCGCCCGGGTCCGGCTGACCGAACTGAGCGACGACTCCGGCCGGATTGAAAGCCTTGAAGCTGCAGAATCCGCTGCCCTGGCGGAACTGGGCGGGCTGGCTGACCAGCTGACGGCCGCACGCCGCAAGGCGGCGGAGAAGTTGGCCAAGGCCGTCAGTGCCGAGTTGAAGGCATTGGCGATGCCCGATGCCAAGCTTGTCATTGAGATCTCTGCGACGGAACGGACCGTGCACGGCCAAGATGACGTTGCGTTCCTGCTGGCACCCCACGCTGGCGCCCTGCCGCGTCCGCTGGGCAAGGGGGCCTCCGGTGGTGAGCTGTCACGGGTGATGCTGGCGCTGGAAGTGGTGCTGGCCGCCGTCGACCCCGTTCCCACGTTCGTGTTTGACGAAGTCGACTCAGGTGTGGGTGGCAAGGCTGCGGTGGAAATTGGGCGCAGGCTGGCGATGCTGGCCGAACACGTGCAGGTTCTGGTGGTGACCCACCTGCCGCAGGTGGCCGCGTTTGCCGACCAGCACATCCTTGTCACGAAGAGTTCTGTGAGCAAAAACTCAACAGGCATCACCACCAGCAACGTGCGGGTTTTGACGTACGAGGAACGGGTTGTGGAACTGGCCCGAATGCTTGCAGGGCAGGAGGATTCAGTGACAGCGCAAGCCCACGCCAAGGAATTGTTGGCGCAGGCGGCGCGTCCCACCCACTAAGATTTTGGGGCGGTTATGCAAAATTTGGGTGCCGTTCGCGAACGTATATTGACTCATTAGATGATAGGCTCGAATTCCGTGGTGCAACGATCAAATTCCCGGTTCAGTGGTCAGTCCAAGACGACCAAACACATCTTCGTCACCGGCGGAGTCGCGTCCTCGCTCGGCAAGGGTCTGACGGCTTCCAGCCTCGGTCACCTACTGCGGGCACGCGGCCTCTCGGTCACAATGCAAAAGCTCGATCCCTATCTCAACGTGGATCCGGGCACAATGAATCCCTTCCAACACGGTGAAGTCTTTGTGACAGACGACGGCGCCGAGACCGACCTGGACATTGGCCATTACGAGCGTTTCCTGGATGAAAATCTTGAGGGCTCAGCCAACGTCACAACGGGCCAGGTCTACTCAACGGTGATCGCCAAGGAACGCCGCGGCGAATACTTGGGGGACACCGTCCAGGTCATCCCGCACATCACCGATGAAATCAAGCGCCGCATGCGCCTGCCCGCCGAAGGCCTCAACGCCCCCGACGTCATCATCACCGAAATTGGCGGCACGGTTGGCGACATCGAGTCCCAGCCGTTCCTGGAGTCGGCACGTCAGGTGCGCCAGGACGTGGGCCGCAACAACGTGTTCTTCGCGCACGTCTCGCTGGTGCCGTACATTGGCCCGTCACAGGAACTCAAGACCAAGCCAACCCAGCACTCAGTTGCTGCGCTGCGTTCCTTGGGCATTCAGCCGGACGCCATCATTTTGCGCTCCGACCGGGTCCTACCCGAAGCCATGCACGCCAAGATTGGCCGCGCCTGCGACGTGGATGTTGAAGCCGTCATTGGTTGCCCTGATGCCCCCAGCATCTACGAGATCCCCAAGACGCTGCATGCCCAGGGCCTTGACTCCTACATCATCCGTGCTCTTGACCTGCCGTTCAAGGACGTGGACTGGACCAAGTGGGACAAGCTGCTTGAAGTGGTTCACAACCCGGCACACCATATTGAGATCGCTTTGGTTGGCAAGTACATCGACCTGCCTGACGCGTACCTTTCCGTCACCGAGGCTTTGCGGGCCGGCGGTTTCGCCAACGCCACCAAGGTGAAGATCCGTTGGGTTCCCTCCGATGACTGTGCCACTGAGGCAGGGGCCCGTGTGGCCTTGGCAGACATTGACGCCATCTGCGTGCCCGGCGGCTTCGGCATCCGTGGTCTCGAGGGCAAGCTCGGTGCCCTGAAGTTCGCCCGCGAAAACCTGATCCCCACGCTGGGCCTGTGCCTGGGCCTGCAGTCCATGGTCATCGAATACGCGCGCAACGTGGTGGGCCTTGAAGGTGCGTCCTCCTCGGAGTTTGACGAGAACCCCAAACACCCCGTCATCGCCACCATGGAAGAGCAGCAGGACATCGTGGCCGGCAGGGGAGACCTGGGCGGGACCATGCGCTTGGGTCTGTACCCGGCCGTGCTCACCCCGGGTTCAGTGGTTGCCGAAACGTATGGCACCACGGATGTTGCCGAACGGCACCGTCACCGCTACGAGGTCAATAACAAATACCGGGAACAGATTGCTGCGGCAGGGCTGGTGTTCTCCGGCACCTCACCCGACGGCAAGCTCGTCGAGTATGTTGAGCTTCCGCATGACGTGCACCCGTACTATGTCTCCACCCAGGCGCACCCCGAGTTGAGCTCGCGACCCACCCGGCCGCACCCGCTCTTTGCCGGTCTGGTTGCAGCAGCGCTGGAACGCCAGAGCGCTACACGGCTGCTGGACGTCTAGATGGCACACCTTGGAGCACCGGGGACTGGGGAGACGCCTGTTGTCGGCTCCTCATCGACAAACATCGCCGATGAGGAGAGCCTGCGCACTCTGCATTCGAAGTCCACGGTGTACCAAGGACGCATTTGGGACGTTGTCTCTGACACGTTCTCACTGACACCGGGTTCGACGCCGTTGACTCGGGACTACATTGAGCATCCGGGGGCAGTGGCGGTGGTGGTGCTCAATGAGCAGAACCAGGTTCTGCTGCTGCGCCAGTATCGCCACCCCGTGCAAATGAACCTGTGGGAGGTTCCCGCTGGCTTGCTGGATATTGATGGCGAAGACTTTGTGGTCGGTGCGGCTCGCGAGCTGGCTGAGGAAGCGGACCTCGTTGCTGCCCAATGGCATGTGCTGACCGATTTTTTCAATTCTCCCGGCTCCTCCAGCGAAGCCATCAGGATCTACTTGGCGCGGGGTATCTCCTTCGTGCCGGAGGATCAGCGCCATGTGCGCACGGAGGAAGAGGCCGAGATCGAATTCGCTTGGGTCGATCTGGAAGAGGCAGCAGCTGCAGTGCTGGGTGGGCACGTGCACAACCCGTCCGCCGTCGTCGGTATCTTGGCTGCCGCCCAGGCTGCGCGCAGTGACTTTGCCAGCTTGCGTCCCGGCAACGCGCCTTGGCCTGAACATCCATCCAACCGCCAGCGGTGACGGGCACTGGCAGCTCCGGCCAGGGCGAGTCCATCCAGGCTGACTCGACAGGAGTGACTTGCGGCATCCAGGATTATCTGCTGCATGTGGGGGTGGAGCGCGGGCTGGCACCGAACACCCTGCAGGCATACAAGCGTGACCTGCGCAGGTATCAGGAGTTCCTCACCGCCGCAGGCGTCGCCGAACCGGGTAGCATTGACCGGCACCACGTGAGTGAATTTGCCCAAGGCCTCTCGGATGGGGCCGACGGCGGCACACCCCTGGGGCTGCGCTCCGCAGCCCGGACCATCGTGGCCGTCCGCGGGCTGCACAAGTTTTGGGCCCTTGAAGGGCTCAGCGACGCAGATCCTGCAGCTGACGTCCACCCGCCGCAGGCAGGGCAGCGTCTCCCCAAGGCCATTAGCGTCCACGACGTGACACGCATACTCGAAGTAGTCGGAACAGATACGTCCACCGGGTTGCGGGATGCGGCCATGCTCGAATTCCTGTATTCCACAGGCGCACGCATCAGCGAGGCAGTGGGATTGGACGTTGATGACCTGATGCTGCCTGAGTCGGCGGAAGACGGCCCTTCTTTGGTGCGGCTCTTTGGCAAGGGTTCCAAGGAACGCGTCGTGCCCATCGGTTCCTACGCGCTGCGGGCCCTTGATGCGTACCTGGTCCGTGGCCGTCCTGTCCTCGTGGCCAAAGGTGGCGGCACGCCGGCGCTGTTCCTCAACGCCCGTGGTGGACGGATCAGTCGGCAAAGTGTGTGGACCATCCTGAAGGTAGCTGCGGAGCGGGCGGGGGTCTCGGCGGACGTCTCACCGCATACACTGCGGCACTCGTTTGCCACCCACCTGCTCGAAGGGGGTGCGGATGTGCGTGTCGTGCAGGAACTTCTCGGACATGCCTCGGTCACCACCACGCAGGTCTACACACTTGTCACCGTCGAAACGCTGCGTGAAGTGTACGCCGCGGCCCATCCGCGGGCGCTGGCTGACTAATATTTCCCGGCTTTTAGCGGCTGTGGGCGGTCATGGCCAGCCCACGCATCGCCTCCGCGGATGAGGGAGTGGCCCCCACAACCGGCCTATCTTTGCCCTGCAGAGACTGATACCGTGGCAAGGATTCCCGGTGTCAACGACGATACCGGGAATCCAGTCCATGAAAATTGGGGTAATTGCTGTGAAGAAAGTCCTAGCCGGTGTTGCGCTTGCCGGAGTCCTGACCTTGTCCGCTGGAACGGTCGCCGCCCAGGCTGCGCCCGGATACCCTGCATCGCCACCTTCAGCCATCGGTACTTTGCTTCCCGGCGAAGCCACCACCTTTAGCGGCTCCGGGTTTACCCCCGGAGAAACCATTGACGTCACCATCACCCTGACCAGCTTCGTGGCGGGCGAACCCGTCCGGTCGCTGCCTACCTCCACTGCCGTGGCCGATGCTGCCGGTGATTTTACGACCCAACTCATCTTGGGGTGGGAGGAAGGTACCTATCAACTGACCGCCACCGGACAAACGTCAGGAGTGACGGTCAACAATACGGTCACCGGAATTTCTAGCGGTCCTGTCATGGCGGCGGACAATCCCAACGATGCGAAGGACGGCATGATTGCTGGGCAGGATGCCTTGGCCTACACCGGCATTGACGCCGCTGGCGCTGCTATCCTGTCCCTACTTGGAGTAGGTGTCTTGGGCGCTGGCGTTGGCATGGTGACGGTTTCCCGTCGCCGCCATGGGCAGCCCGCCTAGCTGGTGCAGCCGGATTCCCTGACAGCAAACCGCCGCTGGCACCATCCCATGAGGCAGGCCCGGAACCAATGGTCCCGGGCCTGCCTCATGGCTGGCAAGGAACGCTAGGCTGGGAACATGACTGCTGCCCAAGTGACCCTTTGTTTCCCGCTTCGCACCAACCCGGAAGGTGTTGAGGAGGTGCTGCTCGGCGTGAAGAAAACAGGCATGATGGGGACCGGGAAAGTGGTGGGTATTGGCGGACACGTCGAAGTGGGGGAGTCCGTTGAACAGGCCATCTGCCGAGAAGTGGCAGAGGAAAGCACTCTCATCATCGAGGAATCAGACCTCGTGCCGGCGGGAACAGTTGACTTTGTTTTCCCTGCCAAGCCCGCGTGGGACATGCTTGCTACGGTGTTCTTGTGCCGGAAGTTCGTGGGTGAGCCAGCAGAGAGTTCCGAGCTGCGGCCAGTCTGGTACCCAGTGAACGAGCTGCCGCACGAGCGCATGTGGGCGGATGCAACCCACTGGGTTCCGGCTTTCCTTGCCGGGCAAAGAAGCGACTGGCGGGTTGTGCTCAATGACGACAACGAAACGGTGGCATCCAGCACGCACACTGCTGCACCAGAACACTAGAGTGCCAGAACAGCATCGCTCCACCTGGGAAGGAGGGGAAGCTGGAACCTCCCCTCCTTGCCAGGTGGCCGGCTGGAAACTTGGTTCAGGGCTTGGCAACCGTCAATAAGAATGTGGAATCTTCCAAAGCGTCAACGCAGTGTCGGGCCAGCGGAACCACCAGGTGATCGCCCGGGGCGCCTTCCCAACTGACCTCCCCGGCCTTGAGCACAATGCGCCCGCTCAGTACCTGAACAGTTGCTTCGCCGGGGTTGTCGTGTTCATCCAGCGAGGAACCTGCGGCCAATGCCACGACGGTCTGGCGCAGAATGCGCTCGTGCCCGCCATAGACGGTGCGGGCGCTGCGGCCGCTGTTCTTGGTTTTGGCCGAAGCCATCAGTTCCCGGGCCAGTGCTGTCAGGGATGACTTTTCCATGATGCTCCTTTGCAAGTGCTTGGCTCATATCTGCTTTCCCTCACAGTACCCTCAAGGAACAGCTCCGGGGCGCAAGTGAAACAAGAAGTGAAACA
>NZ_JAUNVV010000037.1:11392-17130 GCF_030540645.1 Arthrobacter sp.
GTGGGCGGGCGGCGGCTGGACTTAAAAGGGGATGCGTCCTAAAAGACTAGGACACGTGGCGTTCAGCAACGCCGTTGTAGGCACTGAGCGGACGGATCAGGGCATTGGAAGCGCGTTGCTCCATGATGTGGGCCGTCCACCCGGTGATGCGGGCGGCAATGAACAGCGGTGTGAACATGTCCGTGTCGAAACCCATGAGGTGGTAGGTGGGGCCGGTCGGGTAGTCGAGGTTCGGCTTGATAGCCTTCGCCTCTTCCATGGCCTCCTCCAGCCCGTCATACAGGCCCATCATTTCCGGCCGGTCGTAGTGGGCAACCATTTTCTCGAGGGCTGCCTTCATGGTGGGTACCCGGGAATCGCCGTTCTTGTAGACCCTGTGGCCGAAGCCCATGACCTTCTTTTTGGCGGCCAGGGCGCCCTCCATCCATTCCTTGGCCCGTGCTGCAGCCTCCTCGCGTGACTCGTCCTTGCGGATGCCAATCTCGTCAAAGGTGTGCATGACGGCTTCATTGGCGCCGCCGTGCAGCGGGCCCTTGAGGGCGCCGATGGCACCCGTCACAGCCGAGTGCAGATCGGCGAGTGTGGAGGTGATGACTCGGGCCGTGAACGTTGAGGCGTTGAAGGAGTGTTCGGCGTACAGCACCATGGAGACGCGGAAGGCATCCACCACTTCAGGTGCAGCCTCCTCGCCGAACGTCATCCACAGGAAGTTGGCGGAGTAATCCAAATCATCGCGCGGTTCAACGACGCCCAAGCCGCGGCGGCGGCGCTGGTCGTAGGCCACGATAGCGGGGAACTCGGAAAAGAGCGACTTGGCTTTTTCCAGTTCCGCCTCGGGGGAGGAGTTCTCAGCCAGCGCATTGTTGGCACCCGCGACTGAAACTGCCGTACGGGCAACGTCCATGGGGTGGCAGTCGACGGGCAGCAGATCGATGGCGGCCTTGACGCGGGAGTCGAGGGAGCGGTTGGCTCGGTCGAACGCCTCAAAGGAGGTCAGTGCTTCCTCGGTGGGCAGTTCTCCCGTCCACAGCAGCAGTGCCACTTCCTCGAAGGACTTGTTGGCCGCCAGCTCCTGCACGGGGTAACCGCGGTACAGGAGTGAATTGGACTCGGGGTTGACCTTGGAAATGGCCGTATAGTCTGCGACCACCCCGGCCAGACCCTTGCGTACTTCTTCTTCACTCACGGTGTGCACTCCTTTGTAGACCTAGAGGTTGGCGTTGTTATTGTCGATGTCCAAGCTGGGGACCTGGAAATTGAAGATGCCTGTATCAAATTGGTTATACGCCTCATAGTCAACCAGATCGTAGAGGCGCGCACGTGTCAGCATGTCCGGCACAGCCGCTTTCTGCGTGCCGTTGGCACTGATCGCCTCCAGCACCCGTTCGGCGGCACCCATGGCGCTGCGCAGCAAAGTGACGGGGTAAATGACCATGGCGACCCCTGCTGCTGCGAGCTCATCGCGGGTGAAAAGTTCGCTTTTTCCAAACTCCGTCATATTCGCCAGTACCGGGACATCGATAGCCTTGCACACTGCCTCAAACTCGGCCACGTTCTTCATGGCTTCGGGGAAGATGGCGTCTGCGCCGGCGTCGACCAGGGCCTTGGCCCGCATAATGGCGGCATCCAGCCCCTCCACAGCGCGAATATCGGTGCGGGCCATGATGAGGAAGTTCGGATCGCGCCGGGCGTCGGCGGCAGCGGCGATGCGCTTGACTGCCGTGTCCAGGTCCACCATGTTCTTGCCGTCCAGGTGGCCGCAGCGCTTCGGGTTGAACTGGTCCTCGATGTGGCACCCCGCCAGCCCGGCGTTCTCCAGTTCCTGGATGGTGCGAGCCACGTTCATGGGCTCACCAAAACCGGTGTCAGCGTCAATGAGGCACGGCAAATCCGTCATCCGTGCGATCTGTGCGCCTCGTGCAGCCACCTCGATCATCGTGGTCATGCCAATGTCCGGCAACCCGAGTTCGTTGGCGATGACGGCACCTGAGATGTAGACGCCGTCGAACTTCTTTTCCTCAATGAGCCGCGCCGAGAGCGGGTTGAAGGCGCCCGGGAACTGCACGGCAGCCCCGGGAACCAGCATCCCGCGCAGGTCCAGGCGCTTCTGCTCCGGTGTTTTCTTGGAGTACAGCATCTTAGAACAGACCCTTGGGCGCAGCCGCCAGATCGACGACGCCGGGCGCCGCCTGGATGTTCAACTGGTCCAGTTCCCCGGCGGCCAGGTTGGGCAGGTTTTCCGCTGCCGCGATGAAGCGGTTGATCTCGGCTTCCTCCACGAGGCCAGCAGCCAGGGTGCGGAACTTGTTGATGTACTGGGCGCGGGCAAACGGCCGGGCGCCGAGCGGGTGTGCGTCGGCGACGGCGATTGACTCCTCGATGACACTGCCGTCCTTGAGCGTGATGACCACGGTACCGCCAAACGCCTTCTCGGCAATGTCCAGGGAGTGGTAGCGGCGCGTCCATTCGGCGTCCTCCTCCGTGGTGACCTTGTGCCACAGCTCCACGGTGTCAGGACGGCCGGCGCGCTCGGGGGAGTAGGAGTCCACGTGGTGCCATGAACCGTCCTGCAATGCCACCGTGAAGATGTACGGGATGGAGTGGTCAAGGGTCTCACGCGAGGCGGTGGGATCGTACTTCTGCGGGTCGTTGGCTCCGGAGCCGATCACGTAATGGGTGTGGTGGCTGGTTTTGATCAGCACGCCCTCTACGTTCGCGGGGTCTGTGGCCTCCGGGTGCTCCTTGTGCAGCTTGCGGGCCAAATCGATCCACGCCTGGGCCTGGTATTCGGCCGAGTGTTCCTTCGTGTACGTGTCAAGGATGGCGCGCTTCGCTTCGCCGTCGGCCGGCAGTGGCACGGTGTAGTTGGCGTCGGGGCCGTCAAGCATCCAGGCGATGACGCCGTCTTCGCCTTCGTAGATCGGCACGGGGGATGTCTGTCCGCGCATGGCACGGTCGGCTGCCTCCACGGCCATCTTGCCGGCGAACGCGGGGGCGTGCGCCTTCCAGGTGGAAATTTCGCCCTTGCGTGACTGGCGGGTGGCAGTGGTGGTGTGCAGGCCCTGGCCGACGGCCTGGAAAATGGTCTCCACTTCCAAGCCCAGCAGGGTCCCGATGCCGGCAGCAGCGGACGGGCCGAGGTGGGCCACGTGGTCAATCTTGTGCTCGTGCAGGCAGATGGACTTCACCAGGTCAACCTGGATTTCATAGCCGGTGGCAAGTCCGCGCAACAGGTCCGCTCCCGTTGCCCCGGTGTGCTGGGCAACGGCGAGGATCGGCGGGATGTTGTCAGCCGGGTGGGAGTACTCCGCAGACAGAAAAGTGTCGTGGTAATCCAGCTCGCGAACGGCCACGCCGTTGGCCCAGGCAGCCCATTCGGGGGATACCAACTCCTTGATGCCAAAGACGTTTGCTCCGGAGCCGCCGGTGGACGGGGCGTGGGTGAGAGCCTGAGCGCGGGCCGCCACAATGGGTCCGCGGTTCAGGGAAGCGACCGCCACCGAGGCGTTGTCAATAACGCGGTTGATGATCATGGCGGCCACGTCGTCGTCGACGGCAACGGGGTCGGCGGCAACCTTGGCGATCTTGTACGCGAGCTGGTCCTCGCGGGCCAGGTTTTCCTCGCTCTTGTAAACGCGGACTGTGTGGTTGATGGTCATGGTGTTCCTTTCACGGGGAAACATGGTGGTGGGCAAGTTCTTGGGCAGCCGTGCCGAGAAGGTGGCGCAGGCTGTTGTCCAGGTGGACGGTGGTGGCGGCACTGGCTACGGCGGCGTTGCCGTTGGCGATGGCCAGGGCAATGGCAGCATGTTCACGTGCGGCGTCGCGCAGCCTGGTCGGGTTGTCCTTGCCCAGCCGGCGGACCCGGACAAGGTGCACTCGCAGGTTCTTCAGTGCCAAGTTCAGGTAATGATTTCCGACGGCGGCATCCACCGCCGTGTCCAGTTCACCCACGAGACGGTAGTAGTCGTAGCGGGTGGGGTCTTCGCTGGTGAGGAGTTCTCCGGCGTTGACCAGTTGTTCGTACAGCGCGCGGAAGACTGCGGGGTCCCCTCGCTGTGCGGCAAGTTCGGCGGCCCGGCACTCAAGGGCGGAGCGCAGCTCAAAAAGTTCGTCCAGATGGTCAAGGGAAATTTCGCTGACCACCACCCCCCGTCCGCTTTGCGGTTTCGCCAGGCCTTCGGCGCTGAGCTTAGCCAGGGCCTCACGAATCGGGGTGCGTGAGACACCCAAGCGCTCTGAGAGCTCCACCTCGCCGAGCACGGTGCCGGGGGTCAGTCGCCATTCGATGATGTCGCTGCGCAAGGCGGCATAGGCGCGTTCGCTGGCTCGCATCGATCCTCCCGCCTGCTGTGGCGCACCGCTGGGGTGCACGGAATGTAACGTCCCATCAGTGTATACAAAGATTGTGCATTTTGGACAATAATTCGCTCAATATTCATCAATCCACAATTTATGTATACAAAGGGCCTTGTCGAGTGACGCGATTCATGGATAGTATGACACTCATCACATCACCGTGGATGGAGAACCGGAATGCCCCTGCATGACACCAGTTTCAGCGAGGAATACCAGCGCAGCATCAGTAAGCCTGAAGAATTTTGGCTTGAGGCTGCCGGTGCCGTCGACTGGTCCAAGAAGCCAACGCGCGCCTACAGCGACGAGGATGCCCCGTTGGGCCGGTGGTTCCCAGATGGGGAAGTGAACACTTGCCACAACGCCCTGGACCGGCATGTTGCCGCCGGACGCGGGGACCAACTGGCACTGATCCACGATTCGGCCATGAGCGGGAAAGTCACCACCTACACGTACAGTGAGCTCACGGCCGAGGTGGCAAAGTTTGCCGGCGTGCTGCGCAATCTGGGCGTGGGCAGGGGCGACCGCGTGGTCATCTACCTGCCCATGATTCCCGAAGCCGCCATCGCCATGCTCGCCACCGCCCGCCTGGGTGCCATCCACTCGGTGGTGTTTGGCGGTTTTGCCGCCAGTGAGTTGTCAATTCGGATCCGGGACGCCGCGCCCAAGGCAGTGGTCACCACGTCCGGCGGGCTTGAACCCAACAAGCACATCAACTATCTGCCCACTATCTACGAGGCGCTTGCCAAGGCCGGCGTCCCGGAACTGCCCGTCATCATCAAGCGACGGGAGGGCTTTGCCGAGAGCGCCGTCGAACATGAGCTCAAGTCGCTCGACTGGGATGCCGCCATGGCTGACGCGAAGCCGGCCGACCCCGTCATGGTGAAGTCCACGGACCCCCTATACGTGCTCTACACCTCCGGCACCACGGGCCTGCCCAAGGGGGTGGTGCGCGACAACGGGGGGCACGCCGTCGCACTGTTGTGGACCATGGACAAGCTGTACAACATCCATGCCGGAGACGTGTGGTGGACGGCGTCGGACGTGGGCTGGGTGGTGGGACACTCCTATATTGTGTACGGGCCGCTGCTGGCCGGCGCCACGACACTGATGTATGAGGGCAAGCCCGTGGGCACGCCTGATGCCGGCGCTTTTTGGCGTGTCATTGCCCAGCATGGGGTCAAGGCGCTGTTCACCGCACCGACGGCCCTGCGCGCCATTCGCAAGATGGATCCGGAGGCGGCGCTGTTGAAGGAGCACGACGTCGGCACCCTGCAAACGCTGTTCACTGCCGGTGAGCGACTGGATACCGACACGTTCCACTGGGCCTCGAAGGTGCTGGGTGTGCCGGTGGTGGACCACTGGTGGCAGACCGAGACCGG
>NZ_JAUNVV010000037.1:17230-30939 GCF_030540645.1 Arthrobacter sp.
TGGGCACGCACCCTGCCGTGGCTGAATGCGCCGTCATTGGCATTGCTGACACGCTGAAGGGCCAAAAAGCTGTGGGCTTCGTGGTGCTCAAGGCCGGGGTGGCCATTGAAGCCGCCGACTTGGAGCGTGAATTGGTGGCGCTGGTGCGTAAGGAGATCGGGCCCGTGGCTGACTTCAAGAACGCCACCATTGTGGACGCCCTGCCCAAAACACGTTCAGGGAAGATCCTACGCAAGACCATGCGCCAGATTGCCGACGGGGACGACTACACGGTGCCCTCCACCATCGAGGACGGCTCCGTGGTGGACTACCTGCGTCCGATCCTGCGGCCGAACTAGACCTCGCCCGGGATTTTGCCCACGGGCCTTGTTCATAGTGCAGCTGACGCGGGTGGCCGTCTCCGGGACCCGCATCAGCTGCAACATGAATGCTGCAGTTCCCTACTAAGCCAGGGCGTGGACTTCGGTTTCGCCGCCTTCTCCGGCTTCAACGTCTTCGTCGGCCGGATCCTGTGCCTGCGAGCCGAGATGGCCGCGCGTGAGCTTGTTCATGACCAGGGCAATCGCGCCATCGCCGGTCACATTCGCGGCCGTTCCGAAGCTGTCGAGCGCAATGTACGCCGCGAACATGAGCCCCACCTCGATTTCGCCGAACCCAAGCATCTGCGTGAGCAGGCCCGCAGCGGCGGCAATGGCGCCGCCGGGAACTCCTGGGGCGGCGATCATCATGATGCCCAGCATCAAGATGAACGGCAGGTATGCCGCGAACGACACGTCACCGCCGGTAAGGAGCAGTACCGCGATTGAGAAGCAGGTGATCTTCACCATCGAACCGGACAGGTGAATCGTGGCGCAAAGCGGTACAACGAAGCCTGCTACCGAGTCGGAGACGCTGTTCTTCTTGGTGGACGCCAGCGTTACGGGGATGGTTGCGGCTGAGGATGAGGTGCCAAGTGCCGTGAAGTATGCATCGCGCATGGTCCACAGAGCCTTCAACGGGTTCTTTCCTGACATGGTGCCAGCCACCGTGTACTGCGCGAGCAGCACCACGAACGTCAACGCAAGGGACACAACCGCCACGAGCAGGAACTTCGTCACGACTACCATGGCGGAGCCGCTCGCGGACAAGTCCATGAAGATGCCGAAGATGAACAGCGGCAGTGCGGGAACAATCAGCCTGCGGATCACGGCTTCGATGATGGTACGGAACTCAACGGCCCCACGGAAGAGCACCTTGCTGTGGAACGCGGTGAGACCTATACCGATCACGAACGCGAGCACCAGGGCGCTCATGACACCAATCACCGGAGGAAGCACGATCTCAGTCGCGGAGTCTCCTGCACTGCTCACGACCGTCAAGAACGGGGTGAATCCTGATCCGGATTCTGCTCCAAATTCCTTGAGACCGCCGCCGGACAGTGTCGACGTGAACAGCCACCGGCTTACGAAGTACGCAAGCAATCCAGCGAGGATCGTGGAGCCGTAGGCGATCGCGGCGGTGATGCCGAGCCACTTTCCGGCGCCCTTGCCGAGTTCGGCAACGGCAGGCATGATGAGCCCGAGGATGATCAAGGGCACTATAAAGCCCAGGAACCCCGAGAAGATCGAGTTGTAGGTCAGGAACAGGCTGCCAAGCCACACGGGCATGATGGGGCCGGTGAGAATGCCGAGGATGATGGCCATGATGATCCAGCCGAGCAGGGGGATCGATTTTAACTTCTTCAAGGGGTGTCCTCGGGTCGAAGGATGTGAGACACGCGGGTAGGCGCGGTGTAGGTGTGGCGCAGAGCACGCCTCAGCCATAGTAAACGGTGTGGGCTGTGCCACACAATCCGGCGCGGCGTCCGCACCGCACCTGATGCGGGTGTCCGGCGCTGTGACCCGCATCAGCTGCAGTATTGAGTGCCGGCTATTTCTTCACGGGGACCGGTGCCATGCCGAACAGGCCGGCGTCCTTGGCTGACTTGGGCTTGCGTATGTGCGTGCCCCACGTGTAGGCCAAAAAGGTCAGTGACAGCTGGATCGGGAAGGCGATGGCCGGGACACCGCCTGCTATCAGGGCGATCAGCACCGGCAGCAGCACGATCAGGGTCAGGTCCGGACCAATCAAAAAGGCCTTGATGGCACCCATCGGGATGGGTCCCGTCGGGGAGGCAACCGCCGGCATGTTCCAGTCCGGAGTGGGCCGGAAAGCCGCACGTAACGTGGCTGCACCGAGACCCGGCCCGGCTAGGATCGCAAGAATAAGCAGCGACGGTGAGCCCACGCCGAGCGCCAGCAGCAAACCAAAGCAGATGGGCGCCCACAATGTCATGAGCACAGCCGGCACCACGTAGTGCACCAAGCGCACTGTTTTGGCGGGCAGTGGCATGAGCATGTCCACGGCCGGGTTGCCTGCGGAGAACCGGGCCGTGGCCCCCAGTGTGGTCGCAGCAAAATGTGCGCACAGGTACAACGCCACGGCAATCAGGATTGCATTGCCCAAAAACTCCACTGAGGCCAATGAAGCTGGCACTGCGGCGAGCACCAGCACACGCAACAGCGTGGCGGGGGAGCGCAGTGCCATGGTGGCATGAGTGCTGATGAGCGTCTTGACGCTGCGGGAGAAAGCCGTGCCACCCTTGAAGATCAGCGGTAGCCGGACTTTGCTCTTTCCCACGGAGGTCGCTCCACCCAGAGATCGGGACAACTCGGTGGCGTCCATCGACAGCAAGGAGCTGGTTGCATAGGCACCAGCTGCGGCGCTGGCCTTCAGCTGCGCGGTGGTGATGCGTTCAAGATGCAAAAACACCAGGGCAAGCAAGCCCAGCGCAAGGACCACCAGCAGCAACGGCCAGGTTGCGCCGTCGGCCACCAACAAGGGCCAGCTGGTGGGCAGGTATTCCATCCATGCCGTGTTGGCAGCCGTGATGGCGTCACCACCGGCAACGTTGTTGTACAGCGCCGTGGCCACCAGTGTCAGCGGCGCGAGCAGCGTGATGGCACCCATGACCTTCTTCAACCACGCGCCGGAATCGGTGATTTGGCACCAGCAGGCGATGCCGTACAGCAACCAGGCCAGGCCCAGGCCGCACAAAACCGACAGCGCCAACCGGCCGGGCGTGGGCTCAGCCACCATGCCCAGGGCCATGGGGAGCACCACCACTACTGCAGCGGCCGACGGCCAGATCAGTGACTTCAGGAATCCCGGCTGGATGAAACCACGACGGCGGACGGGAAGTCCCAGCCACCAGGCAGTCTGCGGCAGGGTCATGGCTACCGGACCCATGGTCATCTCCACCGACAACAGGGCCGCTGCCAGTGTCAACAGCACCGTTGCGCTGGCCTGGAGCAGGGTCACGGAGTGGAATCCGGGGGCGACGGCGGAGGCCAGCAGTGCAGACTCGTCCCCCACGCCCAAGCTGTGGCGTAGGGCCACGATGAGCGCCCCGGCCATGGTGAGCAGGGTCAGGGCGCCCAAAATGGACGTGTAAACCTCGGAGACGAGTTCCAACAGTCCGCCCTCGGTGCGGCTGAGTCCGGCGCGGAACGTGTATTGGCGGATGTCTTTGGCGCTGAAGCGCTGATTGATCTTCATACTCATGAGGTGCCTAGTCCGCGTGCGGGTTCTCGGAGGCGATGGCGGTGGCTGCCTGCTTCGGCGTCATGGTGTGGATGGTGTCCGCAATGAACAGCGCCTTGGTGGCCACCGTGTCGAGAAAATCGGGGTCGTGCGTGACCACCAGTAGGGCAAGCCCGGCATCCACCTCAGCTCGCAAGCGCGTGGCCAGCTTGTGCCGCATGGCTGTGTCCAGACGCTGCTCCGGCTCATCGAGCACCAGCAGAGAGCGCGGTCGCACAAACGCCGAGGCGAGCAGCATCCTGCGGCGCTGTCCCGAGGAAAGGTTGTAAGGCCGCGATTTCGCCATGGCCGTCAGTCCAAAGAACTCCAGCTCGGTGGCAATGACGTCCTCCACATCTTCCACGCCATGCCCGGCCGAGACAATGGCCAGATGCTCCTCAACCGTCAAGGCCGGGAAAAAGGCATCATCATCGAAAACAACTGCCACCTCACGGCGAAAATCCAGTGTGCGGTCATCAACTTCGGAGCCGTTGATCAATGTGATTCCGGACACCGGCTCCAGCTGGCCCACCACCGTTTTAACAACTGTGGACTTGCCTGCACCATTGGGCCCCACCAACGACAGTGACTGCCCGGCGTGCAAGCTGAAGCTGACAATGCCGCACACGCCTTTGCCGCTGTAGCCGGCTTCTAGCTTCTCAGCACGCACCACATCTGGGCGTGAGGGAGGGGACTTGCGGGAGGGACTGGTTGCTTTGCTCATCACTTGGAAGTATAGGCTCGTGATCTCAATGAACCCTCTCAGGTAACGTTCAGCTTCCACTTGAGGGTCAAGGCTCAAAACCCGTCGGCGGCAAATGTCCAAAAGTTCTCCTCCAGAACCGGTAACCTAGAGGGTGGTAGTGGTGTATAAATTAGCAGCGAAAGAGTGGACTGACAGGTGAGCAACGAGCAGGGTGCAACGGCACTCGCCGGCGAGGACGTACTGGGCCCCACAGGGCGCCCCCTGACGGAATTCCCCGAACCGCCGGTTCTTTCGTCCCACGGTCCGGCCCGAGTCATCGCGATGGTGAACCAAAAGGGCGGGGTGGGAAAGACGACGTCGACCATCAACTTGGGTGCCGCCCTCGCCGAGGCTGGGCGCAAAGTGCTGCTCGTCGACTTCGACCCGCAGGGCGCGCTTTCTGCCGGGCTGGGCACCAACCCCCACGAACTCGACATCACCGTCTACAACGTTTTGATGGACCGCAAGGTGGACATCCGCGACGCCATCATCCATACGGAGATCGAGAACATCGACATCCTGCCGGCGAACATTGACTTGTCCGCCGCTGAGGTGCAGCTCGTCAACGAGGTGGCCCGCGAGCAGGTCCTGGCCAGCGCACTGCGCAAGGTCGAGGACGACTACGACGTGGTCCTCATTGACTGCCAGCCGTCACTTGGCCTGTTGACGGTCAACGCACTCACGGCCGCCCACGGCGTGATCATCCCGCTGATCTGCGAGTTCTTCTCGCTGCGCGCCGTGGCCTTGTTGGTGGAAACCATTGACAAGGTCCAGGACCGCCTGAACCCGCGACTGCAGGTCGACGGCGTGCTGGCCACCATGTACGACGCCCGCACCCTTCATGCCCGCGAGGTCCTGGCCCGCCTGGTGGAAGCATTCGGCGACAAGGTTTTTGAAACCGTCATCAAGCGAACCATCAAGTTCGCGGACGCATCCGTGGCGGCCGAACCCATCACCACGTATGCGGGCAACCACCAGGGCGCCGAATCATACCGCCGCCTGGCGAAAGAACTGATCGCCCGCGGAGGCGCTCCGTAACTTGGCGCAAACACCACAGGTCGCGGGGATCGCGGCAGGCACGCAGGCAGGGAAACCCGCACGTTTTGAAGTCCGTTTGGACAACTTCACGGGCCCCTTCGACCTGCTTTTGGGCTTGATTTCCAAGCATGAGATGGACATCACGGACGTGGCGATCGCCACAGTCACCGATGAATTCATCAGCTACTTGAAGGCCTTGCAGGAGCTCGGCCAGGAATGGGCGCTGGATGAAGCCAGTGAATTCCTGGTGCTGGCCGCAACCCTTTTGGACTTGAAAGCCGCCCGCCTCCTGCCCGCAGGGGAGGTGGAGAGCGATGAAGACCTGGCTCTCCTGGAAGCCCGCGACCTCCTGTTTGCGCGGCTCCTGCAGTACAAGGCCTTCAAGGAAGTTGCCACCATCATGGGTGCCGAACTTGACCGTGAAGCCCAGCGCTTCCCCCGCCAAGTGGGGTTGGAACCACACTTCGCGGCTCTGTTGCCCGAATTGGTGTGGAGGCATACCCCGGAGCAATTTGCCGCTCTGGCCGCCAAGGCGATGGAAACGAAGGAAGCGCCCAGCACGCACGTGGGTGTGGCGCACCTGCATGTGCAGCCCGTCAGCGTTAGGGACCAGGCCGCCATCATCATGGCTTTACTGACGGCGGGGATGCCCGACGCCGGTGCGGAGCATTCCAGCTGGAGCGCACCTGCCCTTTCGTTTGCCACCCTGACAGCTGACGCCGCCACGTCCATGGTGGTCATTGCCCGCTTCCTGGCCCTGCTTGAACTGTTCAGGGACCAAATGGTGGCGTTCGACCAAGCCAACCCGCTGGGGGAATTGCTGGTGCGGTGGAGTGCCGGCGTGGTTCATTCCCCCAGGACTGACAGCGACTTCGATCAGGAGGCGGTGGGCAGCCATGTCTGACAACCTTGACCAACCGGAAACTGAATCGCTGGAAACCAGGAATAGTGTCAAGGCCGCCCTGGAAGCTGTTCTGATGGTGGTTGACGAACCTGTTGGCGAAGAACAACTGGCCCATGTTGTTGGCCTGCGCACATCCACGGTACGTGAGCTATTGCACGAACTGGCGAGGGAGTACGACGGCTATACTGGAGAGGGTGGCACCTTACCGGTTCGCGGCTTTGAACTTCGGCAACTGGCCGGAGGATGGCGTGTTTATTCACGCGCTGCTTACGCCGAGATTGTGTCCCAGTTTGTTGTGGACGGCCAAACGGCCCGGCTCACGCAGGCAGCCTTGGAGACTTTGGCGGTGATTGCCTACCGCCAGCCAGTTTCACGAGCCCGTGTTTCCGCGATTCGCGGAGTCAACGTGGACTCGGTGGTGAGGACGCTTGCACAGCGCGGGCTGATTGAGGAAGTGGGCACCGATCCGGTGTCCGGGGCATTCTTGTACCGCACCACGGCGTATTTTTTGGAACGGCTGGGGTTGGGGGACGTGGAAGAACTGCCGCGGATTGCACCGCACCTGCCCGGTCTGGAAAACCTCCAGGATTTCGATGATTCACACTTTTAGCATGACCACAACTTTTAACACCCTAAGGATTATTCAATGACACCGTCGCCCCGTTCCGGAAGCTCGTCCGGACAGAATCAACCCCGAGGCGGCAAGCCCCGCTCTGGTGCACCGAAGTCAGGTGCACCGCGCTCAGGAGCGCCGAAGGCAGGCGGCTTCAAGGCCGGTTCACCGAAATCGGGCGGCTTCAAGTCCGGTGGCAAGGCCGGTGCGCCCAAGTCAGGCGGCTACCAGGGTGCCAGTTCAAAGCCCGGCGCCCGCAAGCCCAGCCAGACCGGTGCCCGCCCGTTCAAGAACGAACAATACGGGCGCACCGTCTCCTCAAGCAAGAACCGGCCCACCGAGCAGAACCGCCGCCCGGAGCGCACCACGGATGACATTGACATTCACAATGTTGACGGCGTGCGCCTGCAAAAGGTTATGGCACAGGCTGGTGTGGCATCGCGCCGCCTGTGTGAAGACATGATCCTTGAAGGCCGCGTCCAGGTTGACGGCGTCACCGTCACCCAGTTGGGTCTGCGCGTGGATCCGGAAATCGTGGAAATTGCCGTTGACGGCATGACTATCCAGACGAACGAGTCCATGGTCTACATGGTGTTCAACAAGCCCAAGGGTGTCGTTTCCACGATGGATGACCCCGAGGGCCGCCCGTGCATCAGCGACTTCCTGAAGAAGCGCCAGACCCGTGAGCGCCTGTTCCACGTGGGCCGCCTGGACACCAACACCGAGGGCTTGCTGCTGTTGACGAACGACGGCGAACTGTCCAACCGTCTCAGCCACCCGAAATACGGCATCCCCAAGACCTACCTGGTCCAGGTGCGCGGCCCGATGGCCCACGGCGTTGGCGCCCAGCTCAAGGACGGCGTGGAGCTTGAGGACGGCTGGCAAAAGGTGGACTCCTTCCGCCTTGTTGATTCAACACCGGGCCACGTGCTCGCTGAAGTGGTGCTCCACTCCGGCAAAAACCGCATTGTGCGCCGCATGTTCGACGCAGTGGGCTACCCCGTTGAACGTCTGGTCCGCGTGAAGTTCGGTCCCATTGCCCTGGGCGACCAGCGCCAGGGGAGTGTCCGCGTTTTGGGCCGCCATGAAGTTGGCTACCTGCTCGCAGACGTGGGGATGTAAACAGCGGATGAATCCTTCGCACTTGTGCGGGCCGGTGCTGGTTCTTGGTAGCGGACTGCTGGGGGCCAGCATTGGGCTGGGGCTGCGTGCGCACGGCCTTGACGTTGTTCTGAGCGACCCTTCGCCGTCAGCGCAGGCAGTTGCCGTGGACATCGGTGCCGGGCGCGCCTTTGACGCGGCCGAGGCACTGAGCCCCGAGCTTGTTGTCGTGGCCGCTCCGCCGGACGTCACCGCCCACGTGGTGGCAGCCGCGCTTGTTCGGTACCCGTCCGCCGTCGTGGTTGACATTGCCAGTGTCAAGGGCTCCGTGCTCGCCGAAATCCAAGCCATCGTGGCTTCGGATGCGACGGCGTTGGATGCGGTTGCGCTGGCGCGGTATGTGGGCACGCACCCCATGGCCGGGCGGGAACGCTCCGGGCCGGTTGCCGCTCGCGGGGAGCTTTTCAACTCCATGCCGTGGGTGCTATGTCCGTCCGAGGCAAGCTCAGCGCACGCCATCAAGGTGGCGCATTCGCTGGCGATAGACCTGGACGCCGTGGTGTTCCGTTTTACCCCCGACGAGCACGACGGGGCCGTGGCACTGGTCTCGCATCTGCCCCAGGTCATGGCGTCGCTGGTGGCAAGCCGGCTGCAGGAGACGCCGCCGCACGCGCTTTCGCTCGCCGGGAACGGCCTGCGTGACACGACCCGCATCGCCGCCAGCGACCCCACGCTATGGGTGCAGATTCTCGGTGCCAACGCCCCGAAATTGCTGACCATCATGGAAGGTGTCCGCGCGGACCTGGACAGGCTGATCGACACGCTGAGCGCACCCACCGCACCAGGGGCGCGTTTGGACCTGGCACAGCTCATGGCGGAAGGCAACGCCGGCGAGAGCCGGATCCCGGGCAAGCACGGCGGGCCAGCCCAGCATTACTCATGGCTTACGGTGCTTGTTGATGACAAGCCGGGCCAGATCGCGAAGCTGCTCACCGAAATTGGTGAGATTGGCGTCAACGTCGAGGACCTGCGCCTGGATCACTCCGCCGGGCTGCAAGTGGGCATGGTGGAACTCTCTGTGCTGCCATCGCGACGAGTGGCGCTGGTGGACGAATTGACGGAACGCGGTTGGAAGGTCATTCAATGAGCAACGCAGAATTGCACAACACAGAAATGAACAACACGGAAGTGCAGCAGCTGCGCATAGGTAAATCCCTTGTGATTGCCATGGACGGGCCTTCCGGTTCCGGCAAGTCGAGCGTGAGCAAGGCCGTGGCGACGCGGCTTGGTTTGGCGTTCCTGGACACCGGTGCGATGTACCGCAGCGTGACCTGGCACTGCATCAATGCCAACATTGATTTTGCGAACGCGACAGCCGTTGAAGCCGCCGCCAGGACCATCAAGATTGAGCAGAGCCTGGAGCCGGCCACCGAGTTCGTGAAAGTCAACGGCATTTTCGTCACGGACGCCATCCGTGACCCCAAGATTTCTGCTTCCGTCAGCTCCGTCGCCACGAACCTGGGCGCACGCGCCGCGTTGGTGCGCCGCCAGCAGGACATTATTGCCGCAAGCGATCACCGCATCGTCGTTGAGGGTAGGGACATCA
This sequence comes from Arthrobacter sp., assembly GCF_030540645.1. Classification (GTDB taxonomy): domain Bacteria; phylum Actinomycetota; class Actinomycetes; order Actinomycetales; family Micrococcaceae; genus Specibacter. The sequence goes on from NZ_JAUNVV010000037.1 coordinate 26,838, forward strand.
CCACTGTGGTGGCGCCCGATGCCGAGGCCAGACTGATCCTGACCGCCAGCGAAGAAGCCCGTATGAGGCGCCGGGGCCTGCAGCTCGGCGGCACCCAGAGTGCCGCGCAGCTGGCGGAACAGGTGCTGGCCCGTGACGCCAAGGACGCAACGGTCGTTGACTTCCAGCGCGCCGCGGACGGCGTGTACACGGTGGACTCCTCGGACCTCGACTTCGAACAGACCGTGGCCGCCGTCATCAATGTGGTGCGCCAATGCGTGAATGAGGGTCCGACTGCATGAAACAGAAGGACAAGGCGCTGCTTGTGCTCACGGCTGTGCCACCGCGGTGGAAAACACGCTGGAGCCGGCCGCTCGGGCGGGTCCTAGACCATGGCATCTACAACACAACCGTGTTGGGCCAGGAGAATATCCCCCAGCATGGACCGGTTGTGTTCGCCTCCAACCACCTGAGCTACCTTGACGGGCCGGTCATGGTCGGTGCCAGCAGCCGATACATGCATGTCATGGTCCGCCATGACATGTTCAAGGGCTTCCTTGGCCGGGTGCTGCGCAGCTCGGGACAAATCCCCGTCAACCGGGGCGGGGACCGTGGTGCGCTGCAATACGCCAAGGCCATCCTTGACCGCAACGACTGCGTCGGAATCCTGCCCGAAGGCACCCGGGGGAGCGGGGACGCCTCAGCCATGAACAGCGGCGTGGCGTGGTTGGCGCTGAACTCGGGGGCCGCCGTCGTGCCTGTGGCCATTCTTGGCACCAGGCTCCCCGGGGAACATCGCGACAAAATTCCAGCACCGCGGCGCAAGCTGCACGTGGTGTTTGGCGAACCCCTGTTGATCACACGTGAACCGGGAGTTTCCGGCCGTGTTTCAATGGACAGGGCAACTGAACAAATCCGCCAGCGGCTGGCGGCCCATATTTCCGCATCCCAAGCCGTAACTGGGCAGGAATTGCCTGCGGATGACCACCTTTCTTCAAAGCACAAAGGACAGTAACCATGAGCGACTCCACGTCACCCACCCCCGCCAGCGATGGTGAAGTTGGTCACCAGGACTATGCGCCCACAGGCACCGACCATGTAGCTGAGCGGGTCGCGGCCATTTCCGATGAGGACGCCGACGCCCGCGCAGCCGGCCTTCTCGCTGGCCTTGCCAACTATGAGCTTGACGCCGAGGATGCAGCACTGCTCTCCGGCGAGTTCGACGACGGCACCAGCGTTGACGCGCACCGCCAGGACCCGGTGCTGGCCATTGTGGGACGGCCCAACGTGGGCAAGTCCACCCTGGTGAACCGTATCCTGGGGCGCCGCGAAGCTGTTGTGGAGGACACCCCCGGGGTGACTCGTGACCGCGTGCAGTACACGGCCGACTGGAACGGGCGTTCCTTCACGCTCGTGGACACCGGCGGCTGGGAGCGCGATGCCCGCGGGCTGGACCTGCGCGTTGCCGAGCAGGCTGAGATCGCCGTGGAAATGGCTGACGCCGTGCTGCTGGTGGTTGACGCCATGGTGGGTATCACCTCTTCCGATGAAGCCATCGTGCGGATGCTGCGCAAGTCCAAGAAGCCCGTCATCCTGGTCGGCAACAAGATCGATGACCTAGTCCAGGAAGCCGAAGCCGCCACGCTGTGGGGCCTGGGCCTGGGTGAGCCGTACCCCGTTTCTGCTGTTCACGGCCGCGGCGTTGCAGACATGCTGGACAAGGTCATGGATGTACTGCCGGAGTTCTCCGCCGTCGCCGGTGTGGAACGCACGGGAGGCCCGCGCCGCATCGCTTTGCTGGGCCGTCCCAACGTGGGTAAGTCCTCGCTGCTGAACAAGCTGGCCGGTTCCGAACGCGTTGTTGTTGACAATGTTGCCGGCACCACGCGCGACCCCGTGGATGAGCTTATTGAGTTGGGCGACCGCACGTGGCGCTTCGTGGACACCGCCGGCATCCGCCGCCGTGTGCACATGCAGCAAGGTGCCGACTTCTACGCGTCGCTGCGCACGCAGACCGCGCTGGAAAAGGCCGAAGTTGCCGTGGTGCTGATGGCCGTGGACGAGGTGCTCAGCGAGCAGGATGTGCGCATTCTGCAGTTGGCCATTGAATCCGGACGCGCCCTGGTGTTGGCGTTCAACAAGTGGGACTTGATGGACGACGAGCGCCGTAAGTACCTGGAACGCGAGATCGACCAGGACCTGGCGCATGTGGAGTGGGCACCGCGCGTAAACATTTCAGCCAAGACCGGCTGGCACAAGGACAAGCTGGTTCCCGCCCTTGATCTGGCCCTTGAAAACTGGGACCGCCGCATCCCCACGGGCCGCTTGAATGCGTTCCTAGGAGAACTGGTCTCGGAACACCCGCACCCCGTGCGTGGCGGAAAGCAGCCCCGCATCCTCTTTGGCACGCAGGCTTCCAGCCGTCCGCCGAAGTTCGTGCTGTTCACCACCGGGTTCCTGGATCCGGGCTACCGCCGCTTCATTACCCGCCGTTTGCGTGAGACCTTCGGCTTCGAGGGCACGCCCATCGAGGTCAGCATGCGTGTTCGGGAGAAGCGCAGCCGCAAGAAGTAACGCGGGTCACAGCTGATTTGGTCTACGCCAGCTTTTATATGGGGTAAGCTTTTTCAGGTGGTTCAGCCACGGGAGATACCTTCCGAAAGTTGAACTTTCGGGCTGTAGCGCAGCTTGGTAGCGCACTTGACTGGGGGTCAAGGGGTCGCAGGTTCAAATCCTGTCAGCCCGACCGAAACAAACCCGCTGTTCCTTGGCTTCGCGCCGGGGACGGCGGGTTTTTTGTGCCCCGAGTCCCCGTTATCCGCGGCTGCAGGGTGTCCGCGGTGAAGGGACTCGGGCTCTCAAGCGGGTGTGCTGACCTGCATTTGGGCTTCCAGGCAGTCACGAAGATAGCTGCGCCATCGCGGCAACGTCCATCCGCAGTCGGTCACTAGGAGCCGGAACATTTCAGGGCTTATCAACATGTATCCAATGGCGACTGCTTCCTCGAAAGTCGTGGCGGGGTTGAAGCCGGGCTTGCCCCACAGCGACACAATGATGTCGCGCACGGATTCAAGTCGTTGTGCAGTGATGTCGGCGGTGAGCTGCGCGACTTCGGGGTCGGCGGATGCAGTGCGAATCACCTCATAGATCGGACTGGACCGCTCGACTGACGCGGCGGCGTGTTCGACGACGATGTCCAACGCGGCTGCGACGTCAGTGCAGGCCCGCACCTGGTCCATCCACGGTCGGGCAGCCATGGCTATCTCGTTTGCGTCACCGGCAGCGGCGAAGTCGACGGCTGCCTTGAGGATCGCGGTCTTGGACCCGAAAGCCAAATACACTGCCTGGGCAGAGACGCCCGACCCCTTGGCAATGGCGGCCACGGTGGTGGCAACATACCCTCGATCCAAGAACATCCCGGTCGCTGCCTCAACGATGCGCGCCCGTGTCGCGAGCCCCTTGGGAGTCTTGCCGGATCGACCCATAATTTTCCTTGACACTTTCTGATCGTCGGAGTTTAGTGGAACTAAACAACATGAGTCTAAGCGACCAGCTTGGCGTTGTGAAGTAGTCGAAGGAGAACAGTAGTCATGAGCGCAGAAGGAAATATCGAGTTGGTGCGGCGCGCGTACGCCGCAATTGCAGCCGGAGACATGGCAACAGTCGCCGCCACCTTCGCCGAGGACGTTGCTTGGCATGCGGCGGGCAGCGGAGTGACGTCTGGTTCGAAGCAGGGGCGGGATGCCACAATGGCCTACTTGGGCGGGCTGATGACGCGCGCGGAGGGGACCCTTGCCATCGATGTTGTCGACATTGGCGGCTCTGCTGACTACGCCTACCTTCTTCAGCACTCGCACGCTGAGCGCGTCGGCAAGGTAATTGACCACGACGTCATGCAGGTCTTCCGCATCAGTGATGGTGTCGTGGTCGAGGTTTGGGAGTTCTTCCCCGACACCCACATGGTTGACGCCTTCTGGGCGTAGCTCAAGTCAGGCCAACACCGCACTGGCGACTGCATCGCACGCGGTACGAAGTAGGAGGAAAATAGGTCATGGGCAACAAATTGAATCGGAGCGGAGGGGCTGTTCTCGACGTTCCAGTTACGCCGGGACAGGTCTGGTCG
>NZ_JAUNVV010000138.1 GCF_030540645.1 Arthrobacter sp.
TGTCCGCCGAGCTGGGTTGTGTTTCTTCTTCCACAGCCATGGCCCGGCGCCTTCTTGTTCACAAGTACGACGCCGGGGCTGCCGCTGCCTCCCTTTCTGGCCAACCATGGTGCCATGAATACACAAAACAGTCGTACCACCAGCCCCGTTGAGTCAGTTATTGCCGCTCTGGGTGGAACCGTTCGGCGTAGTGTGCTCGTGGACCGAGGATTCTCGGACCGGCACATCCGGCAGGCTGTTCAATCAGGGCGCATAAGGCGGGTCTGCCGTGGTGTCTATGCGGCCGAGGGGTCCTCGCCCATGGCGGAGCACCTGGCCAGCAACCAGGCGGAGCTGACGTGTTTTGGCCGTGCGAGACAAGAAGGGCTTTGGGTTCTCCACGCCCAGGATGTTCCGCATGTCGGGACGGCGCACGGCCGGCCGGTATCAGGCTGTGTGACGCACAGATTCCAGGGCAGGCTGCTCCTGCGGGACATTCTTCGTCATTGTGCGCAGTGTGGCACGGAGTTGGAGATACTTTGTGTGCTGGAATCGGCCGTTGTCAAGGAAAAATGCACCGTGGCACAGCTGCGGGCGTTCTTCAGCAGGCGGAATGATGCCCGGATTCGCAGGATTATTGAGCTGATCGACCCGCAATCGATGTCGATTCCTGAAACATGCGCTAGATACCAGTTGCAGAAGGCTGGCTACAACGTCCAGGGACAGGCATACATTCGCGGTATGGGCCATCTTGATGCTCTGGTGGATGGCCAGCTGGGGCTTGAAATTGATGGCAAGGACTACCATAACAACGAAGAGGCCTGGAAAGAGGACCTTCGCCGCGGCAACGTTCTCATGATCCAGGACGTCCCTGTGCTGCACTTTAGGGCCGCCGTGGCCATGTATTTTCCGGAAGAAATGCTGCGTTGGATCCGTCTGGCCTTTGAAACGCTTGCAGCGAGGCGTCATTAGTGCCCAACAGTACGCAGGTCCAGTTGTGGCGCACCATTGGAACTCAATGGCGCGCAGCCGCCAGCACCCTCCGATCACTGTGACGTTAACCACTGCGCCATGGTTCATTGGGTGGGTGCGAGGTCCTCAACTCGCGCAACTGCCTCCCGCCGTGGCACACTATATTCTCGTGAGCTTCTGGCGAGAGCAAGTGGCACATGGTCCGCCCTGGTGTAATGGCAGCACCCCAGCCTTTGGAGCTGTGGAGTATAGGTTCGAATCCTATGGGCGGAACCACGTTGCAAAGGATCGGGCATCCAGACTGAGCGGGTACCATGGAACTGTTTCCCATTGAGTACGTTTAAAAACGGACATTGATCCGGGCAGGAGTGCCACTTAGTGAGCCCCAAAGAAATCCCCACCGACACACCGGCAGCCGTCATAGTCCTGGCTGCAGGCGCAGGCACCCGGATGAAGTCACGCACACCCAAGATCTTGCACACCATCGGTGGAATTTCCATGGTGGGTCATGCACTCGCAGCAGCGAAGGGGCTCAATCCCGGCAAGCTGGCCGTGGTTGTCCGCTATGAACGCGACCAGGTGGCAGCCCACATTGCCGCGCTGGATGAATCCGCACAGATTGTGGACCAGGATGAAATACCGGGCACCGGCCGCGCCGTCCAGCAGGCGCTGGAAGCCCTGGATGCCCAGGAAGAACTGAGCGGCACCGTAGTTGTCACGTACGGAGATGTTCCGCTGCTGACCACCGAGCTCCTGGCCACGCTGGTGACCACGCACACCGCCGACAACAACGCCGTGACCGTGCTGACCGCCGTTTTGGACGACGCCGCTGGCTACGGCCGCATCCTTCGCCACGAAGATGGCACGGTGCTGGGCATCCGCGAGCACAAGGATGCCACTGACGCCGAGCGCGAGATCCGCGAAGTCAACTCCGGCATCTACGCCTTTGACGCGGCCGTGCTGCGCCGGGCGCTGCAGGCAGTCACCACGGACAACAACCAGGGCGAGATGTACCTCACCGACGTCCTTTCGCTGGCCAGGAACGACGGCGGCCGGGTCGCCGCCGTCTCCACCACCGACCGCTGGCAGGTGGAAGGAGCCAATGACCGCGTGCAGCTGGCTGCCCTGGGCGTAGAGCACAACCGCCGCATCGTGGAGGCTTGGATGCGCGCCGGGGTGAGCGTCATCGACCCCGCCACCACATGGATCGACTCCACTGTGCAGTTGGCCCAAGACGTCACCATCCTGCCCGGCACCCAACTGCACGGACAAACTACGGTGGCCAGTGACGCCGTCGTGGGTCCGGATTCAACGCTGACGGATGTGCAGATCGCCGCGGGCGCCGAAGTGACCCGCACGCACGGCTCCGGCGCCATCATCGGCGAGGGCGCCCACGTGGGGCCCTTCACGTACCTGCGTCCCGGCACGGTACTGGGTGCCGACGGAAAAATTGGTGCGTTCTACGAAACGAAGAACGTCATCATCGGCCGCGGCTCCAAGCTGAGCCATCTGGGGTATGCCGGTGACGCTGAAATCGGCGAGAACACCAACATCGGCTGCGGCAACATCACAGCCAACTTCGACGGCGTGAACAAGCACCGCACCACGATCGGCTCCGGCGTGCGCACAGGGTCGAACACCGTGTTCGTTGCACCCGTCAGCGTCGGCGACGGTGCGTTCACCGGCGCCGGCACGATTGTGCGCAAAGACGTTCCTGCCGGTGCGCTGACACTGACCGTGGCCCCGCAACGCAATGCCGAGGGCTGGACCACCGCGAACCGCCCGGGCAGTGTCTCCGCCCAAGCTGCTGAAAACGCCTCCGAAAAGGCAGCAAATGCTGTCAGCTAAGACTTCTCACCGACCCCACCCCTGCGAGAAAGCGAACCCATGAGCGAACTAGTCCATAACGTCGACAAGAAGTTGGTGTTGGCGTCCGGCCGGGCACACCCTGAGCTGGCCGAGGAAGTGGCACGCTGTTTGGGGACAGAGCTGTTGCCGATGTCCGCCTACGACTTTGCCAACGGCGAGATCTACGTCCGCTCCGGCGAGAGCGTGCGCGGCAAGGAAGTGTTCATCATCCAGGCCCACCCGGCCCCGCTGAACAACTGGCTCATGGAACAGCTGATCATGGTTGACTCCATGAAGCGCGCTTCGGCCCGTCGCATCACCGTTGTGGCGCCGTTCTACCCGTACTCGCGCCAGGACAAGAAGGGCCGCGGCCGCGAGCCGATCTCCGCCCGCCTTGTTGCCGACCTCTACAAGACCGCCGGCGCCGACCGCATCATGAGCGTGGACCTGCACACGGCGCAGATCCAGGGCTTCTTCGACGGCCCCGTGGACCACCTCTTCGCCATCCCGCTGCTCGCCGAGCACATCCGCAAGATTGTCGGGGACGACGACGTCACTGTCGTTTCGCCCGACACCGGCCGTGTGCGCGTGGCTGAGCAGTGGGCCGAGCGCCTCGGTGGGGCCCCGTTGGCGTTCGTGCACAAGTCGCGTGATTTGACCGTACCCAACCAGGCTGTTTCCAAGACCGTTGTGGGCCAGGTCAAGGGACGTACCTGTGTTCTGATCGATGACATGATCGACACCGGCGGAACCATTGCCGGCGCTGTGCGCGTGTTGAAGGACGCCGGTGCGAAGGACGTCATCATCGCCGCCACGCACGCTGTGTTCTCCGACCCTGCTGCCGAGCGCCTTGCCAACTGTGGCGCCCGTGAAGTCGTGGTCACCGACACGCTGCCGATCCCGCCGGAGAAGCGTTTCCCGACCCTCACCGTGCTCCCGATCGCGCCCCTGCTGGCACGGGCCATCAAGGAAGTCTTCGAAGACGGCTCCGTCACCAGCTTGTTCGACGGCCACGCGTAACAGCTGGCAGCGATCCGGGGTTCCCTCGGCGACTTTCCGGCCATCGGCCGCGGACGGCCTTGGCCTCCCCTACGTCGCCTACGGAAACTCCGGCATCGCTGCGGCCGCCTCGGAACCGCGCCGGTCATCCGGGTTCCGTCGTTCTGCTAAACTTGTGCAGTAAACCTTGGCGAGGGATGCCCCATTGTGTGGGTGTCCGTGATCGACTGGGTCTTCTGCGCTCCTGGCATTTGTGCTGTGGGTTGTGTTGACCTGTTTAGTCCACGCCCACACCAATGAAGGAGCGTTTTT
>NZ_JAUNVV010000038.1:0-9852 GCF_030540645.1 Arthrobacter sp.
TGGTAACAACCCGTGCCCATTCCCAACTCGTGAAAAAGGCAGTGGACGGGCTCAAAGCCAAGGGCGACACCGACGTGCTGTAACCCGGGGCGCCCCGCAGCGCCAAATGTTCCGGCGCGCTCGGAGTAATGCAGGGAAGTGAATGCAGTCACGGCACGCTGACGTGACTAGAGTTTGACTTGTGCGCAATTACTCGCTGGAAACAGAACCGACCGAGCTGGTAGGCCCGTGGCTTGAGCCCCTGTTGGAAGAGGTCGTTGAATTCAGGCGTGACCTTCATGCCCATCCGGAACTGTCGTTCCAGGAGTTCCGCACCTCCGGCAAGATCTATGACCGCCTTGTTGCGGCAGGCCTTTCCCCACGCCGTCTTGACGGCACCGGCGTCATTGTTGACGTGGGCGAGGGGGACATTGCGACGGCGTTGCGCGGGGACATTGATGCCCTGCCCATCGTGGAGGAGACCGGCCTGCCGTTTGCCTCCCGCAACCACGGCGTCACGCACGGTTGCGGACACGACTTCCACACTGCCACGATGCTGGGCATTGCCCTGGTGCTTGCTCGCATGCACGAACACACTCCGTTGGGCGGGCGCATCAGGATCATCTTCCAGCCCGCCGAGGAAACCATGCCCGGCGGAGCGCTTTCCTGCATTGACCAGGGAGCTCTGGACGGTGTGCCGCGCATCATGGCATTGCACTGCGACCCGCGCATCGAAGTGGGCAAGATCGGCACCCGGATCGGGCCCATCACCAGCGCCTCGGACACCATCAAGATTGAACTTTCCGGCCGCGGCGGCCACACCTCCCGCCCGCACCTGACCGAGGATTTGGTGTTCGCACTGGCCCAAATTGCCATCAGCGTCCCGGCGGTACTGTCCCGTCGTGTGGATGTCCGCAGCGGCGTCTCCGTCGTGTGGGGGCAGATCCATGCTGGTTCTGCGCCCAATGCCATCCCCGGACAGGGCGTTATGAGCGGCACCATGCGCTGCCTTGACCGCGAGGCCTGGCACGCGGCGGGGGAGTTGCTTGACGACGTCGTTCAGCAGATTGCTGCACCCTTTGGCGTGGAAGTGCATCTGGAACATACCCGTGGGGTGCCCCCGGTGGTCAACTCCGAACACGAAACTGCCGTCATTGAGGCAGCGGCCCGCGCTGAACTTGGCGAGGACACTGTGGTGTTGGCGCCGCAATCAATGGGTGGGGAGGACTTTGCCTGGTTCCTGCAGGGTATCCCCGGTTCCTTGATGAGGCTGGGCACCCACGTCCCCGGCGGCGAGGAATACGACCTGCACCGGGGTGACTACATTGTGGACGAACGCGCACTTTCCGTCGGTGTTCGCGTGCTGTGCGCTGCCGCCCTGCGGGTGCTGCGCGACGCTGCTGAACAGTAGATCGCACCTGCGCGGGCCTGCTGGAGGCAAGCCTCCGGCGCGCGCCCCGGATCACAAACATGTAACGGTTCCCCAACGATGGCCCGTGGTTCCCGTCCGCCACTACCGGCGGGTACGAAAGTGCCACTAGTGTGTGATGCATAGCGCCGCAATGCCGGGGTGCGCCAACGCAAGCCGATGTCCGCCACAGACCTGAAGAACAGTGTTCCAGTTTGGGCGGACGGCCCGGTTTGCCTTCGGGGCGATTCCTTCACTGCGGCGGTCCCACACCACATGGAGGAACCTTGAAGAACCATCTTCTAAACACCGTCAAGCGCGGAGCCATCGTAGGAACTGTCGCAGTGAGCGCCATGGCGTTGCTGCTCACCGGCTGCGGCGAAGCCCCGCCGGCACCGGGTGGCGGCAGCACGGAAAATGCCGCAGCAGCCAACTTTTTGGGCTGCATTGTTTCTGACTCCGGCGGATTCGACGACCAGTCCTTCAACCAGTCCTCTTACGAGGGCATGAAGATGGCTGTCAAGGATTTGGGTATCAAGATGAAGGAAGCCCAGTCCTCCAGTACGGCAGATTTTGTACCGAACTTGAACCAGATGGCCAGCGCCGGCTGCAATCTGACGGTCACTGTGGGCTTCCTGTTGGCTGAGGCTACTGCTGCTGCGGCGAAGGACAACCCGACGTTGCACTACGCGATCATCGATGACAACTCGATCAAGGCGCCCAACGTGAAGCCGGTGGTCTACGACACTGCCCAGGCCGCGTTTATGGCCGGATATGTTTCGGCAGCGGTGTCCAAGACCGGAAAGGTCGGCACCTTTGGCGGCGTCAACATCCCCACGGTCACCATCTTCATGGACGGTTTTGCCGATGGTGTGAAGTACTTCAACGAAAAGCAGGGCAAGGACGTTCAGCTTTTGGGCTGGAACGTTGACACGCAACAGGGTTCCTTCGCCAACACGTTTGAGATCATCCAGGAAGGCACCAAGATCACGAACAACCTGATCTCTGAAGGCGCCGACGTGGTCATGCCTGTGGCTGGTCCGCTTGGCAAGGGAGCCGGCGATGCCATCCTGGCAGCCAACAAGGGTGGCAAGGATGTCAAGCTCGTCTGGGTCGATTCCGACGGTTTCCTCACCGCACCCACGTACAAGTCGATCCTGCTGACCTCGGTCATCAAGACCATGGGCGAAGCCGTGGAAACCATTGTCAAGGAGGACGTGGACGGCAAGTTCGACCCGACCCCCTACATTGGCACCTTGGACAACGGTGGCGTTTCCCTGGCCCCGTTCCACGACCTTGAGTCCTCCGTCAGCAAGGACATCCAGAGCCAGCTGGCGGACATCAAGAAGGGCATCATTGACGGCTCCATCAAGGTGGAGTCCAAATCCAGCCCGAAGTAGGTACCGCACACGGGCGCTGCGTGCCGCACCAGGCGGAACGCGGCGCCCGTTCTGCAGCTTTTCGAACTATCCATCCGCAGAGACGGGCCAAATACGTTGAAACTTGAACTTCGGGGCATCACCAAGCGCTTCGGCACCCTGGTGGCGAACGACCACATCGACCTGGTCGTGAACACGGGGGAAATCCACAGCCTGTTGGGGGAAAACGGGGCCGGCAAATCGACCTTGATGAATGTCCTGTACGGCCTGTATGCACCCACGTCTGGTGAGATTCTCATCGATGATGTGCCGGTGCGGTTCTCCGGCCCTTCCGACGCCATGGCAGCCGGCATTGGCATGGTGCACCAGCACTTCATGCTCGTCCCGGTCTTCACCGTGGCCGAAAACGTGGCCTTGGGTGCCGAATCCACCACCTTTGGCGGCATCCTGAACCTGGAGGAAACGCGAAAGAAAGTTCGTGAGATCTCCGCCAAGTTTGGTTTCGACGTGGACCCTGACGCACTGGTGGAAGACCTCCCCGTGGGCGTCCAGCAGCGGGTGGAGATCATCAAGGCGCTGGTGCGCAACTCCAAAATCCTGATTCTGGATGAGCCCACCGCCGTGCTCACGCCCCAGGAAACCGACGAACTGATGGACATCATGGGCCAGCTGCGTGAAGGCGGCACCTCCATCGTTTTCATTTCGCACAAGCTGCGTGAGGTCAAGGCCGTCTCGGACACCATCACCGTCATCCGCCGCGGCAAGGTGGTAGGTTCCGCACCGCCGTCGACCCCCACCACGGAGCTGGCCGCCATGATGGTGGGCCGCGCCGTGAACCTTTCCCTGGACAAGGCGGATGCCCAGCCGGGTGAGGAAACGTTCAAGGTCACCAACCTGACAGTGATGAACGACGCCGGCCAGAGACTTTTGGACAACGTCACCTTGGGCGTCTCCCAAGGTGAGATCCTGGCGGTGGCCGGTGTGCAGGGCAATGGGCAGACGGAACTGACTGAAGCCGTGCTGGGACTGCATAAGCACGTGCTGGGCTCCATCACGCTGGAAGGGCAGGAACTGCTGGGTAAAAGTGTCCGCAAGATCCTGGATGCAGGGGTGGGCTTCGTCCCCGAGGACCGCTCGGACGACGGGCTCGTGGGGGAGTTCTCCATTGCTGAAAACCTGATCCTGGACCTGTATAAACAGGCACCCTATTCCCGCCGCGGCACCATGAACCATGCAGTCATTGCGAAGAATGCGGTGGAAAAGGTGGAGGAGTTCGATGTTCGTGCGCAGACTGCGCAGGACCCGGCAGACACCCTATCCGGCGGAAACCAACAAAAAGTGGTGCTGGCCAGGGAGCTTTCGCGGCCGCTGAAACTCTTCATCGCCTCTCAACCCACCCGTGGCGTGGACGTCGGATCCATTGAGTTCCTGCACAAACGCATCGTGGCGGAACGTGACGCAGGCACCCCAGTGCTCATCGTGTCCACGGAGTTGGATGAAGTATTGGAACTAGCAGACCGCATCGCGGTACTTTTTGCCGGACGGCTCATGGGCATTGTCCCGGGAAAGTCCAGCCGTGCCTTGATTGGCCTGATGATGGCGGGGCTGCCCGCTGCAGAAGCACAGGAACAAATGAACAAACAAGATACAGAGCCAGAGACAGCCACGGACGCTGTGTCCGCTTCCGAAGCCCAGGGCTCCGCCAGCACGAACGATTCAGGGGTGCAGTCATGAGCGAGCCGCAACTGCCGCCTCCCGGGGGGTCTTTGGACAACAAGGAGCCTGGAGCCGGGGCTGGTGGCGCGAAGGCGCCCTGGAAAACCGACAACGAGTCAAACGGCAGCCAGCTGATGCGGGAAATCATCAGCGGTAACGCGATGATCTCCGTCTTGGCCGTGCTGGTTGCGCTCGTCATTGGCGGGGTGCTCATTGCCGTCACCGACCAGCGGGTAGTTACGGCGTTCGGGTACTTCTTCAGCGATCCTTCCGCTACCTTCGGCGCTATCTGGGCTTCCATCTCGGACGCCTACGGCGCCCTGTGGAGAGGCGCCACCTACGATCCGAACTCCCGGACGTGGCAGGGCAGGTTGGGCATCTTTGAAACGCTCACCTTCGCCACTCCGCTGATTTTGTCCGGGCTGGCCGTCACGTTGGCATTCAGGGTGGGACTTTTCAACATTGGTGCGCAGGGCCAGATCATCCTCGGTGCCACGTTTGCCGGCGTCGTAGGTTTCATGATGGAACTGCCCCCGGGCATCCACCTGGTGGCCGTGGTACTGGCAGGTGCCCTTGGCGGCGCCATCTGGGGTGGAATTGCCGGATTCCTGAAGGCAAAGACCGGTGCGCACGAAGTGATCGTGACGATCATGCTCAACTACATCGCCATCTCCCTTGTTCTGTATCTACTCAAGAACCAGCTGCGAGACCCCGCCAGCAGCAACCCCATCAGCCCGCGCATGCACGAAACTGCCATGTTCCCACTGCTACTGGGCCCCAACTACAGGCTGCATGCGGGGCTGATCCTAGCTATTGCCGCCGTCTTCGCCGTTTCCTGGCTGCTCAACCGCTCGACACTTGGATTTGAGTACCGGGCCATTGGGGCCAACCCGCGTGCAGCCCGCACAGCTGGCATGCTGGTGTCCCGCGGCTACATCACCGTCATGCTGATCTCCGGAGCGCTGGCCGGTCTGGCGGGTGTGACCCAGCTGGCCGGGACGGAAAAGATCCTGGATTCCGACGTTGCGGGGAGCATTGGCTTCGACGCCATCACGGTTGCCCTGTTGGGGCGGTCAAAACCTTGGGGCACGTTCTTTGCAGCCCTCTTGTTTGGGGCATTCAAAGCGGGTGGCACCTCAATGGCGGTCAACGCCGATGTGTCCATTGACATCGTGGCTGTGGTGCAGTCCTTGATTGTGCTGTTTATCGCGGCCCCGCCGCTGGTCCGATCCATGTTCCGGATTAAGGCAGTTAGCCGCGAAGGAGTCGCAGCATGAGCATCGCAACCACAACCGACCACGGCAAGGTGCATGACGCCGTCGCCGTGCGCAGCTGGAAAATGCCGATTCTGTTCGCAGCCCTCGCACTGTTCGCCGTCGTCGTTTTCATTCTGCTTGGCCCCGGCGGCACCGCAACCTTCCGCATCTCCTCCAGCGGCGACGCCTGGCAGGTACCCAATCTGGTGCTGCCGGCCAAGGCCGTGGGGATCGTTGTCTCGCTGGCCTGCGCCGCACTGACGTATGTGGCGTACAACCAGACCAAGACTCGTGGCCGTATTGCCACGTGGGTGGTCATGGTGTTCACCGTGCTGTTCGTGGTGGGCTTGATGGTGTGGATCATCGGTGGCACAACCACGCAAAACATTACGCTCGTGGGGCTCTTCACCGGCGCCATGCTGATCACCACGCCACTGGTGTTCGGTTCCATGTCGGGGGTCCTCTCCGAACGCGCCGGCGTGGTGAACATCGCCATCGAGGGGCAACTGCTGGCGGGTGCCTTTACTGCCGCACTGGTTTCCTCCATCACGCATAACGCCTATGCCGGACTTGTTGCCGCAGCCGTGGCCGGGGTGCTCGTGTCGCTGCTGCTGGCGTTGTTCAGCATCAAGTACGTGGTGAACCAGATCATTGTCGGCGTGGTGCTGAACGTGCTGGTGTCCGGCCTGACCGGGTTCCTGTTCGAAAAGATCATGAAGACCAAAGTGGACGGGGTGACACTGTTCAACCAGCCCGCGCACCTGCCAAACCTGCCCATTCCGCTGCTCTCAGAAATCCCCATCATCGGCCCTACCCTGTTTCGGCAGTCAATCATTGGCTACTTCATGCTGATCCTTGTCGCAGCGCTTTGGTTTGGCCTGTTCCGGACCCGTTGGGGGCTGCGCGTGCGTGCCGTGGGCGAGCATCCCAAGGCAGCGGACACGGTGGGCATCAACGTCAACCGGACCCGCGTGTTGAACGTGCTCGCCGGTGGCGCCGTGGCGGGTGTGGGCGGGGCCTACTTCACGCTTGTTGCGGTCAGCAGCTTCAGCAAGGACATGACAGGAGGACTGGGGTTCATTGCCTTGGCCGCCTTGATCTTCGGCCGGTGGAACCCGATCGGGGCAGCCCTTGCCGCGTTGCTCTTCGGCGTGGCCGGGAACCTGCAAAGTATCCTCTCACTCGCTGGCACACCGATCGACGGACAGTTCCTGGCCATGCTGCCGTACGCGCTGACCATTCTGGCCGTCTCCGGCTTTGTCGGCAAGGCCATGGCCCCGGCCGCCGACGGCGAACCGTACATCAAGGAGTAGGACATGCCGCAACCCATCCTCGACGAGTGCTGGGAACCCTTGCGCCAGGCTGCCACCGCGGCACTTGACTGCGCCTATGCCCCCTACTCGAATTTCCCTGTGGGAGCCGCCGCCCGGCTGGCAGATGGCAGCATCGTCTCCGGCTGCAACGTGGAGAACGCCAGCTACGGGCTGAGCCTGTGCGCGGAATGCACCATGGTGGGGGCCGCCCGGATGAACGGTGGGGGACTCATCACAGAGTTCTACTGCGTCGACGCGCAGGGTGGAATTCTCATGCCATGCGGGCGCTGCCGGCAGCTGCTGTACGAGTTCAGCACTGCGGACACGCGGCTCATGACCACCTCCGGGGTGAAGTCCATGGCCCAGGTCCTGCCGGACGCCTTCGGCCCACAGGACCTGACTCGGATTGAATTGGAGAGACCATGAACAACACCCCGGCATTTGCGGCCAGCACGTTCGACGCCGTTGACATCATCGGCATCAAACGGGACAAAGGCACACTGAGCGGCGAACAAATCCGCTGGACCATCGACGCGTACACGCGCGGGGTCATCGCTGAAGAACAAATGGCGGCACTGAACATGGCCATCCTGCTCAACGGCATGAACCGGGCGGAAATTGCGCAGTGGACGGCAGCCATGATCGCGTCCGGGGAAACACTTGACTTTGGGGGGCTTCGCAACGCCGCAGGTTCGTTGATGCCCACCACCGACAAACACTCCACCGGCGGCGTGGGCGACAAGATCACGCTGCCGCTGGCCCCTTTGGTGGCCGTATTTGGCGCAGCTGTGCCACAGCTTTCCGGCAGGGGCTTGGGCCACACGGGCGGCACATTGGACAAACTTGAGGCCATCCCCGGCTGGCGTGCGAACCTCAGCAACGAGGAGATGATGCAACAGTTGACTGAAGTGGGTGCAGTGATCTGTGCCGCCGGAACGGGCCTCGCACCTGCCGACAGGAAACTGTACGCCTTGCGCGATGTCACCGGAACTGTTGAATCCATCCCGCTGATCGCCTCATCCATCATGAGCAAGAAGATCGCCGAAGGAACCGGCGCGCTGATCCTTGATGTGAAGGTGGGTTCCGGCGCCTTCATGAAGAGCGTGGACATGGCCCGGGAGCTGGCGCAGACCATGGTGGCCCTTGGCAAGGACGCAGGAGTAAATACGGTGGCGCTGCTGACGGATATGTCCACGCCGCTGGGCCTGACGGCAGGCAACGCCATTGAGGTGCAGGAGTCCGTGGACGTACTGGCCGGGGGAGGCCCCTCCGACGTGGTGGAACTGACCGTGAAACTGGCACAGGAAATGCTGGAGGCCGCGGGGATCCAAGGCGCCGACCCTGCAGCGGCACTCAAGGATGGCCGGGCCATGGACGTGTGGCGCCGCATGATTGCCGCCCAAGGCGGCGATCCTGATGCGGCTTTGCCTGTGGCTCGCGAGTCCGAGGTGTTGTATGCGCCGACGGACGGAGTGCTGGTCGCACTGGATGCGATGAGCGTCGGGGTCGCCGCCTGGCGTCTGGGCGCTGGCCGGGCCCGCAAGGAGGACGTGGTTCAGGCAGGTGCAGGAGTGCGCCTGCATGCCAAACCGGGAGACCGGGTGCGCGCAGGGGAACCGCTCATGACGCTGCTGACGGACACGCCGGAGAAATTCGACCGGGCCAGGGAAGCATTGGCGGACGCCGTGAGCATCGCAGCAGAAGACACCCCGGAGCGGCCCAAGCTCATCATCGACCGCATCGGCTAACCCCCTACCGACGCTCCTGCACTTTCCGGGGTGATGCAAGCGTCGCTCCTGCACGCCTGGGGGTCGTCCCGGCGTCGCTCCTGCACGTTTTGGGGTCCCCTGTTCGTGGCTGTCTCAGTAGCTGCAGAGCGTTCGGCCATAGCGACCTGAACGTGCTGGTGCGTCAGTCGAAATGGCCCGGAAGATGCAGGAGCGTCGGTAGGGTGGCCCCGGAAAGTGCAGGAGCGTCCATGGGGGGAAACTTTGGCGGCATTGTTATATCCGTTGACTGATTGTCCGCTAGATCCAGTGCCTGAAACCCAAACCGTGCAACTCTCATTCCATGGACGGAGAACCGCCACGGCAACTCGTCCTTTCGGTGTATACCGGTGACTGCCCCGACGTGGGAAGCTTAGTGCAGACAACCACCACAGGGAAGGAAACGTCCAGGGTGGATTTTTTGCACATCATCGGTCAAATTAACGTTCTGATCGAACATTCCGCCGCACAGTGGTGGGTGATTCCCTTGGTCAGCCTCTTTTGCCTGATCGACGGCTTCTTCCTGTTCCTGCCCAGCGAGACGGCCATTGTGGCCTTGGCTTCCATCTCGGCACGTACGGGGTCACCAAATATTTGGCTGCTGATCCTGGGCGCCTCGATTGGGGCCATGATTGGCGACAACATTGCGTACGTCATGGGCCGGAAATTGGGCACTACGCGGTTTAACTGGATGCGCAGGCCGCGTGGGGCAAAGGCCTTCGCTTGGGCCAGCAGGGAATTGGAAAAACGCGGAGCCATGCTGATTTTCACCGCCAGGTACATCCCGGTGGGAAGAATTGCCGTCAACTTCACGGCGGGGGCCACACACTTTCCTTGGCGCCGCTTCGTGGTGTTGGACGGCATAGCGGTAGTGACGTGGGCTGGCTATTCGGTGGCCGTGGGAACATTTGCCGGCCGCTGGGTTCACGACAACCCGTTGTTGGGTGTGGGAATTGCCATTGCGTTTGCCATTGTCATTGGTTTTCTGGTGGACCACGGCATGAGATTGATACACCACTTTCTGGAAAGACGCGG
>NZ_JAUNVV010000038.1:9952-29190 GCF_030540645.1 Arthrobacter sp.
GTTTTCTGGTGGACCACGGCATGAGATTGATACACCACTTTCTGGAAAGACGCGGAAAGTTGGAACCCCGGCCGGAGCCGGGCCTCATGGCTGCCCGGCATGCCGCGCAGGTGCAGGCAGCAGCCGCTGCTGCGCGGCTTGCCGCAGCAACAAACGATTCAGCTAAGGACTCAGCAACCGGCTCAGCCAAAGGGTCGGCAACCGACCCCGCAACAACCGCAGCGCCGACCGCCGACAGGGCAACCAGCGAGGAGAGGACAACAGAGCCCGAATCCACGGCAGACGGCAGCGACGGCAGTGCGACGGATGCGCCCATGGCGAACGTGGACGCAGCTGACGGGCGGCACAGCTGTACCGGAGATTCAGTGCTCATCCCCGCGATTGTGGCGCAAATCCAGCCTCCGGCGCTACACCCGGCCTACCCTAATGCCCACCCCAACGCCCACGCGACCGCGTCGGCATCGGTCATGGCCAAACGGCACAACTAGCGCCGCGCGGAACACATCCCTAGAGTGGGGAATGTGACTAACCCAACTTCAGAACATGCAGCCCCGTCCATCCCCGTTGTGGACCTCAAATCGCTGCCAAAGGTATCCCTGCACGACCATCTGGACGGCGGGTTGCGTCCGGAAACGATCATCGAGCTGGCGGCGGAGGTGGGCCATTCACTTCCGTCCACCGATCCCGAAGAACTGCGCGAGTGGTTTGTGAACTCGGCCGATTCCGGCTCGCTTGAACGTTATCTGGAGACCTTTGACCACACCGTGGCCGTCATGCAGACCCATGACGCCCTGGTCCGTGTGGCCCATGAATTTGTTGAAGACCTGGCTGAGGACGGGGTGGTGTACGGAGAAGTCCGCTGGGCACCCGAACAGCACCTCACCGCAGGACTGGACTTGGACGAGGCCGTCGAAGCTGTTCAGCTGGGCCTTGAAGAAGGCATGGACGCTGTGGACGAGGCTGGCGGCTACATTGAGGTCGGGCAGATCATCACGGCCATGCGCCATGCAGACCGCGGCGACGAGATCGCCCAGCTTGCCGTGCGCCACCGCGACAACGGCGTGGTGGGTTTTGACATTGCCGGTGCCGAGGACGGCTTCCTGCCCTCCCGCTTCACCGAGGCCTTCACGTACTTGGCCGAGAACAACTTCCCGGCAACCGTTCACGCCGGAGAGGCCGCCGGGCTCGACAGCATCCAGGACGCCCTGGTCCACGGCCGTGCGCTGCGCCTGGGCCACGGCGTGCGCATCGCCGAGGACATCCACCTTGACGTGCAGGAAGAAGACGGGAACGACGTCGGCACGCTCACCTTGGGCGACTTGGCCCAGTGGGTGCGCGACCGCCAGATCCCGCTGGAGCTGTGCCCGTCGTCGAACTTGCAGACCGGAGCCATTGCAGCGTTTGGCACCACCTTGGCAGAACACCCCATTGACCTGCTGTACCAGCTCGGTTTCAACGTCACCGTGAATACCGACAACCGGCTCATGAGCGGGACGACGCTCTCGGGCGAGTTCGGCCTGCTGGTGGAGACGTTCGGCTACGGCCTGGACACCGTGCTGGAGATGACCCTCAACGCCGTGCACGCCACGTTCCTGCCGATCGAAGCCCGCGAAGAGCTGGCCGAGTTCATCATTGAGAACTTCGAGGATGCCATGGATGAAATTGACGACTTCGAAGACTCGGAGGGCTTTGAAGCCTTCGGCGCATCAGACTTGGATGATGCCGGGCTTGAAGACTGACCCACTGAACGACAATGACGGGCGGGCCGCATCATCCTCGGATGAAATGGCCCGCCTTGTCGCCGTCGTGGCTGCGCTGCGTGAGCACTGCCCCTGGACGGCCGCTCTGACACACGATTCCCTCACCACCTATTTGTTGGAGGAATCCTACGAACTCATCGAGGCCCTTGAAACCGGCCGCAGTGACCACGTCGCCGCCGAACTGGGTGACATCCTGCTCCAAGTGGTGCTGCATGCCCGCTTGGCCGAAGAAGCAGGCAACTTTGTGCTTGCAGATGTGGCCCGCGGGCTCAGCGAAAAACTGATCCGCCGCAGCCCCCATGTTTTCCAGGCCGACGGCGGCCTGCAGGAAACGTTCCCGGCCACCATCGCCGAGATCGAGGAAACCTGGGAGCGCGTCAAAGCCGAGGAGCGAGCGGCAAATTCTACTGCGAACGGGGAACCCCCACCGGACCCCGCAGCACCAGACAAGGGCCCCTTTGCCGGCATTCCGCGGTCGCTACCGGCGCTGGCCATGGCACAAAAGTCGTTGGAACGTGCTGCCCGCGCGGGACTCGCCATGCCGCCCGCCGACGCGCCGCTGGGAGCCGGATCGCCGGACGCTGAGCACATCGTGACGGAAGAGCAGCTCGGGAAGGTGCTCTTCGACGTCGTGCGCGTGGCACAACGGCAGGGCCTCGATGCGGAACGGGCGCTGCGCATTGCGGTGCGGGACTTTCAGGGCCGTTCGGACCCACTTTGACCGCCTGCCGTGAGCTGGCTGGCTGACCACCTCTCCTCGACCCGGCCAAACTTCCAGTACGCTCCCGCCACGGCCCAGCAGAGCACGAACATGCCGACGATCACGAAGCCGGCTTTGTTGGTGTCAAAATTGGTCATGAAGTCCCAGAACGAGCCTTGGAGGAAACTCAATTGCTTTCCCACCAGCCCGAGCACTTCAATCCCGCCGATGAAGAAGCAAATGGCCACTGAAAGCCCGGTGATGGCCAAGTTGTAGTAGACCTTCCGCACGGGGTTGAAGAACGCCCACGAGTAGGCGAAGTTCATGAAGATCCCGTCTAGCGTGTCCAGCAATGTCATACCGGCGGTGAAGAGGATGGGCAGGCACAAGATGGCATAGAACGGCAGGCTCTGGCTCGCCAAGAGTGCCGTGGTGGCGAGCAATGTCACCTCGGTGGCCGTATCAAAGCCCAAGCCGAACACCACCCCCAGCGGATACATTTTCCATTCCTTGTCGATGGTGTTCGTCCAACGCCGGAAAAAACGGTTCATGAACCCGCGGTTTTGCAACTGCTGCTCCAATTCCGCCTCGTCGTAGCTGCCGCGCCGCATTGAACGGAAGACCTTGAGGATGCCGACAAGGATAACCAAGTTCAGCAGGGCAATCAGGAACAGGAAGGAAGCGGAGACGACAGTGCCGAAGATCCCGCCGAATTGTTCGAGGGTGGAGTTGTCGTCCGAGAGTGCGTGGTAAACGGCCTTCTCGGCAACCACGATGGCAACTCCGATGCCGACTACGATGGTTGAGTGACCCAGTGAGAACCAGAACCCGACACTAAGCGGACGTTTGCCATCAGCCAGCAGTTTGCGGGTGGTGTTGTCGATCGCGGAGATGTGGTCGGCGTCGAACGCGTGTCGAAGCCCGAGTGAATAGGCCAGCACGGCGATGCCGATGCCCAGCCCTTGATAATGTCCGGGGACGACGAAGAGGATGAAGACGGCGAACCCCACCACATGCAGCAGTGTGATCGCGGCAAACATGAGGATGATCCGCCGTCGTTCTGCAGTGCTCATGCGATTCTCCTTGATCCGGATGGTCAGTATTTCCTCAGATTGAGCGGGGCCTGGCCAAACCAGCGCTCCCGCAGCAGTCCCGTAAGTTCGTCCATCATCGAGGTGAGCACCGTGGTGCTCCCGGCCAGTGCACGCACCACGAAGCCCGGACCGTTGAGCAGCGAGATGCCGGTGAGCGTATCCGGCTCGTACTTGAGCAGCAACTGCTGCAGTTCAGCGACGAGGGCGGCATCAATCCGCGCATCCACCACCAGCAGCGAACCCAAGTGGCTGAATCCCTCCATGAACGCCAGTCCAGCGATGTCCGCCACGGGCCGACCGACGACGGCGGCCGTCCCCGCTGAAGTGGGCGTGAGTAAAACGTTGTCGATGGCCAGCAGCTCGCCACCGTAGCGAATCTCATTGCGCAGCCGCAGTTGCTCATAACGGAACGGCGTCCCGTCCGGGGACCAGCCGGGGGTGAGGACCTCGGCCATGATGAGGGATGCGCTGGCATCCATCTCGATCAGTGCGCTCTGCCGATAAGCTGCCCCGCGGTAGGCGATGAGCTGGCCGGGCATGTACTCCAAAGAGCTGTTTGCGGCCAGCTTCACTGCCAGGCGCTGTTCGGCGTACGAGTTGGGCGTCTTGTAGATCTTCGTGGCGGACTGTGTGGTCAGCAGCAACCTGGCATGCTCGGCCACCGTGATGTCCATGGTGTACAGATCCCCGCCCAAGTAGGCCCCGCCAGGATTGACGGTCACGTAGCAAACCTGCCCGGAGTCATCCAGATAGTGGGGGCGAATCACGCGCAGCGCCCCGCGGTGATATTGCCCGGTGGCCAGGGAGCGGCCGTTGCGGACGCCAATGTCCAGCCGGAGCTCGCCCATGGGTGCTTTCACGGCACGAGCCGCTGTCACCGCTGCCACCTCACCTACCGCTGCCAAGGCTGTCACCGCTGTCACCGTTCCAGGTCAAGCATGAGCACGTCGTGCCGGATCCATTCGATCACATGGTCCAGCCCCTCGTCGGTCTTCAAATTCGTGAAGCAGAATGGCCTGTCCCCACGGAATTCCTTTGAATCACGTTCCATCACGGACAGATCGGCGCCCACGTAAGGGGCCAGGTCGATCTTGTTGATGATGAACAGATCGGATTTGATCATGCCCTGACCGGCCTTCCGCGGGATCTTCTCGCCCTGGGCCACATCGATGATGTAGATGGAAAAGTCCACCAGCTCTGGGCTGAACGTTGCGGAGAGGTTGTCGCCGCCACTTTCCACGAACACCACCTGCAGATCGGGGTGGCGCTGGATCAGCTCGGCGATCGCCGCCGCATTCATCGAGGTGTCCTCCCGGATGGCGGTGTGCGGGCAGCCGCCGGTCTCAATGCCGATGATGCGGTCCAGTGGCAGAATGCCGTTCTGCGCCAGAATTTTTGCATCCTCAATGGTGTAGATGTCGTTGGTGATGGCCGCCATGGAAATTTCGCCGCTCATGTGGCGGGTCAGGCGCTCCACGAGTTGGGTCTTACCGGCGCCAACGGGTCCGCCGATGCCGATCTTAATGACGTCCATGCTGTTCTCCTTGTGTATTTGCGTAAGTATGAATATGTCTCAGCTCATGAACATGCGGGCGCGCTGGTATTCGTGGCGCATCTGCGCAATCTCCAGACCGGGGGCGACGGCGCCCAAGTCCCCGGGCTCCAACGTCATGACCGCCGTGGCAGCGGCAGCGACGTCGTCGTGCATGAGCCGCAGCACACGCTGGCCCGCGGTTTGGCCCAGTGGAATGGCGCGGACTGCGTTTTGGGTCAATGAGGTCGCCGTGGAAAAGAAGTAGGCGGGCAACAGCTGTGCCAGTGGAATGCGCAGCCCGTGCGCCGTCAGCGCGAAGGCAACGGCAGTGTGTCCTGCGCAGCGGCCTGCACTGATTTGGGCACTGTATTCATCCAGTTCCGGCGTGGGGAAGATGCCCGAGCCGATCTCCACCATGCGCAGCCCCATCTTGATGCCGGCCCCGCGCAGTTGCAGTGGCAGGGCCTGGGCCGTGACGCGGCGGTCCAACTCCCAGACCTCCGCAAGGGCTCCGCGTTCCAACGCCTCGATGACCAGCCGAAGTGCCAGCCCGTCGCTGTACACCAGCTGCTGGCCGATGAACTGCCGCAGCCAGGCCGTGAAGCCCTCCTCGTCGTGGACAACGCCGCGTGCCAGGTACGTTTCCAGTCCGAAGGAATGGCTAAAAGCCCCGTTGGGCAGCGCAGAGTCACACAGCTGCAGCAAGGGCAGCAGGTACGACGGCGGCACCGGTGGCACTTCCTGGGAGCCCATCAGTGCGTGTGCTCCGCATGCCGGAACGGTGCGGCCATGATGCGCTCCTGCCGGGTGTACGGCAGCTGAAGCTGATCCAGCAGTTGGACCACCGTGTGGTCGTAGGGAACCACCATGACCTCTGCGCCGTAGCCGCTTTCAGCACCGAAGAACTGCGCCTGCAGATGACGGTTGCCCAACTGATGCGCCACGGTGCCCATGGCCAGGATGGTGGTCGGGGCGATGACGAGCACGTCCGTGGGCAGCACGGAAACCACAATCAGCGACGCTGCGTCGCGGAACAGGATGTCACCGTCGCGTAGGTCCCCGGCACCACCGGCGGTGGAGCGCAGGCGCAAACCGAGCTCATTGCCGTGATCGGTTTGCACGCGTTGGATGCGTTTGGACAGGTCTGCACCGGCCAGCAGCACTTTTTCAAGGTGCAGACCGTCAAGCTCTGCGGCCGCCATGTCAGAAATGTTGCCGATGACGGAATCAACGATCATCAAATGCTCTCTTCTTGAGTTTCTATTAGAACAGGAAGTAGCGCTGCGTCATGGGCAGCTCATTCACTGGATCACAGGTCGCCACCACGCCGTCCACTGTCACGGTGTAGGTCTCAGCATCCACGTCAATGGTGGGGGTTTCACCATTGAACTTAAGATCCGCCTTGGTCAGTGTCCGGATGCCGTGTACGGAACGGATCTGCTTGCGCAGCCCCAGTTCCTCCGGCACTCCGGCGTCAATGGCCGCCTGGGACAGGAACGTGATGGCGCAGTGGGCCACGGCACTGCCCATCGCTCCAAACATGGGGCGCATCAGTTGCGGTTGCGGTGTGGGGATGGAGCCGTTGGGGTCGCCCATGAGGGCTGCGACTATTTGGCCCCCCTTGATGACAAGTGCAGGCTTCACACCGAAGAAGGCAGGGTTCCACAGCACCAAGTCGGCGAATTTTCCTTCCTCAACGCTGCCCACCGTGTCCGCGATGCCCTGGGCCAGGGCCGGGTTGATCGTGTACTTGGAGACGTAGCGCTTGAGCCGGAAGTTATCGCCCACCTCAGTATCGCCGTCGAGCTTGCCGCGCTGCATCTTCATCTTGTCCGCCACCTGCCAGGTACGCAGGATGACTTCCCCCACCCGGCCCATGGCCTGTGAGTCGGAGGACATGATGGAAAAGACGCCCATGTCCTGCAATACGTCCTCGGCGGCAATGGTTTCCGGCCTGATCCGGGAGTCCGCGAACGCCACGTCCTCCGGGATGTCCGGGTTCAGGTGGTGGCACACCATGAGCATGTCCAGGTGCTCTTCGGCGGTGTTGCGGGTGTACGGCAGCGTCGGATTGGTGGAGGCCGGCAGTACGTTGGGCAGGCCGGCAATCTTGATGATGTCCGGGGCGTGCCCGCCACCGGCGCCCTCCGTGTGGAAGGTGTGGATCACGCGGCCGGCGATGGCCTTGATGGTGTCCTCGACAAAGCCGCATTCATTGAGTGTGTCGGTGTGGATGGCCACCTGCACGTCGTACTCGTCGGCCACCGTTAATGAATTATCGATGGAAGAGGTGGTGGCGCCCCAGTCCTCGTGGACTTTCAGCCCGATGGCGCCAGCACGGATTTGTTCGGCGAGGGGTTCGAGGGCGCCAGCGTGGCCCTTGCCGAACAGCCCGACGTTCATGGGTACTCCGTCCAGGGCCTGCAACATGCGGCTGATATGCCATTTGCCAGGGGTGAGGGAGGTGGCCTTGGTTCCCGCAGCAGGGCCCGTGCCGCCGCCAATCATGGTGGTGATGCCGGAATCCAGCGCGGTGGGGATTTGGTCAGGACTGATGAAATGGATGTGCGTGTCAATGCCGCCAGCGGTCAAAATCCGGTTCTCGCCGGCAATGATCTCCGTGCTGGTGCCAATGACAATGTTCACACCATCCATGATGGAAGGGTTGCCGGCCTTGCCGATGCGGAAGATGTGCCCATCCCGCAACGCGATGTCCGCCTTGTAAATTCCTGTGTAGTCCAGCACGATCACGTTCGTGATGACAGTGTCCGGAATGTCCTCATCCCGCACGAGCTGCCCGTTCTGGCCCATGCCGTCGCGGATGACTTTTCCGCCGCCGAACACCACTTCGTCGCCATAGACGGTGAAGTCCTTTTCGATTTCCAGAAAAAGTTCGGTGTCGGCCAGCCGGACTGCGTCCCCAACCGTTGGCCCGTACAGGTCCGAGTACTGTTTCCGACTCATTTCAAAGCTCATTTGGAAGCCTCCGCATCTAAGCGTCCGTTGACCAGATTGGCCAGACCATACACTTCCCTTGTACCGGCGAGCGCCACCAGCTGCACCGCTTTTGCATCGCCTGGTTCGAAACGCACGGCCGTGCCAGCCGGAATGTCCAGCCGGAATCCGTAGGCGGCGTCCCTGTCGAAGTGCAGCGCTTGATTAGTTTCCGCAAAATGGTAATGCGAGCCGACCTGGATGGGCCGGTCGCCGGTGTTGGTCACCTCAATGGTGGCCGTTGCTCGCCCCGTGTTGCATCGAATGGGTTCGTTCCGTAGGACGAATTCACCTGGCTTCATGGCCGCCTCCTAGCGGATCGGGTGGTGGACGGTGACCAACTTGGTTCCGTCGGGAAAGGTGGCCTCGACCTGGACGTCGGAGATCATTTCCGCAACGCCGTCCATGACGTCGTCCTGATGCAGGATGGTCGTTCCGTAACTCATCAGGTCTGCGACTGTCCGTCCGTCGCGGGCGCCTTCCACCAGCTCATAGCTGATGATCGCTATGGCTTCGGGAAAGTTGAGTTTCAAACCGCGCCGTTGTCTACGCCGGGCAAGGTCTGCGGCGACGACTATCAGTAGTTTTTCCTGCTCGCGTGGCAACAAATGCATGGCCGCTCCTTTGGCTGCGGGAATGGAGGAACCGCTTGTTCCACGCCACTTCCAGCCTGAACCGTCCGGCCTCCATTTTTGGCTTGGACATTGAGGATATTACACCCGGAAACTGTGAGTTTTCCCTGTATTGAAGCGTTAAATCACGCCGCGGTCACACCTGATCCAGCCAAGCCTCAGAACTCAAAAACCGACCAGCAGATGTTGTTGCGCAGCTTCTGGTCATCAAGGACAAGTTCGCGAATCGATTCCGGCAGTTGCGCCCGCTGAGCTCTCTGGCTGCGGCCATGGCATGGCCTCCAGCAGCGCGTGACTCCATCATTTTTACTTCACCGCGCGTCCAAGCCCTGGCGTGTTCGATTCCCTGGCGGGGCCGCTGATCACCGGGGTGGGCAGCCTCGAAGAGACCCAGGACGTGCTCAGCGCATGAGGCGGCCCAAAGAGCGAGCAGACGGTGGTCCGCCTCGGTGAGCGTCCCGCCGCGGCGGATCGTCACGAAACGCGGGTCCCTGACCTTCGGAAGGATCATGGCCAAACGCTACAGGAAAGGGCCTGGCGGATTGCCGGGCGTAGCAATGAGTGCTCCATCACGCCGTCGGCTACGATTGAGGCGACAGCGTGGTCGACAACTACCGTACAAAGCTGACTATTAGGAGCAATACGTGGCACTTATTGAAGCCATTCATGCACGCGAAATTCTGGATTCCCGTGGAAACCCGACCGTTGAGGTTGAAGTACTCCTCGAAGATGGCGCAATGGGCCGGGCAGGGGTGCCCTCCGGAGCATCCACCGGCGCTTTCGAAGCCGTAGAGCTTCGCGACGGGGACAAGGGCCGTTACCAGGGCAAGGGAGTTTTGCAGGCAGTCGAGGCTGTTCTGGAAGTTATCGCCCCGGAATTGGAAGGCATTGATGCAACCGACCAGCGCCTGATCGACTCGCTCATGCTGGAACTGGACGGCACACCCAACAAGGCCAAGCTCGGCGCAAACGCCATTTTGGGTGTTTCACTTGCCGTGGCAAGTGCCGCCGCAGAGTCCGCAGGACTTCCGCTGTACCGCTACCTGGGCGGCCCCAACGCCCACGTGCTGCCTGTGCCGATGATGAACATCCTCAACGGCGGCTCACACGCGGACTCCGACGTTGACATCCAGGAATTCATGGTTGTGCCGATGGGTGCCTCCACGTTCTCCGAGGGCCTGCGCTGGGGTGTGGAGATCTACCACAACCTCAAGTCAGTGCTGCAGGAAAAGGGTCTGGCCACCGGATTGGGCGATGAGGGCGGCTTCGCCCCGAACCTGCCCTCCAACCGTGCAGCCCTGGACCTGATCCTGGAAGCCATCAAGCGTGCCGGCTACGAAGCAGGCAAGGATGTGGGGCTGGCTCTGGACGTAGCCTCCTCCGAGTTCTTCAAGGACGGCACCTACCAGTTCGAAGGCAAGTCCCTCACGGCCTCCGAGATGAGCGCCTACTACGAGGAACTCGTCCGCGACTACCCGCTCGTCTCCATCGAGGATCCCCTGGATGAAGATGACTGGGAAGGCTGGAAGACCCTCACGGACGCCATCGGCGACAAGATTCAGATCGTCGGTGATGACCTGTTCGTCACCAACCCTGAGCGTCTTGCCCGCGGCATCGAGGCGGCCACCGCCAACTCGCTGCTGGTGAAGGTCAACCAGATTGGCACGCTGACAGAAACCCTGGATGCCGTATCCATGGCCCAGCGCGCCGGTTACACCACCATCACCTCGCACCGTTCGGGCGAGACCGAAGACACCACGATCGCTGACATCTGCGTTGCCACCAACGCCGGTCAGATCAAGACAGGTGCCCCGGCCCGTTCAGAACGTGTTGCCAAGTACAACCAGCTGCTGCGCATCGAAGAAGAGCTCGACGACGCCGCACGCTACGCAGGCCGCAGCGCGTTCCCGCGTTTCAAAGGCTAAATAGCTGCACTGGCCGCGGCCGCTGGATAAGGTGGGAAACACACCTTGTCCGGCTGCCGCGGCTTTGCCGTTTCCGCAGCCCGCCTCGATAATCCCTTCGGGATGCGGCAGGAGCACGGCAAGATGATTTTGATCGGCAGAAGTCTCTAGGAGAACAATGGCCACGCGACGGCCCCCTGTACCCAAAGCAAAATTTACCTCCAGCATCAACGAACCCACGGACAAGGCTGCAGCTTCTGTGCCAAGCCCTGCCGCTGAGGCCGAGGGTTTCTCCGCCGCTGGACGCGGCAAAGTCAAAGAACGTCAAACCACGTCCAAACCTGCCGAGCGCCACCTCTCCGATGGCGTGATCCACTCCGCGGGCAACAGTCCAGTGCCGGCACGGTCCTTCTCCGGACGGCTGCTGGTTCTGGGCCTTGCCATGGCTGCCGTCACCTTGCTGCTGGCCCCCAACGTCCACACGTTTTTGCAGCAGCGCGCAGAAATATCTGCCTTGCGGGAGGACATTTCAGCCAAGGAGGCCGAGCAGGGTGTCCAAAAAGCCGAGTTGAACCGCTGGGATGACCCCGCCTACATCAAGCAGCAGGCCCGCGACAGGGTGAGCATGCTCATGCCGGGGGAAACCGGCTACTGGGTCTACGGAGCCAACGCCGACGGCAGCCCGGAAGGTTCCGACCTTTCCACAGCAGCTACATCGGCTGAAGGCAAAACGGCAAAAATCGCCACGGAAATCACTGTTGAGCCGTGGGTTGCCGGTCTGTGGGAGGCCGTGCAGAAATCTGCCGAAGTGCACAGTACCCCGACGAAGCCCGCAACTGAACCGGTGCCGGCCCCGACACCTGCACCCGAGACGCCGGCAGCAGGCTAAAATGGCTGGTTGAATACCCCGCCACACCACGATGCTCCCGCGCTCCGCGGAGAACCCCAGCCCAGTCATGTCAGGGCGCATCGAGACCGTTCCATGAAAGGCCCCTCGTGTCCGCAACTGAAAGTTCCGCCAAGGACGCACGCGTCCCCACCCAGTTGGACTTGGACACGCTCAGCCGCCAGTTGAACCGCCCCGTGCGCGACGTCGTGGAAATCCCGGCACGCTGCATCTGTGGCAACCCGCTTGTGGCCGCCACCGCCCCCCGGCTCAGCAACGGAATACCCTTCCCCACCACGTATTACCTGACTCATCCCGTGCTCACCGCTGCCGCTTCCCGGTTGGAAGCTGCCGGCCTCATGAATGAGATGACAGAGCGCCTGGCCGTTGACACTGAGCTTGCCGCCGCCTACCGGCACGCCCACGAAAGCTACATTGCGGCGCGCGAGGCCATCGGCGAGCGTTCTGGCACCGGCCCGGTTCCGGAAATCGCCGGCATCTCAGCCGGAGGCATGCCCACCCGCGTAAAGTGTCTGCATGTGCTGATAGGCCACGCCCTGGCAGCGGGCCCCGGCATCAATCCGTTGGGGGATGAGGCGCTGGCCGCCGTGGCACAGTGGTGGACTGCCGAGACCTGCCATTGTGCCGGTGCGTGGGACAACCAGGCACCTGTCCCAAACAAGGACCTCAGCCGCCACGTGAAGCATCTGAACCAGCAAAACAGCTGACCTGCCCCCCGCCGAGTCATAGAACCTGCAGAAAGGTCCTCCCATGCGCGTTGCCGCCATCGATTGTGGAACCAATTCCATCCGCTTGCTGATTGCCGATGTTGACGTGTCCGACGACGGCGGGCAACACCTGCGCGACGTGCACCGTGAGATGCGGGTCGTCAGGCTTGGCCAGGGCGTGGATGTCACAGGCATGCTGGGGGAGGAGGCGCTCGAGCGGACGTTTGCCGCCGTCGACGACTACGCGGTGCTGATCCGTGAGGCTTCCGTGGAACGGGTACGATTCGTGGCCACGAGTGCCACTCGTGACGCAGGGAACCGGGACGTATTCGTTGCAGGCATCCAGGCCAGGCTCGGCCTGGTGCCTGAAGTTGTCAGCGGCGCCGAGGAAGCAGCGCTTTCCTTTGCCGGGGCCGTCAGTGTGCTGCCGGTACGTGAGAACCAGAACGTCCTTGTCGTTGACCTGGGTGGGGGAAGCACCGAGTTCGTCCTAGGCGATGCCACCGGGGTCAAGGGGGCGCTCAGCACCAACATGGGCTGCGTGCGCTTCACTGAACGCTACCTGCAAAGTGACCCGCCCACGGAGGCGGAAATCCTGGCTGCCGAAGCCGCCATTGAAGAAAAGCTTGCCGACGTTTCAGCTGTGCTTGCGTTGGACGCGGTGGACAGCATTGTTGGTGTGGCCGGTTCCATCACCACCATCACAGCCCACGCCCTCGGGTTGGCGAGCTACCAAAGCGAGGCGATTCATGCCGCCGTCGTGCCTCTTGAAACAGTGGACGCTGCGGCAACGTCACTGCTTTCCATGACCCGGGCAGAACGGGCCGAGCTGGGGTTCATGCACCCAGGCAGGGTCGACGTCATCGGTGCGGGCGCACTTATCTGGCGCACCGTGTTGCGCTACCTGGCAAGGATCAGCACGCGAGGGCTCGAATCGGCAACCAGCAGCGAACACGATATTCTTGACGGGATTGCCTTGGGTGCCGCCCGGGCCTGACCCGAAATCCCCAAGGAAACGAGACCCCATGGTGCTAGTCCCACGGCTGCGTAAAGTCGCGGCCGCGTTGCTGAGCCTCGCCCTGGCCGGTTCATTGTCGGTGGTCGCAGCCCCTGCCGCATCGGCTGACGATATTCGGAACCGGGAATACTGGCTGACTCAATCTGGCGTGCAGAAAGCGTGGGAAGTCTCCCAAGGTGAAGGCGTGAAGGTGGCCGTCATCGACAGCGGCATCGACAAGTCCCACATTGACCTGAAAGGCGCCGTGGCGGGCGGAATCGACATGTCCGGCGCCGGGAATGCCGACGGCACCAAGGGAGTCGGCGCCGAACCTGAACACGGGACTTTGGTGGCCACCATGCTGGCCGGGCGCGGGCACAAAGCGAGCGGCGCCTCAGCCTCCGCTTCTGCCAAACCGAGCACGACGGCGGCCGACAAACCAAGCGTCGGGGCCGGACCTGATGGGGTTGTCGGGGTTGCACCCAAGGCGGAATTGCTCAGCGTTTCCGTATGGCTGGGCAGCGAGAACCCGTCAGGGAAAAACATCGACGACCAGATCCCGGCTGCCGTGAAGTGGGCCGTGGATGCTGGCGCGAAGGTTATCAACATGTCGCTGGGCAGCACGTCCACGTCCTGGCCGCAGAGCTGGGACGACGCCTTTGCCTATGCCGAAGCGAAGGATGTGGTCATCGTTGCCGCCGCCGGGAACCGGAAATCCGGCAGCGAACAGGTGGGCGCACCCGCCACCATCCCCGGCGTTCTAGCCGTGGGCGGACTTGACCGGGATGGAAGCGCGAGCGTGGATTCCTCCTCCCAGGGAATCAGTATCGGTGTCAGCGCTCCCGCAGAAGATCTGGCCGGGGGACTGCCCGGTGGCGGGTATGCGCGCTGGAGCGGCACCAGCGGCGCTGCCCCGATAGTGTCCGGAGTTGCGGCGCTGATCCGCTCCAAATACCCCGAAATGAGCGCCGCCCAGGTCATCAACCGGATCATTTCAACGGCCGTTCCGAAGGGTGAAGGTGTGCCCAACGCGATTTATGGCTATGGGGTGCTTGACGCCGCAGCGGCCTTGAGCGCTGACGTCCCGGTGGTGGAGAAAAATCCGCTGGGGAGCATTGATGAATGGATTCGCGTTCACCGTCGCGGAGTGGTGACTCCGCCGGCGAGCGGTGGCAAGCCTGTTGTGCTTGCGCCCAAACCTACGCTGACTGACGTGGCCGCACCGGTGGCCATCCCGGCCGACAAACTCTCCAACGCACTGCCGCGAACCTTGGTGCTGGGCTCCGGGGGACTTTTGCTCGTGATCTTGGCGGCAGGCGGAACCCACGTGGCGCTCATCCGCCGTCGAACCGGCAAAGTGACAGGTTCAGAGTCGTCCGAGGATCCATTCGCAGACCGTCGGCACTAGCCTTCAAGCCGAATTTCGGCGTTGTGCACTAGGCTAGTGAATGTTTTCACAAACTTCTGTATTATAGACGTATGGCAATCACACCCACCTTTTCAGCACGCCCGCGCGTCCTGGTAGTTGGCGGCGGCTACGTCGGCCTCTACACGGCACTTAACCTGCAGAAGAAGATCGCGAAGTCCGGTGGCATCGTCACCCTCGTTGATCCCCTGCCTTACATGACGTACCAGCCGTTCCTGCCTGAAGTTGCCGGTGGCAACATCGAGGCACGGCACGCCGTCGTCTCCTACCGCAGGCACCTGAAGCAGACCGAGCTCATCCAGGGCTCCGTGACCAGCATTGACCACGTGAACCGGACGGCTGTCATTGCCCCGGTTGACGGTGCAACCCCTTTCGAGCTGCCCTACCATGACGTTGTCATGGCTGCCGGCGCCGTGACGCGCACCTTCCCGATCAAGGGCCTGGCCGAGTCCGGCATTGGCCTGAAGACCATTGAGGAAGCCGTTGCACTGCGCAACCAGGTGCTGTCCCTCATCGAGCAGGCTTCCACCGAATCCGACGCCGAGACCCGCAAGCGCCACTTGACGTTCGTTGTGGTCGGTGGCGGCTTTGCCGGCATCGAGACCATCGCCGAGCTCGAGGACATGGCCCGCGCCGCCGTGAAGTTCAACGATCGCATTGACCAGTCCGAACTGCGCTTCGTCCTCGTTGAAGCCATGGGCCGCATCATGCCCGAGGTCACCGAGAAGCAGGCTCTTTGGGTTGTCGAGCACTTGCGCAGCCGGGGAGTTGAGGTCCTGTTGAACACGTCGCTGGACAACGCCGAGGAAAAGAACCTCAAGCTCATCAACCTGCCGGACAAGACCGTGGCGCAGCAGTTTGACGCCGACACGCTCATCTGGACCGCCGGTGTCATGGCCAACCCGATGGTGCGCTCCACGGATTTCCCGCTGGAACCCCGCGGCCGCGTTTCGACCAACGTGAACCTGCAGATCACCGGCGAGTTCGGTGTCATTGACAACGCATGGGCTGCCGGCGACGTTGCGGCTGTTCCGGATGTTACCGGAGGGCTGCCTGACGGAACCTGTGTTCCGAACGCCCAGCACGCCCTGCGCCAGGCCAAGCGCCTTGCGAAGAACCTGTGGGCCAGTCGCTTCAACAAGCCGTTGAAGGGCTATAAGCACAAGAACCTTGGTGCTGTTGCCGGCTTCGGTGAATGGAAGGGTGTTGCCAAGATCATGGGCATCCAGCTCAAGGGTGCACCGGCCTGGATTGCCCACCGCGGTTACCACGGCCTGGCCATGCCCACCGTGGAGCGCAAGTTCCGCGTCATCATGGACTGGTTCGTCTCCTTCTTCGCAGGCCGCGACCTGGCCCAGCTGGAATTCCTCGACAACCCGCGCAAGGCCTTCGTTTCCGCCGCAACCCCGGCAGCCAAGCCCGCTGCAAAGCCGGCCGATGCGCCTGCCGCAGCTGCACCGGTTGAAAAGAAGGAAGAAGCAGTCGCTTCCAAGTAGTTCGCACTATTTGAGGCAGTAGATAATAATTGGCGGTCCTCCCACAGTTTGCATTCGAACTGGGGGAGGACCGCTTTTTGTTGGCCGCTCTTTTGCTAAGGGCAATAGACTGCGAACATGAAGATTCGGCGTGAACGGGCGGAGGATAGGCCAGAAATTCTGGCTCTCGTTGCAGCGGCGTTTCCAGAGTCTGTCGAAGTCAGGCTGCTGCGGGGACTGTTCGCCTCACGGGAGTACATTCCTGAGCTTTCATTGGTGGCTGATGACGGGGGTGAACTTTTAGGCCATGTCATCACCACCCGAGGCTGGATCGGTAAAAGCAAATCCCTGGGGTTGGGCCCCATCGCCGTGCTGCCTGAACGGAAGAAACAGGGAGTGGGCACAGCGCTGATGCGAGCCACGATTACGGCGGCCAATACGTTGGGTGAGCCGTCAATAGTGCTGCTGGGCAGTACCGAATATTACCCACGGTTTGGTTTCGCACCGGCGGACTCCTTGGGCATCAACTCCCCGGACCCGTCGTGGGGTTCGCATTTCATGGCCCGGGCGTTGGATGCGTTCGTTCCCGGCACGCATGGGCAGTTCGCATATGCGCCACCGTTCAACACCTCCGGGTAACAGGTTTTTTTGTGGGCAGCCCATCCAGTAAAGTTGTGTGCAGCCGGCGTATCAAGGCCGTC
This sequence comes from Arthrobacter sp., assembly GCF_030540645.1. Taxonomy (GTDB): domain Bacteria; phylum Actinomycetota; class Actinomycetes; order Actinomycetales; family Micrococcaceae; genus Specibacter. Next base: position 26,784 of record NZ_JAUNVV010000038.1, read on the forward strand.
CCGCCCCAGTAGCCCAATGGCAGAGGCACCAGACTTAAAATCTGTAAAGTGTCGGTTCGAGTCCGACCTGGGGTACCAACAAAGTCCGTGTTGGTGTGGCGAACATGGCTATTTGGTGAACAGTGGATGAACGTTGCTGGCAAAGCACTGGCAATGTCAGTCAGATGGAACAAAAACGTCCTTCTGCATCTTGCACTTGGTAGAGTTGAGAACATTATTCACCCCCCTATTTTGGAGGATTCAGCACTATGGCACTTGGCGGCAATCCGGTTTTTGCCAATAACAAGAACTTCAAGGACGTCCCTGCAACAAAGCGCGGGCACGTCAATGCCGGTGCGGACACCATGTCCGCCCAGGCCCAATTCTCTGCCCAACAGCTGCAGGAGCTGTACAACAAGCCTGCGGCGGGACCTGCACAGACTGGCCGAATGGGCTACGACGACGTCATCATGAAAACGGTCTTCACCCTGACCCTGGTGCTGGTCGGCGCAGCCTTGGGCTGGATGATCCCGGTATTGATGTGGCCCGGGGTGATCATCGGCCTGGTCCTGGGTTTGGTGAACTCGTTCAAGAAGGAACCCTCACCCCTCCTCATCCTTGGCTACGCCTTGTTTGAAGGCATGTTCCTTGGGGGCATTTCGATGTTCCTCGAAGGGGCGTACCCCGGCATTGTTGTCCAGGCCGTATTGGGAACCCTCAGCGTGTTCCTTGTGACGCTGGTGTTGTTCCGCAACGCCAAGATCCGTGCCACCCCGAAGATGACCCGTTTTTTCATCATCGCACTGGCCGGTTACGCACTGTTCTCGTTGATCAACTTCGGCTTGATGATCTTCAACGTCACAAACAGTCCGTGGGGCATCCGCAGTATGGACATCCCCGGCACCAACATCCCCTTCGGCGTGGTGCTTGGCCTGTTTGCGATCGGACTGGCCGCGTTCTCGTTGATCGTGGACTTCACTTCGATTGAAAAGGGCGTCCAGAACGGCCTGCCCGTCAAGTACTCCTGGACGGCAGCTTTTGGCCTGACAGTCACACTTGTATGGCTGTACGTGGAGATCCTGCGCCTCTTGGCCATCCTGAGGGGCAATGACTGACAGTCGCCAACCTTCCCACTAGCATTTCCAACGCCCGGCCCAATATTTGGACCGGGCGTTGTTTACTAAACCGCACTAACCCATGCCTGTTGCAGGCAACCTACGAAAGCAGCCCATGAACGTATCCCCTCTGATCTGGGGCATCACCATAGTTGTCATCCTTGCCCTGCTGGCCTTTGACTACTTCTTCCACATCCGCAAAGCCCACATCCCCACCCTGCGTGAAGCAGCCATCTGGTCTTCCATCTATGTGGGTCTGGCCCTCGCCTTTGGTGTGGTGCTGTTCGCATTCGGCGGCGCCACCATGGGCGGAGAGTACTTTGCCGGGTACATCACGGAAAAAGCGCTGAGCGTTGACAACCTCTTCGTCTTCCTTGTCATCATGGCAAGCTTCAAGGTACCCCGCGAGGACCAGCAGAAAGTGCTGCTCTTCGGCATCGTCTTCGCCCTGATCGCTCGCACGGCGTTCATTTTCGCCGGTGCTGCACTCATCAACACCTGGTCGTGGATGTTCTACATCTTCGGCATCATCTTGCTGATCACGGCCGGAAACCTGCTCAAGGAAGAAGACAGCGAAGGCGACGACGCAGACAACTTCATCATCAAGCTCGCCAAACGCTTCTTCCATACCTCGGAGAACTACGACGGCGACAAACTGTTCACCGTGGTCAACGGCAAAAAGCTGCTCACCCCGATGCTGCTCGTCATGGTCGCTATTGGCGGCACCGATCTGCTGTTCGCGTTGGATTCCATCCCCGCAATCTTCGGCCTGACACAGAACGTGTACATCGTCTTCACGGCGACGGCCTTCTCGCTCATGGGCCTGCGCCAGCTGTACTTCCTGCTTGACGGCCTGCTGGACCGGCTCATCTACTTGTCCTACGGGCTGGCCGCCATCCTGGCCTTTATCGGTGTCAAGCTGGTGCTGCACGCGCTGCACGAGAACAACCTGCCGTTCATCAACGGCGGTGAGCCCGTCCCCGTCTTCGAGATCTCCACAGGGCTCTCGCTGATCGTGATCATCGGTGTTCTTACCCTGACGATTGTTGCCTCCCTTGTGAGCAAGTCCGGAAAGGCACAGACGGTGCTGAACAACGCCCGACGTCATGCCGACAACTACCTCGACCTGGACTACACGGCTGACGCTACTGAACGTGAGCGGGTCTACACGCTGCTGATGGAGGAGGCCACGATCATTGAGGCCATGGAGCCGAAGTATCGCGACAAGCACAAGGACTCAGAAGAGATTCTTGAGCAAGTCGGAAACGCGCAGCAGCAGCACCAGGAATTCCTGGGCAGCTAGGTGCACGAAA
>NZ_JAUNVV010000038.1:29290-30487 GCF_030540645.1 Arthrobacter sp.
GCTAGCTGATCTTGCGTGCTCCGGGTGCGGGGGATACGGCAAAGATGTCAGGAGCGGTGAACCCGGCGTCGGCGAAGGACTGTGAAATCGCTTCGCGGACAGTTGCCTCAACCGCGGATGGAATCAGTGCGATCGCAGAGCCACCGAACCCGCCCCCTGTCATGCGGGCCCCCAGTGCGCCGTTGGCCAGGGCAGTGTCCACTGCCAAATCCAATTCGGGGCAGGAGATCTCAAAGTCATCGCGCATGGAGGCATGGCTGGCGGTGAGGAGGGCGCCAATGGCCCCCGGTCCGCCGTCGGCAAGGACTGCAACGGTGTCCAGTACCCGCTGGTTCTCCGTCACGATGTGGCGAACCCGGCGGAACGTTTCAGTATCCAGCAGCCCTGAGGCTTCCGGCAGGTCCGTGGCGGAAATATCGCGCAGGGCCGGCACTCCAAAGACTTCGGCACCCAGCTCACACGATGCGCGGCGGGCCGAATAGCCACCAGTTGCGTGGGCGTGGGAGACTTTCGTGTCCACAACGAGGATGAGCAGCCCGGCGGCGGCCAGGTCCAACGGCACCAGCTCGGATTCCTGGGTGCGGCAGTCAAGGAACACGGCATGCCCGTCAGTGGCCAACAACGACGCCGACTGGTCAAGAATGCCTGTCGGGGCACCGACAACCTCGTTCTCGGCACGCTGGCCCACAAGCACCAGTTCAGAGCGGCTCAGGGACGCATTTGCCAGCTCGTTGAACGCCGTGGCAACGGCGCACTCGATGGCAGCCGACGAGGACAGGCCGGCACCGGAAGGAACCGTTGAGTGCAGGTACAGGTCAAAACCGCCAATCATCACGCCCAACTGCCGCAGGACCCACACGACGCCCAACGGGTAGGCCGTCCAGCCCTGCATGGTGTCGTGGGAGAGCGTGGACAGGTCCACTGTGACCGTTGTCTGATCGCCGTGGCTTGAGCGCAACCGGGCGGTATTGTCCCCGCGCAGCTTGATGGCCACGGCTGCGGCACGGTCAATGGCAAATGGCAGCACAAAGCCTTCGTTGTAGTCCGTGTGCTCGCCGATCAGGTTGACGCGTCCTGGTGCAGACCAGACACCGTCCGGGGCTGTGCCAAAGATGTCAGCGAATTCCTGGGCCACTTGGGTTGCGTCGATAGTCGCGCTCATGCGTGCGCCACCTTAAGCGCGTTGGACTTAAGCGC
>NZ_JAUNVV010000039.1:0-1709 GCF_030540645.1 Arthrobacter sp.
TCACCTCCCCGTGACCATCCACACCGCCGCCGGAGACACGCTCACCGGACCGAAACACTTTTGCAGCTGGTGTCCTGGACAAGGCGAAGGGGCGCTCCCGGCCGGCCGGGAGCGCCCCTTCGGGCTGTTCTGGACGGAAGTTTCGTTGCGGTCAGTCGGTGCGGACCTTGCTGGGGTCCACGTTCCGGGCTGCCAGGATCAGCAGTCCGGCTGCAAAGATGGGCAGGCAACCCCAATAGAAGGCCGCCTGGTTCCAGCTTTGACCCCCGGTCAGTGCCATCGTGACCAGGGCACCGCCAATGATGGCCCCCACTTGACCGGCACCGTTGATGATGGACCCGCCTGTGGCCCGGGTGTGCACCGGAAAGCTCTCTCCGGTGAAAAACAACAAGGCGGAGAACGGGCCGATCAAGAAGAACAAGCCTGCACTGTACAGGGTCAGGACCAGACCGAAAGCACCGGCCGGGGCCAGGAGCATGCCGCTGAAGGACAAGCCGCAAAGGACCCAGCCCAGAGATATTGCATTGCGCCGTCCGATCCTGTCCCCGAGCCACCCGTGGTAAAGGTATCCGGCGAAGGCCGTGGCGTTGGAGACCACTAGGATGCCCAAGGCGCTGTCAAAGGTGATGTTCTTCCCGTCCGCCGCGGTGAGCAGTGAGGTGCCCAGGATCACGAAGACCAGCACCCCGACCCAACACAGCATGAACGACAGGCCGATCACCACGGTGGAGCGCAGCGAGGTTCCCTTGAAGGCTGCAGCCAGCGGCATGGCCCGCTCATTCAAATCTACCCCGATGGTCCCCGCCAGCGCGTGGGCTTGTTCGGTGTGCCCCTCGGTGAGCAGTCTTTCCGCAGTGCGCCGGGCGGTGAACTGCGGGCTTTCCTTGAGCTTGAGGCCGGCCCAGACAATGGGGATCGCGGGAAGAGCGGCAACAATAAAGCACAGTGTCCAACCTCCCAACGGGTACAGCAGGAAGATGGAGACGGCGGCCAGTACCGATCCCACGGGCCATCCGGACTGGACCAGGGAGTAGATGAAGCCGCGCCGCCGGGCCTTGGCTGGGTCCGTGTATACGTGGGCGAACATCTCGTTCAAGTAGGCGGCGTTGATGGCCTGCTCGGCATAGCCCAGGCCTGCGAGGGAGCGCACCAGGATCAGCACCACGATGCCAACGCCGGCGACCAGTCCGATGACCAAGCCGGCAAAGGCTGTCAGGATCGAGGCCAGAGCGGCACCGATAACCGCTATGAGGATGCCCTTGCGCCTCCCGATCCGGTCCACAACTGGGCCCAGGGCGACGGCGACCAGGGCGGTTCCGGCCGTCACCCAGGTGTTGATGGCGGTCGATTGGGCAGTAGCCCAGCCGAGGTCTTCGGCAAGTTTGGGCAGCAGGTTGCCGAACAGTACAAAGTCGTACACGGCGAAGGTCCAGGCGAAAAAACAAATCCAGGTGGCGAATCGAACGTCTTTAGTCGTGACTTGGGCAGGGGCGAGCAAGGTCTTGGGGGATGTATCCATGGTCGGGATTCCTTATCCAGGGCGGAGGCCCCGGCCTGTTGCCGGGGGTGTGTGCAAGAAGGAGACCTGTGGTGCCGGTGGCCGGGCTGCCCGCGTCATGGTTCCTGCGGATGTCCTGGCCGAAGGGGAGGGGTGGGGGGGGGGCCCGCCCGGGGCCGCCGACGCCCCCCCCCCCCCACGGCGAAAAACG
>NZ_JAUNVV010000039.1:1719-16693 GCF_030540645.1 Arthrobacter sp.
GGGCGGGGGGCGGGGCGCCCCGCGGAGTGGTTCCGGCGGTTGCCCGGCCCGTGGGGGGGGGGGGGCGGGGGGCAGGGGCGCGCCCCATAACCGCCGCCCACCCCTGTGGAACTATGCGGAGGGTGCCCCCACCGCTTCTCGCACTGGTGCGAATTCCACGGGAATGGCTCCGGAGCGTTCGGCACGCAGACGCGCTGTGGCCTCCAGGTCCAGCGTGCGGGTCTGCGGATCAATGACCACCCCGTAGTCGGAGCGGGCCCGTTCGATGGTGGTGAATTCGTCCAAGACGTCCTCAAACACCTTTTCAGGATCGCGCAGATCAGGGTTGCCGTAGCCACCGCCGGAAGGGACGGTGATCTCCAGGGATTCCCCCGCCTTCAAGGACCGGGCCGTGACCTTCGACGGCCAATTTGCCGGCTGCTCACCGTTGCCACTTCTGACCACCGAGGCGTTCAGGCCGTCCTGTCCGCCAAAGATGCCCCAGGGAACATCCGACTCGTGCCGGTCCGCCTCGCAGGTGACCACGGTGTCCACCAGGAAGGTATTGACCCGCACGATGCCGATCCCGCCTCGATACTCTCCCGCGGCTGCCGGTTCTTCACGCAGCTCGTAACGGTCGGTGCGCATCGGGAAGCGCCATTCAAGCTCCTCGATCGGGTTGTTGCGGGTGTTCGCGATGAGGTTGTCCACCGAGTCTGGCCCGTCGCTGTCCGGACGCCCGCCATAGGAGCCTTCATTGACCTCCAGGTATACCCAGTACTCACCGGCGTCCTCGTTCCAACCGGAGTAGGAGACGAAGTGGATATGCGCGGAGTTGCCTGCGGTGATCTGCTTCGGCAGCACCGGTGAAAGAGCGCGCATCGCCAAATCCACTGCACGTTGGACCTGCCCGAACCTGGCCATGCAGGCCGCCGGGTAGGTGGGGTTGAAGATCGTCCCTTCCGGGGCGATGACCTTCACCGGCTTGAGCATGCCCTGGTTCTGCGGCACGAACACCGGGTGGGCGATCTCGTCTAGGAACATCATCCGGGTGATGAAGGTGAAGGCCGAGACCGTTGTGCCTTCAAACGGGCAGTTATAGGCAGTGGGGACCTGCGGGCTGGACCCGGTCAGGTCATAGGTGATGTCCGAACCTTCAATGATGACCTTGACTTTGATCGGCAGCTTTTCCCCGTAGTTCTTCCCGTCGTCATCCAGGTACCCGACCTCGGTTTCGTAGACGCCGTCGGGCACCTTGGCGATTTCCGCGCGCAACATGGTCTCGGAGTAGTTGATCCATTCCTGTCCGGCCTGCTCCACCGCCTCAATGCCGTAGCGCTCAGTCACTGCCAGGAACCGGCTCTTGGCCAGCTCACACGCGGCGATCATCGCTTCGATGTCCCCGGCATTGTGGGTGGGGGTGCGCGTGTTGGAAAGGATCTGGTTCAGCAGTGCGTCCTGCCTGACGCCCTTTTCCACGATCTTCAGTGCCCTGAAAATCTGGCCCTCGGCCTGGTTGTCCACCAAGTCCACCGCCAGCCCCGGGAAGGCGCCGCCAATGTCGAGCAGCTGGCCCGAAGCCCCGGCAAAACCAACCCGCTCGCCCTTGTGGAAGATGGGGATGATGATGGCCACGTCAGGGGAGTGGGTGGCTCCTAAGTACGGGTCGTTGTGCAAGATGATGTCGCCCTCGTGGATGTTGTCGCCGAGCACGCTCATCACCCCCTGCACGATTTTGGGCATGGCCCCCATGAACATCGGGGTGGAATCCGATTCCGCCAACACATTGCCCTGGGCGTCAAAGACCCCTGCACCGAGATCCTCGGATTCCCGGATGATCGAGGAGTAGGACATCCTGAACAACACCGATGCCATTTCCTTGGCCATCGAGGAGAACGCCCCGCCGATGACACGCATCAGGATTGGGGTGGCCAGCTCGCTGTCGGCGTCTTCCTTCTTGCGCGGGCACGCGATAACGATGTTCCCGCTGTTATCGAACGTTGCGGTGAAAAGCGGCGGGACAACGATGGTGGCATCGTATTGCTCAATGATGCACGGGCCTTCGAGCCGCTGGCCGGCGCCGAGCTTTTCCCGATCGTAGTACGGGGTGGGGAAGTGTTCGGGCTTGCCTCCGACATCGAAGACGACGTCGGCCGTTTCGAGCACCGCTTCGGAGAGTTCATGCGCGGCGCCGTCCTGGGACGGGGCCGGCAGCTCCTTTGTCACGCTGACGCCCATGACACGGATGTTCACGATCTCCACACCGCCGGTCTTGAACCGGTGGCCGTATTCTGCCTCGTGGGCTTGGTGGAAGCCTTCAGCCATGGCCTCAAGCCATGCGTCGGTGACTTCCCCGTCGGGAGCCTCGAAGCGGACCTCGTACCCCTGGCCCTCGTACCGGCAGTCAACCAGCCGGGTGAACGTGCGATTCTCTTCAGGCACGCGGTCGGCGTCCAACTGGGTGGTGGCCTTGTGCTGGAGTTCGGTGTACTTGGCGTTCAGTCCCTCTTTGTCCACGTTGGGCAACGTGTACCGTGCGGTGGCGACGTATTCGTACTTCTGGTCAGTGGCCAGCAATCCTGTTGCGGCGATGATGCCTGGTCGGGCGGGGATCAACACGGTGGGGATTTCCAGCTCGGCAGCAATTTCGCAGGCGAACAGGGCGCCTGCGCCGCCACCGGCAACGAGAGTGAAATCGCGTGGGTCGTAGCCGCGGCGCACGGAGTTCAGCTCGATGGCCTGACACATCCCGAATTTCTGGATCTGCAGGGCGCCAAGTGCCGCTTCCTCCACGCTCATGCCCAGTTCCGTGGCCACGGTGTCCATCGCAGTCCGTGCCAAATCAGGATTTAGAGACATTCCTGCACCGGCAAGGCTGCGGTTTCCGCGTAGCCGGCCCAACACGACCTGCGCGTCGGTGGAGGTTGGCAGCGTGCCGCCGCGTCCGTAGCACGCCGGGCCGGGGAACGCGCCCGCGGACTGCGGGCCAACACGGAAAACCCCTCCCTTGTCGACGAAGGCGATCGAGCCGCCGCCGGCTCCGATGGTGTCAATGTCCACCATGGGGACCATGGCCTGGTAGTCGCCCACCTTGGTGTCCAGAAGGTGGCGCATTCGCAGTTCCCCATTGAGAGAGACGCCGATGTCCGCGGAAGTTCCGCCGATGTCCAAGGTCACGACGTTGTCATACCCTGCCGTCTTGCCCGCCCAGATTCCGCCGATCAGACCCGCAACGGGGCCGGACATAAGCATATTCACCGGGCGCTTGGCGGCCAGGTCAATGGGGATCATGCCGCCGGAGGATTTCATCAGCAGCATTTCACGGCTGTATCCCATGGCCTTGACCTCGGTCGAAAGCCTTTCCAAGTATCGGGACACCTTGGGACCGACATACGCGTTCAGCGCGGTGGTGGAGAACCTCTCAAATTCGCGGTAGAGCGGGATGACGTCGCTGGAGATGGAGAGGAAGGCCTCGGGGAACTCCTCGGTAACGATTTCCCCGATGCGCTGCTCGTGGGCAGGGTTCAGGTAGGAATGCAGCAGGCACACGGCAATGGACTCAACCCCGGCCTCCCGGAGCTGGCGCACCCTCAGGCGCACTTCCTCCTCGTCCAATGGAATCAGGACATCGCCGTTGGGAACGGTGATTCGCTCCTTGACGGTGAGCCGGTGACGGCGTTTGACCAGCGGATGGGTCTGCCACGGCAGTTCCTGTTGCAAGGAGAAGTTGAAGGGTTTCTTGTGCCGGGCGATATGGAGTATGTCCCGGAATCCTTCCGTGGTGATCAGACCAACCTCCGCACCGGTGTGTGTGAGGGCGATGTTGGTGGCCACCGTAGTGCCGTGCACGAGCATGTCCACCTCGCCCAAGGTGATGCCTGCCTTGCCGCACAACCGCCGCAGGCCGTCCAACACAGCCTCGGATGGATCATGGGGAGTGGAAGGAACCTTTTCGATAACGACCCGTCCAGAATCATCATCCGAGTAGTAAAGGTCCGTGAACGTTCCGCCTACATCTACACCGATGCGCTTCATTGTGTCTCCTACTCAATAAGGTGACGCGGTGAAGGCAAGGTGCTCCGCCGCGGGCAAACAAACATGCCTAGCCATATCACGAGAAGTGATCCAGGTCACTTGTTGGTCATATAACAACCTAGTTTGTCTGTCAGCAACACGTCAAGGGTTTTGTCTCATCGGAAGAGTGTACGAGACCAATATTTTCACTGGTTTCCCAATTTGGCGCAGGAGTCATGTTCACTGGCCTGATTTTTCAACTGGCGTTGACAGCAGCCCCTGAACAGGATGTGACCCCGATTCCCTTGCAATAGCGAATCGTCCAGAGATGCATTAATTTTGTACCAGCGAAGCACCCGCGTGGAGGATTCAGCTTGCGCTTGGCCCTCGTCAAACAAAACTCTGGGTGGCATGGAGTTTCATGCATGGCCTGATATATGGCCACCCACTCATTCGAAGGTAACGATATAACACGATATATCGTTACCTTACATAATCATTATTATCGGCGATTTTTGACTTGTGATTTTAGGTGTGATTTTAACCGTGTTCCGACCCTTGATTACACATGTTATGTGTGAAACCATGGGCTTATGACAGCACTTGCAGCTCCCCGTGGAGGACTCCAGGCGTACCAGGATTCGATCCGGCTCCCGGTCCCTGAGCTTGTTCGGGATCTGCGGGATATCCTTGGCGCAAAACTCGTGGCCTATCTGGGGTCCGTGAAGGAAACCCGTGCAGTGAGGCAATGGGGCGATGGTGAGCGGGAACCTGCTGAGGATACGACGCTCAGGCTGCGCACCGCCTACCATGTTGCGGCACTGCTCGCCGAGCGAGACTCCCGCGCCGTCGTGCAGGCCTGGTTCCAAGGCATGAACCCCCAACTGGATGACATTGCCCCGGCACGGCTGCTGCGCGAAGGCCCTTTGGACGAGGCCGGCCCGGCAGTACTGGCCGCCGCACGAGCCTTCACATCGGCTGGTTAGAGGCAGTGCCAGCACCGGAACTGGAGTCAGTGAGCCTTGTCGAGACAGTGTGGCGTGTTGGTTTCCAGCCGACTCCGTGGGCTTGGAGCGGCTGGGAATGGGCGTCCAACGGACGCTTCCCAGGACGCTGGGATGACCTTGAAGGAAACTTCCGTACCGCCTACGCTGGATCAAGCCTGCTGGGCTGCCTCCTCGAAGTACTGGCTTGCTTCCGCAAGGACCCCAGACTGGCCCTCGACCTTCTCGACATCGCAGAAGACGACCAGGACAAGGTCCTCTACCCGTCCGTTGTTCCAGGCACTGTTCCCCTGGAATGGCTGGATGGTCGCACGGCGGCGACTGCGCTGATGAGCGGCACGTTCTGCGCGGTCACCGCGGCAGAATCCGTAGCGGCGCTGTATCCGCAGTTCATTGGGATGGCTCTGGGCTTGGGCCTGACAGACTTCGATGCCGCGGCCCTGAAGGATGCCAAACCCAGGGCCCTGACCCAGGCCATCGCGAGCCACATCTACGCCACCGGGGAGTTCCACGGGGTCCAGTTCTCCTCCCGCCACGGGGACGACTTAAGGCTGTGGGCGATCTTTGAGCAACCTGGCGACCCATCCATTAGTCCACGACTGGGCCACAGGGCCAACCATGAGCTTTACCCGGACAACTCGGACGTCCTCGAGGCGTTCAGGCTTCTAGGGCTGAAGTGGGACGAGCAGTAGCCGATCCGGCCCACCAAGCACAATCGATTCCATCTTCCACGTGCTAAAAAATTGCCCAAAGAGCTTTGAAAGAATGAAGAACAACGGCTAAAAAGGACACGGCGGCCCCATCCGACAAAAAGTCTGCTTGCTACCAGAATATGGCCAGCTGATCTAGTCTTTCACGCGTCCCAGGCGCTATGCCGGGCTGCGAGCTGCAGCAGAAATAAGTCGAAGTCATCACACAACAGAGGACCTCATCGAAGCCCCCGCAAACACCCTCGTCATCGGCAATTAACGACACCAAGCAATCACAGAAAGCCGCCACCGAGCACTGAAACCCATAGGGCGGACCGATCTTTTTCTCGGACTTTACGGGCTGTCATAAAGGATCATTTTGGACTGGTTGATGAGGGCTGACATGCAGGCAGACCTGTCAACGCTCGCCGTGGTTGATTGAAGCAGGCCCAAGGGTGCCCCGGCAGGTCACAGGGGCGCTGGTTGTCTCGTTGGGCGGTACTGAAATGTTAACGCGGCACACACCGGTCTGTGCCTGTTCCCTCGTTCCGGATTTTGCGGGCTGGTCCTGGCCGGTTAGTCGCGCACTAGGACTCCGGTCGTTGTCCTGGTGTCTGCCTCGGTCGGCACCTTGGATCGTCCGTCAGGAACCGTCTCTGTGAGTAGGAACGCTGTAGTGGCGCCGAGGGCGACGGTGATGAAGACGGCCAGCCCGGCCAGGCCGGAGGCATGGAGCCACTGTGCGTTGAGTCCTGCCGCTGCGGTAAATATGAGCCACGCGGTCGCGGCGCCGTAGCCGCGCGCACGCCGGGGTGCTATATCGGTGATCTTAAATCGGGTGCTGGCCAAAGATACGGTTATCAGGACAATGACATTCACGCTCATGCCAACCCAGACCGGGTGGATGCCCCAATGAAAGCTATTCGGTGACCAGCCACCGAGTTGGTACCAGAGCAACCCGGACGCAAAGCCCGTGATCATGGCCGCATGAGCGGCGCGCCGGGTGGCCAGTGGCCAAAAGAAGGCGGCAAGCACCGGCGCCAGCGTTGCCCCGTTGCGCAGCGTCCACGCCAACACGTTCCACCATGCAGACTGTTCGGCGCGCAAGAAAGCAAAAACAATCATGAGCACGGTCAGCAGCACCAGGGACCAGCGGGTGTACCGGATGAGGTCCTGCTCCGTTGCGCGAGGGCGCAGCGCCCGGCCGACGTCTCGGCCCAGGCTGGTTGCACCGGAGAATTGGCAGGGGCCCGCCCAGCCTAGGGCGCACGCCCAGATGCCCAGGAAAAATACGCCCGCCAGCGGGGCCGGCAGCACCTGGGCGATGTAAAGCGGGACGGCGACCAGAGCCAGGCCCTGGTGGGGAACGACGATGGCCGCTGCGGTGCCCAGGATGACACCGACAATGATCAGTGGGAGTCCGAAGCCTGCCGCCATCAGAAGTCCCTTGCGGCCCTCTGACGGTGTGCGGCAGGACATCGTCATCTGGAAAGCGGCTTGGGCCAACAGCACGTTCACAATGAAGGTGCCGAACCAGGCCGCGATCAGCGTGACGCCAGCGCTGGAAAGATCCAGCATTTGCGGTTGTTCAGCTGCCAGTTTCCCAAGCCCTTGGAATCCCGGGTTGATGAAGAAAGCAATGACGCCAACAATAACCATGGCAACGAAAACAATGCAGTTCATGGTTTGCGTGAAGGCAACCGCCCGCATGCCGCCGGACCAAAGAAATATCAGCAACAGAACGGCGGTGAAAATGATCGAGCTGTAAATGGAAAGGCTGGTAAAGGCGTGCAGGGCTGAAGCGAAGGCGATTGCCGTGGCGACAGACCACATGGGAAAAGTGAAGGCTGTAATGATGCCGGCGATGACTTGTGCTCCACGGCCGAACCGGTCCCCAATGATCCCGGTCACTGTTACCACCATCTTTTCTCGCAGGGGTTTCACCAACAACAGGGCGATCAGCAGGATCTGGACGGTTTCTGCGACACCGTACCAGAGCGCTGAAATCCCCGTACGATAGCTCAGTTCCAAAATCGCAATGTAGGAAGAACCGGAAAACAAGCCGGTGATGCAAAAAGCCACAGTCCATGGGCTGAAGGACCGGCCGCCCACGAAAAATCCGCTGTCCTTGTTTCCTGCGGCAGCCCGCCGCTGAATGAGCCGTCCACCGACCACCAGAAGCGCCGTATAGACAACAGCGAAGCCGATGGTCCAAAGCCCCGGGGCAGTCATGCGACTTCCACCCCAGCAGCGAAGGGATCCGTGGAGAATTCCCACACCAATTCCACAGGAACACCCGCGTCACGCAGCAGATTCAAGGCCGGGCAGCGCTTTTCCACCTGCCTGCAGAGCGTCTCAAGGACGGACGCCGGTGCGTTGGTAACAACCTGGATCCGCAGTGCGTACTCATGGAAATGCGGGGACACTTCCGCAGTGCCCTTAAACCCTCGTGTATCCATGTACGCCTCGGAAATGGTCTCCACCTGCTTAAGCCGGATACCCAATTCTCCGGCCACGGTCTCGACGACGACGGTGATGCAGCCATTGACAGCACCGGCGATGATCTCCATCGGCGTCGGGGCACTATTGGTTCCGCCCACGGCAACGGGTTCATCGATGCGGAAGTTGAAATTCCGCACATGGACTGCCGTCGTCATGGAACCAAGCCAAGAGCCGGCCGCCCGCACGGGCTTAATCCAAGCGGCGCGCCCCCGCTTCAGCAGGGGGCCAGCGGGGGTGGGAACAAGATTTACCGTCACTAATATCACTCCATCGATCCTGGCGGTAGCACCCTAACGGACCAGTCACATTGTGGTCCAGGGTTGCTGCGGCTTCATTGATCCAGGTCTCTCGGCCGCTCGGGATGGTCAATTACTGATTGAACGGCATCACAGGGCCACTGGCAAATAGTCGTGTAATAAATGACGCTGTGCAGTGCGGCTGCGCTCTTTTCCCTGCCGCAGCACCACCAGAACCCTCACCGTTTCACCCCGTCGCACGCCACCGCCCAGAACTACGGCGAAGACATGGGTAGAAAGTAGACCCTGGCGAGTATGAAGGCTCTTTTAACATCGCCGACAGTGCGCCCGGTAGTGTCATTTTCCGAAGTTGACATCCATGGCCCCCTCTTCGGTGTGTGCCCCCAACCAGACCTCAGAGATGGTATCCGCCCATCGGTCAGAATGAAGCCCCCTTTGTCATTGATTGACAGTTGTTGCCGCAGGTCTACGATGTCATCCTGTCAGTTTCACTCGCGGAGGCACTGCGCGCGGCCAACGTCCGGATACATCGGGGTTCCGGTCTGGACCAGAATGCCCAGCCCTAGGGTCATTGCAGCGTCATGCCAGATCGCAAGGGTATGCCGCTGGAAACTAGTCCGCCTGCGACTCGATCCATTCCCGGGCTTCGATCTGGGCCATGCGTCGGTACATGGTGGCCCGGGACATGCCCAGATCCTTGGCCACCTGCGTACCCGATTGTCCGCCATCAATGAGCCGGCGGGCGTTCCTGATCTGACTGTCGGTGAACTGTGCCCGTCGCCCGCCCAGGTCCTTGCCCACTGCCCGGCGCTTGGACACCGAATCGGTAATGCGTTCACGCTTGATGTCCAGTTCCATCTGAGCCAGGGCAGCCATGACAGTGAAAGTCATCCCGCCCATGGGTGTGACCGTGTCCACAGTCCCCCCACCCAGATTCAGCACGTTCAAATTGACGCCCCTCCCCCGCAACTCCACCGCCAGGGAAAGCATGTTCGCCGTGGACCTCCCCAACCGGTCCAACGTGGTGACTACCAAAGTGTCACCCTCCTCCAAAGCTGCCAAGGCCTGGTCGAATTCGGGCCGGGACGCCCGCGCACCGCTGGCCCCCCGGTCCGTGTAGAGGTCATCGCGACGAACACCAGCGGCCAATAAGTCCGTGACCTGGCGTTCCGCATCCTGCCCATTGGTGGAAACCCGGGCGTAACCGATCCGCTTCATCAATCTCATCCTCAAATATGTCTCGCAACAGTAGTTGACGACTGCCAGCCTAATGGCAACATGTGAGACAAGGTATCAAGACACCGGAAAGGTTGAAAATTCAAGGACGCCTGTCATTTTTCGAAGTCGTCTGCACAGAATGTTTGAAGTCGTCTGCACTATTCGCGGCCGTCGTAGGTGCCCGCCGTTTACCGGGACAAGAGCTTTTCGCCGTCGGGCCGCAGTTCCCCGGTGGGTGAGACGTGCCGGTACAGGGTCTGGCGGGTGATGCCCAGTTCCGTGCAGAGATCGCCGACCTTGGTCTCGGGCTTGCCCATGGAGGCCATGGCGAGCCGGAGTTTCGCCGGCGTCATCTTGTAGGGGCGGCCTCCGTTCCGTCCGCGGGCGCGGGCGGAGGCGAGGCCGGCGAGGGTGCGTTCGGAGATGAGCTCTCGTTCGAATTCGGCCAGGGCGGCGAAGATGCCGAAGACCAGCTTTCCGGAGGCGGTGGTGGTGTCGATGGCGGCGCCTTGGCCGGTGAGGACCTTCAGGCCGATGCCGCGTTCGGTGAGGTCGTGGACGATGTTGACCAGATGGCGCAGGTCCCGGCCGAGCCGGTCGAGTTTCCAGACGACGAGGGTGTCTCCGTGCCGCAGGGCTTTGAGGCAGGCGGCCAGTTGGGGTCGGTCTTCCTTCTTGCCGGAGGCCCGGTCCTCGTAGAGGGAGTCCGTGTCGATGCCGGCGGCGAGGAGCGCGTCGCGCTGCAGGTCCGTGCTTTGCGATCCGTCCGCTTTGGATACCCGCATGTAGCCGATCAGCATGGCCTGGCCCCCTTGTCATTTATACGTTCGTTTAGGTGACGCTAGAAAACACATCGCCTCAAGTTTCCCCTGCTGTCACTTAACCCGTTATTTATAGTATGTCAGGCAAACGGTACTCGATCGTCAATATGTGATGGCCAACAGGGGTCAATGCCGAGTTCGGCGAAGTCGGCTCTCAGCCTGGTCACGGAACTTGCGTCCCGGCATCCGATCAGGGCGAAGTCGTAGAGCGCCTTTGCCACGGCAGGGTCTTCCCTGGCAGCTTGGATCGCCTCCTCCATGGCCTGCCCGAGCGTTTTCAGAAGAGGGGCTGCTCCATTCGACTTTTCCGCCGGGGGATCGCCGCACCCGAGTTCCCGGTGTGGCTCGGACCGGAAGAGTGCGGCGTGCGTTCCGCCTCCGGTGATCGAACCGGCTTCAAGGAGGGTGATGGCGCCGGCCGCGGCTTCCAGCAAGTGGGTCTGCACCGGCCATGGACAGTATTCGAACGGGCGCCATTTCGATTGTCCTGCCCGAATCGGAAGGCCGCGGGCCTCCCAGGCCAGCCGCAGGTCCGGGGCGTGGGATCCCCAGCGCGAGATCGGGGTGTTGAGCTCATCTACGAGGGTACGCAGTAGGCGAAACCAGATGCCGGCGTGCATGCTCCGCCGTGGCAGCCTTACTCGTCCTGTTGTCAGGGCCTGGGCCGTCAGTCGGTCCATTGTCCTGATCTGCTTGTCGGCGCGACACGGGAAGGTGTTCCCGCCCGTCCATTCAAAGTAGCCCCCGCTGGGGAATCCCATGCACGTTTCCAGCAGGCAGCCGTGGTCCGGGCAGCTGAGCAGCAGCGGTAGTTGCCACATCAGCAGCAGGCCTTGTTTGGCGGGATCGGCGAGGCATTGCGGGCACGCCCGCTGGAGGGGGTGATCGGGGATCCAAGCGCGCCAGCCGGGCACGATGCGCACCGGCCGTCTACTGGTCGGCAGCAGGATGGAGAACTGGCGGACATACGCATCGAAGGCGGAGGGCTCCGGTTCGAGTGTGTCCAGCAACCAGGGTGTCCAGCCTGTCAGGTTCATGCTGTGCAGCCGGTCCGGATGAATACCCGTTCGCCGTGCGAGGAGTTCGATAATGGCGGCGGACGGGTTGAGGTCCAGCTCCTGATGCCGTGATGCCCCGGGGCCGAGGTCGTATTCCAGCAACTCCGCAACGCCCAGGTCGTAACAGCCGGCGATACGGCGGAGCCAAGAAGAGAGCGCTTCCCCGTCCAGCGGAGCCGGATGCACGGGCCAGCGCAGCGGTCCCCTCATGAGAGCTCGCGCTCGAACCGGCGACGGCGTTCGCTCGGGCCGGCGTACGCGGCCAAGGCAAGGGTTCGGTGGTTGATGGCCTCCTCGCCGCTGTCAACAGCAGCTACCGCGGCCTCGGTCAGCAACATCGTTAGTTCCCCGATGGTTCCTTCGCTGCGGGTCAGCAGGTATCGGGCCATGTCTTCGGCAGCGATGCCTGAAGGGCTGTGCAACGGAAAGGACGAAGCGAAGCTGGCCAGAAGCGAACAGGCTTCCTCACCTTCAGCCCATACGGGCAAGGTGATGGGCTCGAACCGGTTTTCCAACTGCTCATCGGATCGAATCGCCAGATAGGCCTCACGGGTGCCGACGCCGACCAGCGGGATGCGCAGCTCATTCCCGAGGAAGCGCAGCAGGTTCAAGAACTCCCGGCGGCTGCTCTCCCGGCCAGCCAGCACATTGTGCAACTCATCGATCACCAGCATGCGCACACCTACTTCGCGCAGCAGGGACAATGCGAACCGTTCCAACTCGGCCAGCCGTTGGCGTGGGCGTGCCGGTGCACCGACCGCCATCAACAATGCCGCGTAGAAGCGTGCGACGGAGGGTTCGGAGGGCATCTGCACACTGAGCACTGGGATCTGCTCCCGCTCCGGGAGCGAGATCGGTGGATACCTGCGCTGGAACTTCTCGATGATCATTGACTTGCCGTTGTTGGTTGGCCCGACCAGCAACAGGTTGGGCATTCGCTGCTTGATCGGCCAGTCATACAGGGTTTGGAGCCGGGCCAGGGCTTCCAGGGCACGCGGGTAGCCGATCCACCGGTCAGCCCGGATCCGCTGAATACGTTCCGGACCCGGCAACCGCGCAAGGACCTGGGCGGAGGCATGCAGATGGGACAGATCGACCGGAGGGTATTCATCCACGGTTACCACTGCTCGATGTCATCGAACGGTAAAGCCCTCGGGGATCCGTCCGCGATGGCATCCGCCGGCGGCTCCGGAGCATTTGATCGGATACCGGGTTTCAGGTGGGTGCGGCGCTCCCTCTCCCGGCGCGACCGGCGGGTATCACGCTGGGCGGTTCGGGCGAGCTCACGCATCTGTCCGATCATACGGAACAACTCGGGTTCATTGACCTCTCTGCGTCCCTGCTCCCGCAATCGGTTCAGGGCTTGGCGGTGTTCCCATAATGTTGCGGCAGGATTCGCGAGGGTGCGGTAGGGGATCTCCAGATAGTTGTTTCCCTCCGGGTCCAGCACCCAGATCCTGCTGATGTCACGCGGGTCCCTGCGGATGACGAACTTTTCCAACCGATCGCGTCGGGCGATCCAGGGCTTGAGGACGTTGGCGAAGTAGTGGACGTGGTCGATGACAAAACCTGTGCGGGTGAGCTTGCGGCGAAGGACTGGAAGGAAATCCACCAGGAACGCCGTGGGGCTAGTGACCACCTGGGGTGTCCCGGAAGCGGCTATGCCCCGGGACCAGCGGCCGGCAGGTGTCTGGTCCAGGCCGCCATGGATGCTGCCGTGGTAGGTAACGACCGCCAGGGCCAGCCACCGTTCCAGCTCGCGGAGCGTTAATGCCGCGGTCTTATCAGAATCATAGGTCCGGCGTTGGACCGGATTGGAGAACGTTGTCCCCGGAAGTTCGTGGACCTGGGCCATCATCGTGCCAATGACCCGCTCAACGATGCCGCCGTAGTGGGGCCGTCCCAAGGGACGGTAGCCAAGCTTGATTCCATGCTGTTCGCAGCCCCGGCGCAAGGCTTCGCTATGGAACTCGGCCGCGTTGTCCAAATACAGCTGCCGTGGCTTTCCACTCATCGGCCAGTCTTCACGCAGTCCCAAACCCTCCAGCCACGCGCGCTTGTCACAAGCCATGTGGGCCAGACACAGCCCGGCAGACACAGCGGACGGGGCTTCCAAAGTGACCACCATTCCCACCATGCAACGGCTATAGACATCGATGGCGGCCGTCAGATAGGCGCGCCCCATCGGTTGGCGGTCGCGCTCGTCCACGATGATCAGATCAATCACGGTGTGATCGATCTGGACCTGTTCCAACGGGGCACAGATTTCCGGAACCCGGCCGCCGGCGGCCTGCAAGGGGCGGGCCGCGTCAGCACCTTCCCGGCGGCGGGCGACCATGGCCGGATGCATCGCAACGATCCGACGGGCAACGGTACTACGCGATGGCGGGGACAACCCCTGCGCTGCACAGGCGCGGACGATCTCGCGGTAAACGACCGCCAAGGAGAGCTGTTGCCGCTTCAGATAGCGTTTACGGATCAGTTCGTCGATCACCGCCTCCACCGGCGCGGGCAACCGTCCGCCACCCCGGCCCCCATCTGATCGCCAAGGGACCAGGTCCGTCACAACCCCGGATCCCTGCCTATAGCGCCTAATCAGGAGATAAACCTGACGCCGGGAAATATTGAGTTCTCCGGCGGCATGATCAGCAGCCGCATGGCCAACGACATCCAGCACCGCCAAAGGCGCAATCACCGCGGTTCTTCGCACCGCCTGTTCCCAGGCAACATCGGACATAGCCAGCAGCCCACGTTCAACGACAGGCGGTTCGCCCTGCATCATGGGCACCAACAGTGCCACCGGCTCTCGACCATAGTTAAAGGTAGTTCAGACGACTCCGAAACAGAATGCAGTTAGTGCAAGCGGCTTTGACCCGCTACCCGTTCACAGTCATATGCACGAACCCTCCCCCGCCGCATGAACTGGTGCAGACGACTTCGAAAAATGACAGACGCCAAAGTGTCTTGACCCCCGGTCTTGCATCCCTAGAGTTACAAGACATTGTGATGCTCGGAAGTACGACAACGAGCGATAACAAAATCTCACGGCTAACCGCCAAACTTGACACATTCTGTGTCTGTCAAAAGTACGAGTCTATGCGCGGAGGAATATCCCGGGGGCTTGCCCGAACCGGCATAGCGGATCGGGCCGAGGCCTCCGCGGCGCAGCTATAACAACCAAACTGTATGCCTGCTGGATGGGTGTTTTCAGCCTTCCAATCGGTTTATCCACTTGCGGGTGGTCAGGGTGGCGGGGGCATCCGGGCCCAGGACCCGGATCCGGGCTTCCAGCAGCTCTTGGAACAAGGTGATCGCCCCGGCAACATCCCCTGCCTCCCCGGTCCAGGACGCCAAGTTGCTGCGGGTGATCAGGGTGGCGGGGGCATCCGGGCCCAGGACCCGGATCCGGGCTTCCAGCAGCTCTTGGAACAA